>JAJDAW010000101.1 GCA_029261635.1 Nitrospinaceae bacterium
CGGCGGTAGCAATCACCACCTCCTCTTCTCTCCAAACTAGAACTAAAATAAGTGCGGCGGGACCTCCATACCAAGCGTAAATATAATCAAAACCTTTTTGATTTCAAAAAGCAATTACTCAAAAATTTGCTACATAATTTCTGTATCTCTTAATATTATTATTAATTTTCTGTTGACCCGTCTATAGGATTAGGGTTCATAATTATTCCTCGCTTGGTAACTGGTGACTTTATGCTTACTGTAACTCAACTCGCTAGAAAATTTGGCATTTCTAGAGCTACCATTCTTTACTACGAACGAGAGGGTCTTTTGTTGCCAGCGTCTCGCTCGGAAAATGGCTACAGATGGTATGGCGATAATGAAATTGAACGGTTAGAAATAATTGTTTCTTACCGTTCATATGGAATAACTGTCGCAAGCATCGTTGACCTATTAAATCGTAAAAAAGAATCGTCTCAATTCCAGATATTGAGAGATCACCTTCTTAAGCTAGGAAAAGAGATATTGCTTATTAAGAAACAGCAGAAGGCAATAGTAGCTTTATTGCAGGAACCTAAATTATTAGAGGAAAATATGGTCACAAAAGAACGATGGGTAGAAATAATGATAGCGGCAGGGTTTGATGAAGCTGCTATGCACGTATGGCATCAAAAATTTGAAGAAATGGAACCAGACGAGCATCAAAAATTTTTAGAGTCTTTAGGAATTGACGCTGAAGAGATAAAGCAAATTCGAAGCTTGTAAATAATTACAATCTCAAGAATAAGACCTTTATTTAAAACTCGTCAAAAGAACTGATAACAACAAGTTTATCGAAACTGGAGACCAATATGAAAATTGAATTATCTGAATTGGCACAAAAGTTTGAAATCCATGAAATTGATCCGAGTTCCTTTCGTCACATTGATCACATTGGGGTTGCTTATGAAATGTTCCATAAGTATGGCTTTCAATCCACCTCTATCAAATATGCTGAAGCAATTGAGTCGATAGCGATTAAAGCTGGCGCGCCAGATAAGTTTAACTTGACCATAACTCTCGCCTTCTTAAGCTTAATTGCTGAGCGAATCCACACAACAGACCATTCCAGTTTTGATGAATTTATTAGTCGAAATGAAGACCTCATGTCTAAAGGGATTTTGGGGAAATTGTATTCTAAAGAGCGTTTACAATCAGACTTAGCTCGTAAAATGTTTTTGCTACCAACTAATCCCGATTCTTAAGGATCCGCTATGGGTCGATAGCCTAAGCTATCTTTAGATATTATAGTAAAAGGCTTGAGGATGTTTGTTTCGCTTTATGGGTATTGATCAGTAGAGTCCAGCGTCACGCTGGAGGGGGAGGAGGGGGGCTCCCTTTTAAGGGAGCCGGAGAGAAAAAAGCTTGTTAGCCATCGAAGATTGGCACGCCACGGATTGAATCACTTGGAGGTGAATTCAATCCGTTGGAGGTGGCAGTGCCAGTTCGAATCTTCAGTTATACATATAGCAATCCCCATGCCAAACCTAAACACACACAACAAAACAGCGGCAAGGCTATATAAATAAAGGATTTTACAATTTAAGAACAAAGAGACTCGCGTCAGAGTTTCCGGCAAAAAATGACCGGATTTCCGACGGCAACGTCAATTTTTTCCCGGACTTCTATAGACGAGGCCTTTGCATAAGTCCTCCGCACGTCTTCGCGAGCCGCAAAGCGGCGCGGCGATCCAGACCTAGAAAAAACTCTTAACTCCAAACACTCTCTGAGTGTCGGCAATGCATCATTTTGCAAATACATGTTGTTGTAGAGCTTGGATTGCTTCGCTACGCTCGCAATGACGACTTACGCAAAGGTCTTATAACAGGTTGAAGACAAACTCGGTCATAGTGCGTGTGGCTTTTAGAGTTTGTGAGCGCAGGGACAGGGCACTGGAAATGGAACCGGGATGCGTTAGAACATACCACCCGGCTTTTAGTTTGGAAATTTCCCCATCGCTCCCGAGAAACGAGGAACTGTCCAAAATTTCCTGTTCGACGGAATCGGAAATCGCTCGCACGGATAAAAACGGCAGGTTTTTATCGGTTGCCACTTTAGCAATCGCAGAGGTTTCCATCTCCACCGCTTCGGCGGATAAACGTTCACCAAATTCTTTTTTATCTTGTGGACTATGAATGACCTTATCTGCAGTGACCAGTTTTCCTGAAATAACTTTACAATTTTCCGGTGTGGAAGCGTTTTGCGCCAACTGCAGCCATTGCGGATCGGGCACAAACTCTGCGGAAGATTCCACATCCACAATCTGCTCAGCGACGATCAGATCGCTCACTTCAAGTTTCGGGACTAATCCGCCTGCGTATCCAATACTGAGCAATCGGTCGGGAGAAAACTGCTCTATTGTCTGCAATGCCGCGTCGGCGGCACGTTGCTTACCGACTCCGGTGCGAACGAGGACGATATTCTTCCCCTGCCATTTCCCCGGCCAGGCTTCGGATTTACCCAGACGAATCCGGTCAGAGATATTCATGGCCTGCTTGATACCGGCGATCTCTTCGGAAACGGCTGCTAATATGGCTGTGGTTTTATTCATAGCGGCAAGTATACAACCGAATTCTAGGTTCTCGCAACGGAGTGTGGTAAAGTTCTCCCCTCATTAAACTACACGAACAATAAAATAGACCATGGCAAAAACTAAATTAAACATCCCTGTGAAACGGGGTGACCGACTAGAATTGGATGTAGAAACCTTGGCATCCAGCGGCGATGGACTCTGCCGCCACGAAGGCTATACTGTGTTCACCCCCGGTGGCCTTCCCGGTGATCGCGTTCGAGGGAAAATGATCAAAATCACACCCCGCTTCGGCGTGATGGATATATTTGAACGGACACAGCTTTCCAAAGACCGGGTTGACCCACCCTGCCCTGTCTTTTTCAAATGTGGTGGCTGTAAATTTCAAGATCTCAGCTATGAAAAACAACTCGAATTCAAGATTCAAGTTGTTCGAGATAGCCTGAGTCGTATTGGTGGAGTCGAGCTTCCCGAAAAAATCGAAACTCTGGCGGCAGAAAAACAATATCAGTATCGCAACAAAGCCAGTTTCGCAGTACAAGGAAAAACCAGTGACCCACAAATCGGATTCTATTCCGAAGGCTCTCACAAAGTTGCCGACTCGCCCACTTGCGATATTCTTCCAGAGCCTATCAACAAGGTCAAAGAATGGCTGCGCGAGATATTAAAGAAAAATCAAATTTCCGTTTACAACGAAGGAAACCATCGCGGGCTGGTAAGAGGGCTGGTCATCCGGCATTCAGAGTCCACGGGTGAAATTCTTTTAGGGATGATCACCAATGAAGGCCGCTTCCCACGGAATTTTCTGATCGAACTCACCGAAGAGAAGAAATTAAAAGAACTTGGTATTGTCGGCATCATTCAAAACATCAATCCGCGTGCGACCAATGTAATTTTAGGAAAAGAAAACAAATTGCTATGGGGAAAAGAAAGGCTCACTGACAAACTTGCCGACTTGAGTTTCCACCTTTCTCTAGGATCCTTTTTCCAAATCCATTCAGCGCAGACTTTACGTCTCTACGATCTGATCGACAATTGGGTCGATGCCGCCGAAGGGGAAACCATTATTGATGCTTATAGCGGTTCTGGAGGCATTGCACTGTGGCTTGCGGCAAAAGGCAAAAAAGTGATCGCCATCGAACAATTCGAACCAGCTATGGAAGATGCTCGCCTGAGCGCAGAAACCAACGGCATTACCCAGTGCCAATTTCTGACCGGGAGCGTGGAAGAACACGCGCCGCAGGTTGTATCTAAAGAAAAAGTTCATACTTTTATAATTGATCCGCCGAGGAAAGGCTGTTCCGAATCGGTTATAAAAACATTGCTTGAATCGCAACCGAAACAAATCATATATGTCTCCTGCAATCCATCCACCCTCGCTCGTGACCTGGAAAGACTCGAAGGTTACAAAATTCACGATATGCGGGTGATCGACATGTTCCCACAAACCCAACACATAGAAACTGCCGTTTATCTCAAACAAATATAATCTACTGAAAATTGATTTGAGCGCCGTGTAATGCGGTTTGGTTGCCTAACCGGGCAACATATGGTAAGATTTTCTCATGGATAAAGAGCAAAAGATCAGGCTGTTGAAGGAAACCGACCTGCTCAGTTTTTTCGATGAATCTACTTTGAGCGTTTTGGTAGACCATTGTCGGGAAATTTCACTTCAACCCGGCGAAGTCCTGTTCAATGAGGACGACCTTGAAAACGCCATGTACCTCATTCTCGAAGGGGAACTTGACGTTTTTAAAGGCCCAAAACAAATTGCCGTTTTAGGATCGGGGCAATATCTGGGTGAAATGTCGCTGATTGAGTCCAAAGCTCGCTCGGCATCCGCAAGAGCAGAAAAACAAACCCTGCTCATGGAAATCAACGAAGAACATTTCCATACCTATCTAGCTTCTGAACCGCAGGCTCTTTTATCCATCATGCGCACCCTTTCCAGTCGCGTTCGCGGAGATCTGGATACAATGATGAAAGACATGCGTAAGTTGAGCATATTCACCCATGACATCCGAAATTTTTTAAGCACTCTCGGCCTCGCCGAACTGTCCATTGAAGATTCCGTCGAGTTATATGAAGGAACCGAACCCGGACATAAAAAACGTGATGGACTGGAAGATATGGAAAAATGCCAGACCATCGTTGAAACCGTTCGCACCAATCTGATGGACCTTCTGGATTCCAGTTTGAATCACATCAAAAAAATTAAAACGGAATATGTAAAATCAAAAAAAGCGATTGTTCCCGTTATCGAAGAGACTGTAGAAGGCCTTTCTACTCACAAGCAGTTACAAGACAAAGATGTAAAGATAAACCCTTCGGGAGATTCTCTGGAGGCTGTCTTTTATCCTCTCGATATTCAGCGTGTTTTGCAAAACCTGATCATCAACGCTGGCTACGTCACTGAAACAGGTGGAATGGTTGAAGTTGGAATCAGCCGAAACAACGGATTCCTACAAGTCAGTGTTACGGACAAAGGGGCGGGCATCCCTGAAGAAATTCAAAATTATCTTTTCAAAGACACTTTAACAACAAAGAAAGATGGCAACGGTCTGGGCCTTCTATCCTGCAAAGGTATCATTGAAGAAAACCATCAAGGAAAGCTCTGGTTTGAAACCAAACCCGGAAAAGGCACCACCTTCCACTTCACTCTCCCCACCCACTAGCGTGGGAGGATATAGGTCTATTCTTTTGTAAGCGATACAAATCCACTCAAGCTTCTGGATAGAGTTCAATAAATCCTTAAACCACTATAGTAAAAGGCTCAAAGATATCTGTTCCGCTATACGGGTACAGACTATCGCCCGCGGCCGCATGGCCGGCTAGAAGCGGGCGTGTTTGGGGGTGCGGGGGAAAGGGATGACATCGCGAATATTTTCCATGCCGGTGACGAATTGAAC
>JAJDAW010000102.1 GCA_029261635.1 Nitrospinaceae bacterium
CTTGAAGAAGCACCTGCAGCAGCACATGTAGAGGAACATGCTGCTCCTGCTGAAGAGCCTGCTCATGCAGAAGAACCTGTTGAAGAAGCTGCTCCTGCTGAAGAAGCCGCACCCGTTGAAGAAGCTGCTCCTGCTGAAGAGGCCGAGGTTGAAGAAGAGCCTGCATCAGCACCTGAGGAAGCTGAAGAAGGTGACGAAGGTGGCGATGAAGAAGAGGACGAAGACGACGAATAGTCTTCGCCCGCGCCTATTTCTTTAAAGTCCTTCAAATATGCCAGCCGTAAAACTAATCACTTATTTTCTAATGGCGATTCTCATAGGATCGTTTGCTGTGCAGAATATGACCTCTGTGGAAATCAATTATTATGATTTCCGTCTTAACCTGCATACTCTAGAGCTTCCCTTGGTGACAGTGGTTATGATTCCACTGGGCTTAGGTTTGTTGGGGGCTTGGTTTATGTGGTTGACCAGTTGGCTTAAAATGCGCATGGTGATTCGCAAACAAAATAAAACCATTGCCTCTATGGAAGAGGAACTAGATAAACTGAAAAATACCCCACAAATTCCAGTTCAGGCTGAATCTTCAACCGACTCCTGAAACTCAATTTCCCAGTTAAAGTTTAAATTCCAGCCGGTTGCTGTTTTGTCAGACAGTGAACTCCGCCAAGTCCCCAAATGAGTGTGGTCGATGGGATAGGGATGATTTCGCGCTCAGGAAAAAGGGGTGCTAGAATTGCAAGTGCCTGCTTGTCATGTGGATCATTATAGACGGGTACTAAAACGGATTTATTAGCGATATAGAAATTTGCGTAGCTTGCGGGCAAACGCTCCGATGGACTTCCAATATAACCTGGCATGGGAAGGGCGACAATTTCGAGAGGTTTGTCATCCTGATCGGTTGCTGATCTTAAGCGATCAAAGTTTTTTTTCAAACAGGCATAGTTAGGGTCCTCTTCATCTTCTTCGACAGCACATACCATGGTGGTGGAGTTCACAAACCGTGCGAGATTATCGATGTGCCCATCGGTGTCGTCGCCTTCCATTTCTCCATGTAACCAAATAATTTTTGAAATCCCAAGGTAGTCTTTTAATACTGTTTCCATAGCCTCACGGCTAATTCCATTATTGCGGTTAGGGTTAAGAATACAGGATTCGGTAGTAACGCAGGTGCCAACCCCATTCACCTCTATGGCTCCGCCTTCTAAAACGATCTCTGGTTTGAAATGATGAAACCCTAATTCTTCAGCAATCACAGTTCCTGCAAGATCATCCAGCTCCCATTTATATTTTCTTCCCCAGGAATCGAAGTCCCAATCATTTGTTGCGACTCTTCCATCGCTTTGGATAATAAAATTGGGGCCATAATCGCGAATCCATGAATCGTTCGTAGGAATGTCATGCAAGAAGATGTTCTTCATTTCCACATTATTATCATTAAGGGTGGACGTTACAGAGCTTTCCATTTCCTCGTCAGTTACCAAGATGTGAACAGATTCATTTTTTGCAAGAGACCGAATGATGCTCAGGAACTCAGTTTCAACTTGCTGCATATCCTGATCAGGCCAGGTTTCCAGATTATGCGGCCAGGCCAGCCAGGTACCGGAATGGGGTTCCCATTCTGCGGGCATACGATATCCTAAGGATGCAGGAGTTTCATTCATCGGAGTCGAGAAAAAGTTTGTTCAGGTTTTTATAGGCATCGATTCTACGATCCCTTAAAAAGGGCCAGTTTTGCCGGGTGGATTCAATTTCTGGTAATGAACATGAAGCGATTATAATCTGTGCTTCATGTTCACCTGCCTGTTGCAATACCTTTCCAAACGGATTGCATACAAACGAGCGCCCCCAAAAGGTCAGGTCATCTTCCTTGCCACAGCGGTTAACGGATGCCACAAATAATCCATTTGTAATCGCATGAGATTTTTGAACCGTTTCCCATGCTGCAATTTGATGGGGAGATTCGTCGCGATCACTTTCCTGATAACCGATGGCTGTGGGGTAAAATAAAAATTGGGCTCCGGTTAAAGCAGTTAGTCGTGCGGCTTCTGGAAACCATTGATCCCAACAAATGAGTACGCCAATTTTCCCATAACGGGTAGGAAAACTTTTGAATCCGCTATCCCCTGGAGTGAAATAATATTTTTCATAAAAACAGGGATCATCTGGAATATGCATTTTCCGATAAGTCCCAGAGAGGCTGCCATCGGCATCAATGACTATGGCAGAGTTGTGATAAATTCCCTCTGTTCTTTTTTCAAATAAGGGGACGATCAATACGACCTCTAGTTCTTTGGCCAATTTTGCAAGTGAACCGCTTGTTGGGCCAGGAATAGGCTCAGCTAGAGAAAAATGCTCCGGATTTTCTGTCTGGCAAAAATAGCTTGAAAGGAAAAGCTCTGGGAGGCAAATGATTTGCGCACCCTTTTTTGCAGCCTGGCGGATGGAATCGATAGCATTCTGTAAATTCTGTTTTGGATCGTTGGCGCAGGCCATTTGGATTAAGCCAATGATCCTCGTTTCAATTTTGTTCATCGCAAATTAGACCCCTTTATGTACCAATATGATATCATAACTACCTGCGATTGATTTCAAAGGCAACTTTCCAAATTTTAAAACTTTTCCAGGAATTTAATTTTAGAATTATGTGGATCAAACAGGCATTTAGAGATTATTACAAACCCAAACTCAAACGTACATTAAAACGCGATCCCAGCCAGGAAGAAATGGATCAACGTTTTGAGGAAATATATAGTCAGGTCAACTGCATATTATTAGCGGGAGTCCTTGAAGGGGTTGCCATCTACTTTTATGAAATTGCAAAAATTTCTAAAGAAGAATTGGATGGTTTCAGAGATAACCCGGAAGAATATTTATTTGAACGATTTGGTGGGGGCAACTACAAACTAAATTTTTTTGAAGGTCCTTCCTTTGTTGTTTGCGTTAACTTCAAGCCCAAGGGCGAACCAAAATGGATTCATCTGCTTCCTGAAAAAGCAGGAACAAAGCCTAATCCTGCCTGATATGAATTTCCCAGATTACTGATGAACAAAAGCGCGATACAAGGTGATGAGTTAATAGATCATTTAAGTCGGGTTCAGGATTGCATTGGCGAGCCTGAGCGATCGGTTACCGTAGAAGGTTTGCGCGGTGCTGCCAGTGCCTATTTTCTTTCTCGTTTGCATAAATTGGAAAAAGGTCGACCGATATTGGTTGTGACAACCGATCAAAATCGTGGTGAATTGTTGCTGGAAGATTTAAAATATTTTTTCCACTACGCAAACCTGAAGACAAAACCTCTTTTTTTCCCATCCTGGGAATTATTACCCTATGAGTCTCTTTCACCTTTAAGTGAAATTTCTGGTGAAAAACTTGAAATTCTTAATCGGCTAAGAAACGGAGAAAATCTTTTTTTGATTGCTCCAGTTGAAGCGCTGATGCAAACCGTCATTCCACGCAGTTCTTTAGAAAAAAATGTGTTTTCGGTCAAACCGAATGATGAATTGGAGCGTGAATTCTTAGAGGCCAGTCTGACTGACAATGGATTTTCGCGCTCTTCTTTGGTGGAAAACAGATGCGAGTTCAGTGTTCGTGGAGATATCGTCGATTTTTTTAAACCGGGCGCGGAAAATCCTGTTCGAATAGAATTTTTTGGGGACACTATTGAGTCCATTCGAGAATTTGATGTTTTTTCTCAGATATCGATTAATAAATTGAAGAGCATTGAGATTCTTCCTGTACGAGAAATTTGCTTGAGCGAGTCTGAAAGTCAATCCGGTTTAAAGAAAATTTCAAGACGATCAGAAGAGTTGGGTTTGGATGCTCTGTTAACCAAAGAACTGCATGAAAAAATTGAGAACTTGGGCTTTTTCCCAGGAATGGAATTTCTGGCACCCTTCTTTTTTAGTAAGAGGGAAACGGTTTTTGATTACCTTCCTCAAAATACGCTTATCGCATTGGATGAGCCTGACCTGTTAACGGAAAAGAGCTGCCAGTTTGAAGACCTTATTAAAACTGAATTTAATAACTCCATTGAAAATGGCAGGGTCGCTGCTGCACCAGAAGAACTTTATCTCTCCTCTACAGAGCTAGAAGAGAAATGCCAAGGCCTGCATGGTCCTATTATTTTAAATTCTCTAAAGGTCACAGAGGGACATTTGAATAGTGTGGATATCAAACGGTTACCTCAAATGGTGGGAAACCTGAACTTTTTCTCTGATCAGATTCTTCGGTGGCAAAAGGAGGAACAAAAAATTGTGATCGTTGCTCCCACGAAAGGTCAGATTAGTCGCATCCATGAGCTGATAAATGAATGGGGATTGGATGCAGACGTGGACTTGGGGAGACTGAGCGAAGGCTTCCATTTTAAATCTGCCAATCTGATTTTTATTGCAGAGCATGAAATTTTTGGCAGGTCACACAAACATCGGCATAGAAAGAAATCCAATTCAAAAAGTTTTCAAAGAGGGCTGAAAGATTTAAAAAAGGGAGACTACCTAGTCCATGTTGATTATGGCATCGGTCTTTATCTTGGAATTAAAGAAATAAAGACAGATACCAGTAGAGGAGAGTTTCTGAATATCCAATATGCTGACGATGAGAAGCTTTACCTTCCTATGGAAGGGTTGGGCTTTGTTCAGAAATATGTGGGTGGCTCCGATGCGCCTCCGCCTTTAAGTAAAATGGGAGGAGTTGCATGGAAGAGACAAAAGAAAAAAGTTAAAGAATCTATTGAAGCAATGGCTGGGGATTTATTGCAGCTCTATGCGTCCAGAGAACTTGCTAAAGGGCAAGCTTTTTCAGCGAACACACTATTGGTGCGTGAATTTGCGGACTCTTTTGAATACGAAGAAACAGACGACCAGTTGAAAGCTATTGAAGAAGTAGAAAATGACTTGGAAAGCGATAAGCCTACAGATCGACTTATTTGTGGTGATGTGGGTTATGGGAAGACAGAAGTTGCTATGCGGGCAGCATTCAAAGTTGTTATAGATAAAAAACAGGTGGCAGTGTTGGTGCCGACCACGATTCTTGCGCAACAACATTTGCAGACGTTTCAGGAGCGTTTCAGGGAATACCCTGTCACCATTGATATGGTCAACCGTTTCCGAACGCCGCGCGAGCAAAAAGCTACATTGGAAAAATTAAAGCGAGGGGAGGTGGATATCATTATTGGTACCCATCGGTTGCTTTCCAAAGATGTGGAGTTTGCTTCGCTAGGGCTGATCGTGGTGGATGAAGAACAAAGATTTGGGGTGAAGCACAAGGAAAAATTGAAAAAACTCAGGAACTCGGTAGATATCCTAACGCTTACGGCAACCCCCATTCCACGCACATTACATTTTTCTTTAATGGGAGTGAGGGACTTAAGTGTTATAGAGACTCCGCCGCTGGATCGACTTGCTGTTAAAACATTTATAAGAAAGTTTGATGAAGAGGTGATTCGTGATGCAATTTTGCGAGAAGTGGATAGGGGCGGACAGGTTTTTTTCGTACATAATAAAATCCACAGCATCCACTCCATTGCGGAATTAATTCAAAGGCTGGTGCCAGGAATTGTGATCGACATAGCTCATGGACAATTGCCGGAGCATCAACTTGAGAAAGTTATGAAAAGGTTTCTCGATAAAGAGATAGATGTTTTACTTAGCACTTCTATTGTTGAATCTGGTCTGGATATTCCTTCTGCGAATACCATTATCATCAATCGCGCTGATCAGTTTGGTTTGGCGCAACTTTATCAGCTACGTGGTCGTGTGGGTAGGTACAAGCATCAGGCCTATGCTTATTTGTTGATCCCGGGTGCTGGGGTTTTGAGTAATGAAGCGAGCAAGCGACTTGAAGCTATGGAGGAATTGAGTGAGTTAGGGGCAGGGTTTCAAATGGCTGCAAGAGATATGGAAATAAGAGGCGTTGGTAATATGCTGGGCAGTAATCAATCTGGGCATATTGCGTCTGTGGGTTTCGATCTTTACTGCAAACTGGTCGAAGACATGGCTAAGGATATTCGCGGGGAAAAGGTCGAAGCCAGAGTAGATACAGAAATCAATCTTATGATAAAGGGTTTTATCCCCAATGAATATATTCCCGATCTAAATCAGCGGTTGGATTTTTATCGTAGAATACAAATTGCAGGTGATAGAAATGAATGTATGGAATTGTCACGAGAAATGAGTGATAGGTTTGGTCCGCACCCAGAACCGGTAGAAAAATTACTGGCGTTACTTGAAATTCGTGTGTTGTGTCAGAGGTTGCATATAAGCAAAGCACAGATGAAAAACGGAGAAGTTTTTCTAACATTGCTCCCGTCTACTCCGCTTAGCCCCGAAGACCTCACGGCTATTCTTGATGAGCGATTGAAAATGTTATCTGAATTTCAGATAGGCATTCTTCTTGAGAGAAAAGGTTGGCAGTCAGATCTGAAAAAGGTTTCTGATTATCTGCAAAAGCTTTCTCGATCATTGACTTTAAAAAAGGCATGAGCATGAGGACCTTTTTTAAACTCTCCCTGATAGCGTTAGTGATTTTGTTTTTAAACTCTTGCTCTGATGACAATTCTCCAGCAGGTGCGATAGCGAATGATGCGGTTGTCTTAATAATTAATGATGAAAAAATTAATGCAAAACAATTCGAGAAGGTATTGAACGCGCAAAAAAAAATCTTTAGAGTTCAAAACTTTGAAGATCTAAAACCAGAAGAGTTAGTTTGGATTAAAACAAGAGTGCTGGATGAAATTATTGGGAATACTTTGATTGCACAAGAAATAGCTAAGGAAAATATTAGTATTGAACAGAATGTTCTGGATAGCAGCTTGAAGAAAGCAAGGGAAGGCTATCTTGAGGATGCCTTTGAGAAAACATTGGCTATGGAGGGTATTCCAATTGCTGATTGGGAGAAATCCATTGAAAAGAAGCTCCTGACAAATGAATTGATTCATCAGCAGGTGAATAGTAAAGTGTCAGTAAGTGATAAGGAATTACGCGAATATTACGATAAGAACCATAAGGAGTTTCACAAAAAGGAGCAGGTAAAGGCTCTTCATATTATGGTCGAGTCTGAAGAAGAAATCCGAGAAATCCAAAAAGAATTGCGAAGTAAACAGAAAACCTTTCCGGCTCTTGCGATGGAATATTCTTTAGGTCCCGAAGGTGCCCAAGGTGGAGATTTAGGATACTTTGAGACAGGGCAGATGCCGGAAGAGTTCGATGATGTTTTTAAATTAGAAATCAATAAAGTCAGCAGTATTATTAAGACGCCTTACGGTTTCCACTTGTTCAAGGTGGTAGATAAAATCGAAGAAAGAAAAATGGATTTTGAAGAGTCCAAAAGTAGGGTTGAAAAAATCCTACTTCAGCAACTTCAAGATCAGTCTTTTCAAAAATGGTTTTTAAAGCTTAAGCAGGATTCCAAAATTGAAATTATATATGAGTCTCTTGAAAAAATTAATTAATCAGACTTTTCTTGCAATCATTTTGGCTTTGATGTTTTTCATGCCAGATGCAGCAATGGCTAAGGTGTTTGATCGTGTTGTTGCAAAGGTGAATAGCGAAATTATTACTTTGAGCTCTGTCAATGAAAGGGTGGAGCTTCTCAGGCAAAAATATAAAGGCGACTTTCAGGGCCGTGGTGAAAAAGAAGTTTTAGATGAAGCTCTGAATACAATTGTAGAGGAAAAACTGCAGCTTCAGGAGGGAAAAAAAAGAGGGCTGGAGGTTGACGATTCTGCTGTGGAAGCCGCTGTTAAGGATATAGAACAGAAGAATGGTTTGCAGGCGGGGCAGTTGGCCACAATGTTGGAATCGGAAGGCAGGTCGATGGAATCCTATAAGAACCATATTCGCGATCAGATTCTCGTTTCAAAGGTAGTTCGGTTTGAGCTAGGGAGTCGTGTAAGTATTAGTGAAAGAAAAATTGCAAAATATTATCATAAGAATCAGAAAGATTTTTGGGATCCTGGTAAGGCTCGGGTAAGACATATTCTCATCCTTACTGAAAACGGGTTGTCCAGAGATAAAAAGAAAGCAAAGTATTTGCAAGCCAAAGAAATCCTTGATGAAGTTAAGAGTGGAAAAGATTTTGCGGATGCTGCAAGAGAGTATTCGGAAGATATATCTGCCAGTGAAGGAGGCGATGTTGGTTTTGTAGAAAAGGGCAAGATGGTCCCAGAGTTTGAAAATGCTGTTTATAGTATGAATGAAGGAGAGATAAGCGATATTGTTGAGACAGAATATGGCTATCATATTATAAAGGTTGAAGAGGTTTTGAAGGGAGGGACGCTCCCTTTGAAAGATGTTAAGAATAAAATCCAGTTTATTCTTTCCAATAAAAAACAAAAATCGGCTTATGCGGAATGGATGGCTGAGTTGAGAAAGTCTGCATTTATTGAAATTTCACTGTTTGAAGATGCAAAAAGAATTAGGAACTCGAATTTGTTTACTTCGAAAAGTAAACGCCGTGATAACGAAATTTCTACAAATTCCAATGATTCGTCGAAGAAAAAACGTTTGTCTAGGAACAGTACAAAAAAAAGACGAATGCAGGATAAATGGGAGGAAATGTATAAGTCTGTTGAGAAGTCAAAGCAGTCAAGTCGTAGCCAAAGCGACTCTCCTCTCCAGAGTTTGGAGCAAAAATTGCAGCGAATTAAGGAGCTGCGGTCTGATGAAAAGATTACAGAAGCAGAATATCAAAAACGTAAACAAAAGTTGCTGGATAGTCTCTAAATAGTAATCGTCTGATTCTATTTTCCCCTCCTATATTCATCGCCAGAATTCTGATTTGTCGTTAACGGATAAGTTATGACCTCTTTTCTTAAAAATATTGAGCAGATTTTAAAAGATTTGATTGAGCCAGGCGATAAAGTCTTGGTCGGTGTTTCTGGTGGTGCTGACTCTATTGCTCTTCTTCACGTTCTCCATTGGTTTTCCAGAATTCGAAATTATAGTTTGGTTGTTGTTCATATCAACCATATGGCCAGAGGAAAAGATTCCGATGCTGACGCAGATTTTGTAGAAAGTGTCGCAGAGAAATTGAAGCTGCCTTTCTATCTAAAGAAAATCGATGTTGGGGTTGAACGTCTACAATTAAAGACATCTTTTCAAGATGCGGCTAGAATAATTCGCTATCAATTTTTTGAGGAAACTTTGGAGGCTACTGGAGGGAATAAAATTGCTTTGGGGCATTCTGCAGACGATCAGGTTGAAACTATTTTGATGAATATTGTCAGAGGGACGGGCTTAAAGGGGTTGGCCGGAATCCCTCAGGTGAGGGGTTATATTATTCGACCTTTTTTGGAAATTCATAGGAAAGATTTGGAAGTCTATCTTGAGGAAAAGCATATTTCTTTTCGAGATGATTCGTCAAATTGGGATAAAAAATATCTGCGCAACAGAATTCGTCATGAATTGATTCCGCAGCTAGAGACTTACAACCCAGGTGTGAAGAAATGCTTGCAGGAAATGTCAGGAATTGCCAGAGAAGAGGATTCTTTACTATCTCAGATGGTAAGGGATATTTTTAAGCAAAAATCCCATTTTCTTGAAGGTGATGAAAAAAATATTGTTTGGAGCATTGATGATTTTCAATCCTATCCAATCGCATTGAGGCAAAGATTGGTGCGGGAGATTTTTTGTCGTATCACAGGCGATATGCAGGCGATCACTGCTTATCATGTTCAGCAAATCATCAACCTTTTTAATTCTCCAAAATCCGGTAAAGCTCTTAACATTCCACGAGAAGTGACCGTTACCTGTAGTTATGACTCTGTTTTATTTTCAAAGGGTATTGGTGGCATTTGTGAAAATGAACCCCTTGTAACTTCTATTACGGTTCCTGGTACCACAGAGTTACTAGAAGGAAAGATTCGGATACAGACTCAAATTTTGGCGGATAAGAAGAATTTTTCTTCATTTGACTCTGAAAGACAAGCCTTTTTGGACTTAGGGGAAACGGGTCTAATTATTAAGGCGCGATTTTTTCGTGCAGGGGATCGATTTTGTCCGCTAGGGATGAAGGGTAATAAAAAGCTAAAATCGTTTTTTATTGATCAAAAAGTGCCCCGAAACTTAAGAACTCAAATCCCCATATTGACAAATGCTAATGACGATATTATCTGGGTGTATGGACAAAGGATTTCTCATCTTTACAGAGTCACCGATAAGACCGAAAAGGTGCTTTTTATCGAGGGCGATAAGGCTATTAATTATTAAATCTTAAGTCGGTAATTGTGGTAGGATAGATTAAATACGAGTACTGTTTTTCAGCGTTTTAAGGAGAAAATTTTGAATCAATTTTATAAAAATCTGGCACTTTGGCTGGTTATAGGCATCGTTCTCATTGCCTTATTTAATATGTTCAACCAACCGTTAACCCCGCAATCTGAAGTTGTTTTCAGTGATTTTATGGATCAGGTTGAGCAAGGGCAGGTTAACGAAGTCGTTATAAGCGGTGATAATATCAGCGGTAAATATGTAGATGGCAAAGCATTTCAGACAACTGCGCCGCCTAAAGACCCTGATTTGATTAAATCCCTTCGTCAGAAAAGTGTTCGTATTGTCGTGGTAGCACCTGAACAGACGAGCTGGTATATGAGCATCTTGATTTCCTGGTTTCCAATGCTGTTGTTGTTGGGGATCTGGATATTCTTTATGAGACAGATGCAGGCGGGCGGTGGTAAAGCCATGTCTTTTGGCAAGAGCAAGGCTCGATTGCTCAATGACACCAAAAATAAAACCACATTTAAAGATGTTGCCGGGGTTGATGAAGCTAAAGAAGAACTCCACGAAATTATTGAATTTTTAAAAGAGCCGCAGAAGTTCAGCAAGCTTGGCGGAAAAATTCCCAAGGGTGTTTTACTGATAGGCCCTCCGGGTACAGGAAAAACCTTGCTTGCGAGAGCAATTTCTGGTGAAGCAAATGTTCCCTTTTTCAGCATCAGTGGTTCGGATTTTGTTGAAATGTTTGTGGGGGTAGGTGCTTCCAGGGTGAGAGACCTGTTTGAGCAGGGAAAAAAAAATAGCCCTTGTATCATTTTTATTGATGAAATCGATGCGGTAGGAAGACATCGAGGAGCAGGTTTAGGAGGAGGCCATGATGAAAGAGAGCAAACTCTGAACCAACTTCTAGTTGAGATGGATGGGTTTGAAAATAACGAAGGCGTTATCTTGATCGCAGCCACGAACCGTCCAGATGTGTTAGATCCTGCATTGTTACGACCGGGACGTTTTGATCGTCAGGTCACGGTGGGTGCCCCCGATGTAAAAGGGCGAGAGGGTATTTTGAAAGTACATACCTCTACTGTTCCACTAACGGATGAAGTCGATTTAAAAATTATTGCTAGAGGGACACCAGGTTTTACCGGTGCCGATCTTGCTAATCTTGTCAATGAAGCCGCTTTGCTTGCAGCGAGGGATGATAAAAAAGCAGTAGCTATGATAGATTTTGAAGAAGCCAAAGACAAGGTTCTGATGGGTGTTGAAAGGCGCAGTATGGTTATCTCTGATAAAGAGAAAAAGAATACGGCTTACCATGAAGCAGGCCATGCTTTGGTTGCTGCTTTATTGCCCGGAACAGATCCCATACATAAAGTAACTATTATTCCTCGGGGGAGGGCATTGGGTGTCACTATGCAACTTCCGATGGATGAAAAGCATACTTATCAGAGAAACTATCTCTTCAGTAGTCTTGCTATTTTGATGGGGGGACGGTGTGCAGAGGAAATTTGTTTGGGAGAAATGACCACAGGTGCCGGAAATGATATTGAGCGAGCAACGGAAATGGCTCGTAAAATGGTTTGTGAATGGGGGATGAGTGATAAAATGGGACCCCTCACATATGGAACGAAAGAAGAACAGGTGTTTCTTGGAAAAGATTTTTCCAGCCAAAAGAATTTCAGTGATCAAACCGCCAAGCTGATTGACCAAGAGGTCAAAACACTGGTAATGGACGGTTATACACGGGCAACAGATTTGCTCAACAAAAATCGAGATATTCTGGAAGCAATGGCTCAGGCTCTTTTAGAACGTGAAACTATAGACGGAAAAGACATTGAAAACATCATCGCGGGTAAAGATATTTCTGATGACGAAGATTCTGGATCGGCTCAGAAAATAAAGCCACTTCCTGTTGATAAAAAGAAACCCGAGTCAGATACTGGAGAAGGCCTGATGGGTGGAGGTATGCCAGACCCAACTCCAGCCTGATAGACAGAAAAATTTACAGATACAAAACTCCACTTACCCGGTTGATCGGTAAGTGGAGTTTTTTTTTGATATAAAATCTGTTCTTATAAAAGTTTTCTCCCATTAGTTATTTTATTTTTGAAAATTATGAAACGGTTTTCTTTTTCTGAAAATTGCGAAAAAACCCGATTTATGGGGATAATAAATGTTTCTTCGGATTCATTTTATGAAAAATGCTCTTCAGTTGATGAAGCTATGATGTTGGCTGAAAAAATGGTGAGTGAAGGAGCCGATTTTCTGGATGTCGGTGCCGAGAGTTCTCGTCCTGGTTCTAGACCTATTTCAGATCAGGAGGAGTTGGATAAATTAATTCCGGTGATCTCTTTGCTGGTGGAAAAATTTGATATCCCGGTTTCTGTAGATACTTATAAGCCAGTAGTGGCTGAAGAGTCTTTACAGGCGGGAGCTAAAATTATAAATGATATAACCGGACTCCAAAAATTTCCCGATATGGCTGAAGTTATAGCCCGGAGTGGGGCAGGCGTGGTTATAATGCATATGCAGGGAACTCCTTTGACCATGCAAAAGAATCCTAACTATGAAAATGTTTTGAATGAAATTCGTGAATTTTTGGTAGCGAGTATTAAGATTGCCGAAGCGGCTGAAATTTCTCCAGAACAAATCGCTATTGATCCAGGAATAGGGTTTGGTAAAACCAAAAAACACAATCTTGAAATTTTGCGAAACCTTGAAATATTTTTAGAACTTAAAAAACCAGTTCTTTTGGGAGTCTCTAGGAAATCTTTTATCGGAGATATCTTGGATTTGCCTCCTGAAGAAAGATTAGAAGGCTCCCTTGCTGCTACCGTGATGGGGGTTGTCAAGGGTGCATCAATTATAAGAACCCACGATATTAAGGCTACTCGAAACGCTGTGAGCGTAGCAGAGGCTATCATTAAATGAGAAAGTTTGTGACGCGTTTATTTGTCAATGTTGATCATGTTGCAACAATTCGAGAGGCTCGAAAAACAGATGAACCCGATCCGTTAAAGGCAGCGCTGTTGGCAGAAAAAGTAGGGGTAGAGGGTATAACCGTTCATCTAAGAGAAGATCGACGGCATATCCAGGATGAAGATGTACGCATTATTCATAAAAATATAAAGACCAAATTAAACCTCGAAATGGCCGCCATAAAAGAAATGGTTGATCTTGCATTGGAGTTAAAACCTTACCAGGTCTCTTTGGTTCCCGAAAAAAGGCAGGAGATAACAACGGAAGGTGGGCTTGATGTTTGTTCTCAAATGCCTGGGTTAAGGGATATCCAAAAGCAGATTAAGAATCAGGGAATTTTGTTCAGCCTTTTTGTCGATCCAGATATCAGGCAGATCGAAGCTTCTCAAAAAGTCGAGGCGGACAGCATTGAAATTAATACGGGGGCTTATTCAGAATTAACGAACCCGACAAAGGTCGAAGAGGAATTAGCACGAATTCGAGAAGCCGCAAAGCAGGCTACGAAATTGGGATTGCGGGTGTTTGCAGGTCATGGACTGAATTTTGATAATGTTAAGGCTATCGCTGCAATTCCAGAAATTGAGGAGCTAAATATCGGTCATTTTTTAGTAGCTCAATCGGTTTATATGGGGATGGGAGAAGCCGTTAAGAGGATGAAACAGGTTATAGAAACAGCCTGATCTAGGAAGCGGGCAATATTGAATAAATATAACCTATTGAAAATATGTAGGTTTTGCGTGTTTTTTTGATTATTTTCCGTTAGAATCTGTTGTATAATTTATAAGCATTATTTTGCTAATAACTTGACATGGTTACAATTATGGAAGAGTCCGTTAACTATTCTGAAATAACCCAGGAAAATTTAACGATACGGGAACGTGGCAACTCCAGTGCACACGAATATTCGCGTGTAGTGGAAACCTTCAAAAAGGTTCTCGACTATAAGGAAAAGTTTCGCAATTCTTTGGAAGAGAAATTAAGTGCTATTGGTAATGAAGTTAATGGGAATGTGGAAAACCTTGAAACTCTTCTGCGAAATATAGATATCTATGATCAAAATATAGATAAAATTTCTAGTAACGTA
>JAJDAW010000103.1 GCA_029261635.1 Nitrospinaceae bacterium
ACAACCGTTATTTTCTCTCACAAAAAGATATCTTCAAGTATTAAAGAAAACAATGACTTAAAGGCTTCCGTCCGTGAAATTCTAAGCCTAATAGAAGAAGGAAAACCTGTATAAAACATGTCAAAAACAGGTTATAAAAACTGTTAAAATAAGGTATAATTCAAATAGTAAAAGTTTTCCCCACCTTTGCTAAAAATGCAGCACTTTTAATAACAACTTCTTCTATAAAATCTACCTTTTGAATTGGGAACTTAGACCGTTTTTCCACATACTTTCAGGCCCTACTACTACTACTAGTTAGTAACAGGGTTCTTTTTTTTATTAGTTAAAGTAATAACCAGGTAACTATGGAATCATCAGAAGAAAAAAAAGTATACGACTCATCTAACATAAAAATTCTTGAGGGTCTGGAAGCTGTAAGAAAAAGACCCGCAATGTATATCGGTGGAACAGGTATTGATGGTTTGCACCATTTGATATTTGAACTGGTTGATAACAGCGTAGATGAAGCTATTTCGGGATTTTGTAAAGAAGTAGAGGTCATCCTTCATATTGATGGAACAGTTACTGTATCAGACGATGGTAGAGGGATACCGGTTGGTATGCATGCAGATAGGAATGTATCAGCAGCTGAAGTTGTTATGACCGTTCTTCATGCAGGAGGAAAATTTGATAAAGATACTTATAAAGTGTCAGCAGGTTTGCATGGAGTTGGTGTTTCTGTTGTAAACGCTTTATCAGAAACGTTAAAGCTTGAAATAAAAACAGAAGGAAAAATCCATACTCAGGAATATGAAAAAGGGAAACCCGTTTCCACTCTTGAAGTAATAGGAGAGACAAGCTCTACAGGTACCCGGATTAGGTTTAAAGCTGATGCTGAAATTTTTGAAGACTTGAATTTCAGGTTTGAGATTTTATCTAATCGATTGAGAGAATTAGCTTTTCTTAACAAAGGCTTAAAAATACATATTCATGATGAAAGAGATGGTAAGGATAATGAATTTATTTTTGAGGGAGGAATTGTATCTTTCATAGAACATTTGGGAAAACACAAAAAGGTTCTTCATCCAGATCCCATTTATATTGAGAGAGACAAAGATGATTGTGATCTTCAGGTAGCAATGCAATATAACGATAGCTACGCAGAAGAAATGTTTACCTTTGTTAATAATGTGAATACTAGAGACGGTGGTACCCATTTAAGTGGGTTTAGGTCGGCATTAACAAGAACGATTAATAGTTATGCAGCCCAGAACAATATGCTTAAAAACACCAATGTAAGTTTAACGGGTGATGATGTTAGAGAAGGTCTCATTCTAGTTTTGAGCATAAAAATCCCGGAACCCCAGTTTGAAGGTCAAACAAAAGGAAAACTTGGAAACACAGAAGTTAAGGGAATAGTTGAGCAAATAGTAAATGAGAAATTAGGGCAATTTTTTGAAGAACAACCTGCTGTTGCTAAAAAAATTGTTTCCAAGGTAATTGGTGCTGCCCAAGCAAGAGAAGCGGCGAAAAAAGCTAAAGACCTAGTACGAAGAAAAAGCGCGTTGGAAGTAAGCTCGCTCCCTGGAAAGCTAGCCGATTGTTCCGAAAAAGACCCCGCCCTTTCCGAACTTTATATTGTAGAGGGAGATTCGGCTGGAGGCTCGGCAAAACAAGGTCGGAACCGCAAAAGCCAAGCAATTTTACCAATGCGTGGGAAAATTTTGAATGTAGAAAAAGCCCGAGCAGAAAAAATGATTGGCAATCAAGAAATTAGAACCTTAATAACGGCTCTTGGAACGGGAATTGGGGCTGATTTTAAAGTTGATAAGCTTCGCTATCACAAAGTGATAATTATGACAGACGCGGATGTCGATGGTTCTCATATTAGAACTTTACTCTTAACGTTCTTTTTCCGTCAAATGCCGCAACTAATTGAAAATGGTTATTTGTATATTGCACAACCGCCGCTTTATAAAATAAAAAAAGGTAAAAAAGAAAATTATTTAAAAGATGAAAAGCTTTTATTTCAATATTTAATGGATCAGGGAACAGAAAAGCTGGAAATATCTAATAGTCAAAGCGACGAAAAAATTTCTGGACCTGATTTAAAGCTTTTAATTAATAATCTTTTTAAGTTTGAAGAATGTTTTAGTCGCGTTGTTAAAAACAATATTCCAAAAGCCTTTTTAAATGTTTTGATTAACCTTAATATTGAGCGAAGTGATTTTGAAAAGCTAGAGCATGTTATGGCGGCTGTTATTCAGATCCTTGATGGGTTAATTGATGAAGAAAACAAAAACAAATTTGAATATAAAAAAGAGTATTTAAATATTCCGATCAAATTTAATAATAGTATTAATCTTGATGCTGATACGAAAAGCAGATTAAAAGAGTTTCTTGTTGAGATAGGTGAACAAGAGGGTGATTACTCTTCTGTAAAGACCGCCCACGATCTTGAGAAAATAGATTTAAATAAAGAGTTGAAGGATGTTGCTATTTCAATAGGTTTTGCTGAAGACAGTAAAACCTATAATGTTACATTTTTTGGTTCTAATAATGGTCGCGATTTTGAAATCAAATTCAATCCGGAGTTTATTGAATCTGTAATTATTCAAAATATTATGGAAATTTATAAACCCATTAAAGCTAAAGACTACCCTCCGTTTGTATTACACAATAACGGAGAGAGCACCTCAGTAAACTCTAAGCATGGTTTGTTGCAGGCAGTTTTGGAGATGGCAAAAAAGGGTATCTATATCCAGCGTTATAAAGGTTTAGGTGAAATGAACCCTGAACAATTGTGGGAAACAACAATGGACCCCGAAGTAAGGGTGCTTTTGCAGGTCCGTGCAGACGACTTGGTGGCCTCTGAAGATTTGTTTACTACGTTAATGGGTGAAGAAGTAGAACCGCGCCGCGATTTTATCCAGAAAAATGCATTACAGGCAAGAAACCTGGATGTTTAATTATTAGTTATTAGAGTTACCACTTCTATTAAAAAACTTTTCTTTGAAAGGCAAATTGATGCCGGAAACGATTGACCCGATAAACATTGATGATGAAATGAAAAGCGCTTACCTCGATTACGCAATGAGCGTAATCATTGGTCGTGCTCTCCCAGATATCAGAGATGGTTTAAAACCGGTACATCGCCGCGTTTTGTTTGCCATGCATGAAACAGGAAACGTTTTTAATAAACCGTACAAAAAATCAGCGCGAATTGTTGGTGATGTTATTGGTAAATATCATCCACATGGAGATCAGGCGGTTTATGACACGATTGTTCGTTTAGCTCAGGAGTTTTCTCTAAGAAATCCGCTGATAGACGGTCAAGGTAACTTCGGTTCCATTGATGGAGACTCCGCCGCCGCGATGCGTTATACCGAAATCCGTATGCAGGAAATTACGAGCGAGTTATTGCGTGACCTCGAAAAAGAAACCGTTCAATTCATTCCGAACTACGATGAGTCAACGAAAGAACCCTCTGTTCTTCCAGCTAGTTTTCCTAATCTTTTGGTCAATGGATCGTCAGGAATTGCTGTCGGTATGGCTACCAATATTCCGCCACACAATTTAGTGGAGGTTGTCGATGCAGCTATTCATGTTATTGAAGAGCCGGAATGTTCGATCGATGATCTTTTGCAAATTGTTAAAGGTCCAGATTTTCCCACTCATGGAATCATTCAGGGGAGAAACGGGATCGTTTCTGCCTACAAAACGGGGCGTGGAATAATCCGCGTAAGGGGCCGTGCAGAAATTGAAACAATGGAAAAAGGAGATCGGGAAAGGATTGTAATAAGAGAGTTGCCTTTCCAGGTTAACAAGGCTCGTTTGGTTGAAAAAATAGCAGAGCTAGTGAGAGATAAAAAACTCGAAGGAATCTCAGATTTAAGAGATGAGTCGGACCGAGAAGGGATTCGAGTTGTTGTTGAGCTAAAGAAGGGCATCATGGGGCAAGTTGTGTTGAATACTCTTTATAAAAACACCCAACTTCAGGATACATTTGGGGTCATTCTTCTTGCCTTGGTTAACCAACAGCCTAGAGTTTTAAACCTGAAAGAGTTTTTGCGCTACTTTATTTTGTTCCGAAAAGAAGTAGTAACGCTTCGAACAGAATATGATCTTAAAAAGGCCAGAGAAAAGGAGCATGTTCTGGAGGGTTTAAAAATTGCTCTGGATAATCTTGATGAAGTGGTGAAGCTCATTCGTAATGCAGAAGATCCTGTGTCAGCGCGAGAAGGCCTCATGTCTACATTTGCCCTGTCGGAAATTCAGGCAAAAGCGATTCTAGAAATGAGATTGCAACGCTTGACGGGATTAGAGCGGCAAAAAATTGTTGATGAATTAGAGGAGATTCGCAAAAGAATTGAAGAATACCTTTATATATTAGGCAATGAAGAAGTTAAATTAAAAATCATTCGGGAAGAATTGATTGAAATAAAGACCAAATATAACGAGGGACGGCGAACAGAAATCGCAGAAACAGATGAAGGGGATCTTCTTATGGAAGACCTCATAGCCGATGAAGATATTGTGGTGGTTTATACTCGTAGTGGATATATAAAGCGGCACTCAATTGATAACTATAAGGCTCAAAGGCGCGGAGGAAAAGGGATTCGCGGAATGGATCTTAAAGAAGAAGATGTTGTTGAAAAACTTTTTATCGCATCTACTCTGAGTCATCTTCTCGTTTTTACCAGTTTAGGCAAGGTTCATTGGTTACGGGTTTTCGCCATCCCGGATGCGAGTCGAATAGCGAAAGGAAAATCCATTGCAAATCTCTTGAATTTGCAACCAGGTGAATCGATTGCCAGTATTTTATCTGTCCGTGAATTTGAAGAGGATAAATTCGTAATGGTTGCCACAGAACGTGGAATCGTAAAGAAAACATCATTAATGGCATACAGCAAACCCAGGCAGGGGGGGGTTATCGGGTTGACCATTGATGAAGGAGATCGCCTGATTGGCGCCGAATTATGTGATGGTGAAAGCGATATTCTGTTGGCAACGGCAAAAGGATTTTCGATTCGTTTTTCCGAAAAGGAAGCTCGCCCAATTGGTCGAACGGGAAGAGGGGTAAGAGGAATTCGTTTGAAGACAGATGATCTTGTTGTGGGGGCTGAAATCGTCCATCCCGGTAATATGCTTCTTACTGTAACTTCTAATGGTTACGGAAAAAGAACTCAGCTAGAAGAATACCCTGTTCAAGGACGCGGCGGGCTGGGAGTTATGACCATTCGATGCAATGAAAAAATTGGTACGGTTGTGGGCATCCAGCAGGTAACCGACAGCGATGAGCTTTTGGTTATTACCTCTGATGGAAATATTGTTCGAATGAAGGTCAATGAGATTTCTGTTATTGGTCGCAACACTCAGGGAGTTAGACTGGTTGGAACTGGCGACTCGAATCAAGTTGTGAGCGTTGAAAAACTAGTTGAGTAATACAAACTGAGGTTTCATTTTTTAAAATATGGATAAAAAAGTTTCCCCCGCCCTAATAGCATCTATTCTTCTTTCTGCCCTGCTTATTCTGGTTTCCTGTGGCGAACAAAATGATCCATTAATTGATAAAGCCAATGAAGAATGGATTCTGGGGCACAACCACAGCGCGCTCGAATTGTTAAACGAAGTTTTGAAAAAAAATCCTTCAGGACCGAAAGCCGAAGAAGCTCTTTTCAGAATGGGGGAAATTCATCATTACAGTTTGGATAACAGTACCCGGGCTCTCAATTATTTTCAGGAAGTTCGGCAAATGAACCGGCAGGGCCCGTTCAGTTATGATGCGCAGAAATATATCGCAGAAATAGCCGAGTTTGGTTTAAAGGATTACGATCAAGCTATCATTGAATATCAAAACCTGATTAATTTTTACAAAAAAGAACATTCTGAGGGTGACCATCAATATAGAATTGCTTCCATTTATTATAAAAAGCAAAACTATGAACAAGCCTTGGTGGAACTACAGATCCTTCTCGAAAATTACCCGAAAAGTCCTTGGGCTGAGGAAACAAAATTCAAAATCATAGAAATTCTTTATGCTCTTAACCGTTGCCCAGAAGCCAGAGAGCAATACCGGCATTTCAACTTGGAATATTCGAATAGTCGATTCAAATCAGAAATGGACTTTGTGGTGGCATCTTGTTTGGAAGAAGAAGGTCATCTTCAAGATGCCTATAACCGTTTCAAGGCTTTAGAAGGGCGGTATACGTTTCCTTCAATATTGAAAATGAAATTAGTTGGAATAGAAAAAAGGATTGAAAAGAAAAGATAATGTTAGATATAAAATTTATCCGCGATAATATTCAGATTGTAAAAACGGGTCTCGAACGCCGGAATGGAAAATTTCCTGATTTAGACGATTTGTTGGAGCAGGAGGAAGAAAGGCGAGAAGGCCTTCAGGAATCCGAACAGCTTAAAAATAAAAAAAAGAAACTTTCTGCAGAAGTTGGAAAACTGAAACAGCAAGGGCAAGAGGCCTCCGAACAAATGGGTGAAGTAAAAAACCTGAATGTTTTCATAAAAGAATTAGATGAAAAAGTTGAAGGACTGGAAACTATCATCCATGAAAAACTACTGGGCATTCCCAATTTACCAGATGAGAATATTCCAGATGGTATTGATGAATCCAATAATAAGTTTATTAGAGAATGGGGAGCCAAGCCTAGTTTAAAAGGTGAGCCTCTTAATCATGTTGAATTAGGTGAAAAACTTGGGCTGATAGATCTAAAGCGAGCCGCCAAAATTTCCGGTGCAAGGTTTGCTGTTTACCGAGGTATGGGTGCCGCTTTGCTAAGGGGTTTGATCAACTTTATGGTTGATGTGCAGACTCAGGAAAATGGCTATGAAGAACTTTATCCGCCTTTTCTGGTCAACGAGGAAAGCTTATTGGGCACAGGCCAATTGCCTAAGTTTGGAGAAGAACTCTTTGCTATGAAAAACGATCCCCTTTTTCTTATTCCGACAGCAGAGGTTCCGGTGACAAATTTTCATAGGGATGAAATACTTGAAGAAGAATCTTTGCCAATTTGTTATACCGCTTATACCCCTTGTTTCCGGCGTGAGGCGGGGTCCTATGGAAAAGATACTCAAGGGTTAATTCGACAACACCAGTTTGACAAAGTAGAATTGGTAAAATTTTCCAAACCCGATGATTCAGAAAAAGAGCTGGAGAAACTGGTACAAAATGCAGAATCGATTCTAAAAAAACTGGATTTGCATTATAGAGTCATGGAGTTGTGTGTGGGGGACTTAGGATTTTCAGCAGCAAAAACTTATGACCTGGAAGTATGGTTGCCCAGTCAGAATACTTATCGAGAAATATCGTCCTGTTCAAATTTTGGAGATTACCAGGCACGCCGCGCAAAAATCCGTTGTAAAAAGAAAACGGGTGGAAAACCGGAATTTGTTCATACGTTGAATGGATCAGGTCTCGCGGCGGGTAGATTGTTTGTGGCGATATTGGAAAATTATCAAAATGAGGATGGAACGGTAACTGTTCCAGAAGCCTTACGACCTTATTTACAGGGGCGTAAGGTTTTATCCTCTTGATATAGAGTTCTAATTGATTTATAACGCTTAATCCTTGAAAATAGCGCGCTTGACTTTTTTCTACAAGTAGATAAATATAAGCGCAGTCCAAATATTCAGGAGGGATGGCCGAGTGGTTTAAGGCGGCGGTCTTGAAAACCGTTGAACGAAAGTTCCGTGGGTTCGAATCCTACTCCCTCCGCCACCCTTTACTAGGGGGGAATGTTGGGTTATAGACAAGTTTTGAAATTAAACATTGAATAATTATTGTGGAGAGGTGGCTGAGTTGGCTGAAGGCGCGCGCCTGCTAAGTGTGTGTAGGTTTACCCCTACCGAGGGTTCGAATCCCTCCCTCTCCGCCATTACTTACTGTGAAGGAAGGTCGTTTTGAATTTTTTAATAATTCGAAAAACATTTTTAGTGATTGCAGTTGTACTATTTATTGGTTGTGGTGGTGGGGGTGATAGCGAAACACCTTTGCCGCAGGCTAAAAAGATCAGCGATGTTGATGTGCCTAAATATGAAGGCTCCCAATCCAAACCCGCTTATACTGAAAAACAGGCGGCAGCAACCCCAGATGAGACTCATCCCGGGGTAAAAGAAGGGGTTAAAATTAATCGAGGAGTAGTTGTTCCTCTAGAAGTTAAAGACCAGTGGAAAGCAGTCAAAATCATGGTCCGTAATAAAATCGATGAATCAAGAAACACGATGAAAACGGTTTCTTTGGGAGATAGTTTTGAGTTGGATGGGTCTGCTATTAAAGTTACGGTAGGGCCTTTCATGCCAAATTTCGTTATGACACAGAAAAGCTACTCTTCTAAGGGAAATGAATTGACGAATCCGGCGGTTCGATTGGTAGTTGAAGAAAACGGAAAAACATTATTTGAAGGTTGGGCTTTTGCTAAATACCCGACAATGTACGCATTTGAGCACGATGAATTTGCATTGCAGTTAATGGATTATATCCCTACCGATGTTTCCTGATATAATACATTTTTAAAAATTAGGCGCCCATGGCTCAGCTGGATAGAGCGACGGTTTGCGGAACCGTAGGTCGCAGGTTCGAGTCCTGCTGGGCGCACTCTTTTTTCCTCTGTCATCAATCCTCATCTCAAAATAACCTATTTAATTCAATTTATTGAGGTTATTGTTCCCATAACTCTATATAATCTTGATCTTCCAGTTTTCCTAAAACCAAAAAACCGACTCTTTTTTGAATAATTTTATTGAAACTGTTATCTTCTAAATACAGGAAAATTTAAAAAGGGAATAGAACTATGGAGATAATTAAGGATTTTATGTCCACACCTGTCATTAGCGTGAGTGCTGATGCCAATGCGGAAGATGCAGCCAATGAAATGGTAGAAAAAAAAGTGAGTTGTCTGCTGGTTAAGCAAAATGAAGAATCAGTTGGAATCATCACCACATCGGATTTAGTTAAAAGGGTTATGGCTAAGGGATTGGACTCCAAAACCACTAAAGTCGATTCCATAATGTCCAAACCCCTTATTACTATAAATCATTACCTGACCCGAAGTGATGCCAATGAGATGATGCACAGGAAGAGAATAAAGCATATTGCTGTTACGGAAGGGAGCAATGTTCTGGGGATATTGACCCCCAAAGATATGATGACATGAGAAAATTTTTGCGGGAATGTTTGAATATATAAAGATTGAAAATTCTGCCGGATGAATCTAAAATGCCGGTATGATTTTAGGTCGGGTAAAACGTCGTGAGTCCGTTTAAAACGATGTTATCTCGACCTTTTTTAATTAAAAAATTAGAGTACTTGAGGGAGAGGTGGCCGAGCGGTTGAAGGCGCACGCTTGGAAAGCGTGTGTAGGTTTACCCCTACCGAGGGTTCGAATCCCTCCCTCTCCGCCACCGAGCTACGCCCGGAGGCAAATAGTAATTGAAATTAACTTCTCCTCGTTAGAGGGATAATATTT
>JAJDAW010000104.1 GCA_029261635.1 Nitrospinaceae bacterium
CCTAAGGATATTAAATATCTTTTACAAGATATCATCATCATCTATCGAACCCTTGAGAATGCCTGCAGTGAGGATTTTCGAGAACACGCGACCCCTATTATCCAGACCATGATGCAAGCTTTTATGGAAGGGCTTCACGAACCCGAGAAGATAGAAGAATTATATAAAATGGTTTTTAATAATGCGCTAATTTACGGATTCGAAGAAAGCCTGGAAGGTCCGTTTCAAAAAGCGGGTTTGGACATCCACAAAATAGGAAGTTGGCCTGTAGAAAAAATTAACTGGATCCCGGACGAGTTAAAAGAAAAACTCATCCCGCCTATACAAGATATTTTTAATGGATTTAAAAAAGAATTGGAAGGATCTGGGGATTCGAAAGTTTGATTTTACTCTTGTAACGCTGAAACAAAATCTGCAAGGCTGGGAAAAACCATTTCCGCGTTTTTAAAATCAATATTCCTGTTTAATTCGTTTTGTAAAATGATACAAGGCATGCCCGCCTCGTTCGCCGCATTCAATCCTTTCAAAGCATCCTCCAAAACAAAGCACTCTGCAGGTAAACAGCCCAGCTTCTTGGCGGCGTTCAAGAAAATATCTGGAAAAGGTTTCTCCCTTTTGGCAGATTCTTTGCCAAGAATAAAAGGCACCATATCCAACGCACCGGCATTCCTCAAAATATGCTGGATATCCGTAGCCCAAGACCCAGAGGCAATGGCTAGTTTATGCTGCAAAGACAACTGTTCAATTAGAGTTATAGAATCAGGGAAAAGCTTAATTTCTCCACTTGAACAAAACTGCGTATACACTTCGAATTTTTGCTTTCGTATTTCTATCGGGTCGACATTCAGTTTGAGTTTGTGGCGTTCAATCTCTCCGGCGATGCCTTTTCCTTTGGAGGTCCATTCGATCCAATACTCTTTTTTGTCGAGGGTATGTCCGTATCTTTCGAAAACTGCATTGTAAGCTTTATAGTGAAACGGTTCCGAGTCGGCGAGCAGGCCATCAAAGTCCAGAATCGCGGCTTTAGAGTTTTCGAGAAGGGTATGAAGTTTTGTTTTACGATCTGCGAAAGAAGTTTTCATTTAATATGACAGTTTAAATTTATTCTAGTATTTTTCCAAAGCGGTCAAAGCGGACCCAACTTTCCAGTTGATTCCAGGACCAGTAAATCATCAAAGCTTTTCCGCGTACTTTCTTGATATCCAGAAATCCCCAGTAGCGGCTATCCTGACTATTCTCGCGATTGTCCCCCATCATAAATACATGACCATCAGGAACCAGCACCGGTCCAAAATCATCACGTGGCACTAGCGGGCTGTCAGAAGGCGATTTCGTATGTCGCGCGTGCAGATCTTCGTATGGCTTGCCGTTGATGAAAATTTTCTGGCGACGAACTTCGAGCAAATCTCCCGGGACACCAATCACTCTTTTAATGAAATCACGGGTCTCGTCTTTAGGGAACTTGAACACAATGATGTCTCCACGCTCGGGTTCGCTGGGAAACAAAATAATGTCATCAAATAATTTAATGTTGAGAAAAGGAATTTCGTTGGGAATATGTGTTCCGTATGCAAATTTTGAAACAAGAATATGATCGCCAATCAACAGAGTGGTCTCCATCGAACCGGAAGGGATTTTAAAAGCCTGAACTGCAAACGTGCGGATGAACAAGGCAAGAAGAAGCGCAATTAAAATCGCCTCGGTATATTCTCGTGCAACGCTTTTTTGGGGGGCAGCACCGCCCTCAATATTTTCAGTTGTCTTATTTGTCATCTGTTCTCAATACCGCTAGAAACGCTTCCTGAGGAATTTCCACACTTCCAATCTGCTTCATTTTTTTCTTTCCCTCTTTTTGCTTTTCAAGCAATTTGCGTTTTCGGGTAATGTCTCCACCATAACATTTTGCCAGAACATTCTTTCTAAGTGCTTTGACGGTTTCACGTGCAATTACCTTGCTGCCAATGGCAGCTTGAATCGCTACCTCAAACATTTGTCTGGGGATCTGCTGCTTGAGCTTTTTAGCTAAATCACGGCCCAGAAAAAACGCTTTGTCTTTATGCGCTATCAAAGACAAGGCATCGACCAGTTCCCCATTCAATAGAATATCCAACTTTACCAGACTGGATGTCCTGAAATCTATAAAATCGTAATCAAATGAAGCGTAACCTTTGGTGGAAGATTTTAGCCTGTCATAAAAGTCCAGAACGATTTCGTTGAAGGGTAATTCGTATTCCAGCATGACCGTTTCCGGATTCAGGTATTCCATTTTTTTCTGGATGCCACGCCGGTCTCTAACCAGCCCCATAACAACGCCAATGTATTCATCGGGCAAAATTATAGTTCCCATAACATAGGGTTCTTCCAGATGGTCGATACTTTTTTGCTCTTTCAGTTTGGTGGGATTGTCGATCATTATCGTTGTCCCATCGGTGGTGATGAGCTTGTAAATAACCGTGGGTGCGGTAGTGAGGAGATCCACTTTATATTCCCGCTCAATACGTTCGCGTATGATTTCCATATGCAACAGTCCGAGGAACCCACAGCGAAAACCGAATCCCAATGCAGTTGATGTTTCTGCCTCATAGGAAAAGGAAGCATCGTTTAGAGTTAATTTTTTTAGTGCGTCTCGCAGGTCTTCATAATCATCTCCGCTGATTGGGTAGAGCCCACTGAACACCATGGGCTTGACCTCTTTGTATCCCGGCAAAGGGCTTTCGCATGGAGACTTGGCATTTGTGATGGTATCGCCTACTTTGGTCTGATCCAGTTCTTTAATTCCTGCTATCAGATACCCTACTTCGCCCGCTTGTAATGTGGATTTAGGTTCCTGCTTAGGGTTATATGCCCCCAACTCTTCCACCACAAACCGGTTACCGGTTGCCATCATGGTGATTTCATCATTCACCTTGATTGTTCCCTGCTGGACTTTAACGAGGACAATAACCCCACGGAAAGCATCGTACCAAGCATCGAATAACAGCGCTTGCAGTACCTCAGACTCATCGCCTTCAGGTGATGGAATGAGTTTTGTCACCGATTCCATCAGTTCATCAATTCCTATTCCTTCTTTTGCGCTCACTAATACTGCATTGTCAGATTCGATTTGCAAAACGTCTTCCAGTTGCTCTTTTATAAATTCTGGATCTGCGCTTGGGAGATCAATCTTGTTGATGACAGGGATCACCGCCAGATCGTGTTGCATAGCAAGGTTCAAATTAGCGATGGTTTGGGCCTGAATGCCTTGCGTTGCGTCGATGACAAGCAGCACGCCTTCACACGCGGCAAGACTGCGCGACACTTCGTAAGTAAAATCGACATGGCCCGGAGTATCGATCATATTGAAGACAAAATCACCGTCATCTTTAGACGCATATTTCAAGCAAACCGTTTGCGCTTTGATAGTTATCCCGCGTTCACGTTCGAGATCCATATTGTCCAATACCTGATCTTTCATTTCCCGCTGTGAAAGCGCAGAAGTGGCAAGTATGAGTTTGTCCGCAAGGGTGGACTTGCCATGGTCGATATGGGCAATGATAGAAAAATTTCTTAATTTCTTTTGATCCATAGTTTTTTAAAAATCTATTACGTTACCGGTTATAGCTTCCGGCAAAAATTGGAAGTAAATTTTTTCCTGGGGATATTAAAATGACAAATGCAACTAGTGCGAAGTACGCACCATTTTACGGGAGGGAGAAAATGCCTCGCTGTATTTTTCGCTGCTGGTAAGGGGAGCTGCTTTTAGATATTCCTGCCATTCCTCAAACCGGGTTTTCATTGCTTCGTAATCTTTTGCATTATCGATATCCAGAGCGGCTCCTGGAAAAGGTACTTCAAGGGCCGAAAACCGGGTCTTCATAATCGTTGAAATCGATTCTTCTAATTCTTTTTTGGGATTCAACTTCCTAAAATAATCTACCACGAACTCAAGGCCCAGTCCGCCAAAAAACAAGCATAACTGCAAACCGATGTAGTTTTTATAATGTTTCGCCTTATCTTTGCCAAATACTGACAAACCAAACAAAACCAGATTCTTAAAATTTCTCTGGTAACGGTATTGATACATTTTCTGAATATATTCCCGGTTCTCCATGCGCAGAGGTTTGACCAAATGCAGATTGTTGATGCGGAAACTATCTTCCTCGATATGTAAGTAGGCCATTTTGATTCCTGGCTTACCCTCTTGAGGATAAAAATGCCGTAGCTTTTCTCGTGACACCAATCCGAGCACATGGTCATAACGATCCATATCGGCGTTGGAAATAAAATGTTCGACTTCCTGAGGTGTAATCAGAGGCGCATCGCAAGGAACAATCAATACGGCCTTGTCGCGGTGCGGAGTTGTGTCTACGTCTTTTAGCTCAACTTGTTGGGACTGCAAAAATGTTTGCCAGACATTTTCATACAAATTGGCCTTTTGCTCGACGACATGAATAGGTTTTGGATATTCGCGGTCAATCCTGCCGGAGTGTAGTACCTGATCTAATTTCTCTTTTGATCCAACAATATAGATATCTCGAATCGATTGTACCTTCTGCAACGCTTCGACAACATAAAGGATGACGCATTTCCCCTGAAGGGTTAAAAACGCCTTATTTTGATGATAAACCTTGTAGCTGGACTTTCCCTCGCCGGCTACCAGGATCACATCATATTTTTTAGGGTCGGATGAACTCATAATGTTAGTTTAGCACTTTTTTAGTCATTATAATTTCTTGCGTGCATCTTAAAAATTGGTTATACAAATGAATCGCATTCTACAACAAAAATAGCAGATATTTTTACCATGCCAAATGATTCTGATCTAAAAACAACTCCTCTTCACTCTATGCATAAGGAACTTGGTGGTAAGTTGGTTCCTTTTGCTGGCTGGCATATGCCCATCCAGTTCAAGGGAGTTATGGAAGAACATAAATGTGTTCGCGACGGTGTGGGTATTTTTGATGTCAGTCATATGGGAGAAATTGAAATCACCGGCCCCGATGCAAAAAAGCTGATTCAATATCTAGTAACCAATGATATTGAACCTATGCAAAACAATCAAGCCCTCTATACCTTGATGTGCTTGGAAACGGGTGGTGTTGTCGATGATCTATTGGTTCACCGTTTTTCAGATGAACACTATTTCTTGTGCGTAAACGCTTCCAATTCAGATAAAGATTTTCAATGGATTCTAAAAAATGCCGGAGATTTTAACGCTGTTGTAAAAAATACCAGTCAAGAGACGGCGCAACTGGCGGTACAAGGGAAACACTCTGAGGCACTTTTGCAAAAATTATGTGACATCCCATTAAGCGAAATTGAATACTACCACTTTAGAAAAGGAAAAATCCATAATTTTGAGTGCATTCTCGCCCGCACGGGTTATACCGGAGAAGACGGATTTGAAGTGTATCTCGACTCAAAGCATGCGGAGACCGTCTATAAAGCCTTGATTGAAGAAGGGAAATCTTTCAATCTACAACCCATCGGCCTGGGTGCAAGGGATACTCTAAGAATGGAGATGGGTTATGCCCTTTATGGTAATGAGCTCAATGAAAATTGTAATCCCCTTGAAGCGGGTTTGGGGTGGGTTATCAAATTGCAGAAAGATGATTTTATAGGCAAGGCAGCACTTAAAAAACAAAAAGATGCAGGTCTTTCCCGCAAACTCGTTGGCATTCGCCTGCTCGATCGCGGTGTGCCGCGTCCGCATTATCGGGTTTTAAGCGAAGGGTCACCCGTTGGAGAATTGACCAGTGGAACATTTTCTCCTTCCTTGAATACCGGAATCGGTTTATGTTATGTATCCACAGAATATGCAAAACTTGGAACAAAACTGGATGTGGAAATCAGGAAGCTGAACGTACCTGCTGAGGTCGTAAAGCCGCCTTTTCTGCCAAGTCGCATTAAAAAAAGCTAACTATTAATTTCCTGGAGGCATCATGGAAGTCCCTGAAAATCTTCTCTACACGCAAGAACATGAATGGGTGCGCGTGGATGGCAAAAAAGCAGTGGTCGGTGTTACCCAATTTGC
>JAJDAW010000105.1 GCA_029261635.1 Nitrospinaceae bacterium
ACTCATGGAAAATATGGATATTAAACTTGCCCGGTTTGATAAAGACTATCTGATCTCATGGCTTGAACTTTTTGCCAAAGAACCCGTTTCGCAAATAGAATGCAAACTCTTGAAAGGAGATGCCTCGGACAGAAATTATTACAGGGCCAAGTATGTATTAGGATCTTCACCTGAAATACCGCGCACCGTCATCATAATGCAATTAGCCAAATTAGAAGCTGAGCCCGACTTCAACTGCATGCAGAAGTTTCTTAGAAATCTGGACATACCCGTACCAGACATCTTTCATTTCGATGCGAAATATGGATTACTATTCCTGATGGATTGTGGCGACACTCATTTAGCGGATCAGATTACTGAGGAACCCCAAAAAACCGTATTCTGGTATCAACAAGCCATCGACGTTATCGTAGCCTTTCATATTCCCGCCACCGACACGATTACACCCGACTCCCCTGCCTACTCATTATTTTTTGATGAAGAAAAGCTGATGTGGGAAATGGATTTCATGCTCGAACACTACGTGCAAGAAATGCTGACTAGCACGTTGACCAAGGACGAAATAAATAAAGTCCGAGAAGCATTGCGCACACTCTGCAAAACCCTGTCGAAAGAGGATCGGGTTTTCACACATCGAGATTATCATTCACGAAATATAATGATACATAATGGTAAACTGAAGGTGATCGACTTTCAGGATGCTCGAATGGGTCCTTGCCAGTATGATTTGGTTTCTCTTTTAAAAGATTCCTATGTCGTCTTGAATGAGTCCGTAAGAAATGAGTTGTTGGAGTATTATATTGAGTGCATGGAACAGAATGGCAGGGAAATCATACGGGAATCCTTTTATAAGATTTTCGACTGGATGTCTTTACAGAGAAATTTAAAAGCGATTGGCACTTTTGCCTATCAACATAAAGTTTTAGGAAATGATCGTTACCTACAATACATTGAGCCGACTCTGGACTATATAAGACAAACCCTAACCAACCGCCGCGATCTGGAATTTTTAAACCCGACTTTGAATGCTGCAATACCAAAGTTAAAAACAACAAAGCTATGACATTGTTAAAGCGATATGTGCTGGCACAATTTGTAAAAATATATCTATTGACCGCCAGTGGTTTGATTGGAATTTTTTTGATCGTGGATTTTTTTGAACGCATCGACGAGTTTTTGTCAAAAGATGCACCCATGATTGATCTCATCTCCTATTATATTTTCAAAATTCCTTTCATTGCTTTTTACATGGCCCCTCAGGGGGTTCTTCTTGCAACCGTTATCACCCTCGCCTCACTTGCTAAAAATAATGAATTTACAGCAATGAAAGCCTGCGGAATAAGCATTACCGGCATCACCCTTCCCATTATCGGCGCCGCCTTGGTTGTTGCTTTGACAATTCTTGCCAGCAGTGAATTTTTATCTCCCATTACCAATCAGAAAATGAATTATATTTTTATGGGTAAAATACAAGCACGCACTTCTTATGGAAAAATTCCAACTGAAAATCTTTGGTTTCGATCGACCAACGGTGATATCTGGAGCATCGATTATTTTGACCCCTACAAATCAAAATTAGAAAGAGTTATTATTTTAAAACCCGGTAAAGACAATGCTATTACACAGCGCATTGATGCTCGGGAGGCGGTCTGGTCTATCAATAAATGGGAATTTATAGATGGCTACATACGCAAATTCGCTAAAGGCGGAATACAATCAACAGAATATTTTGCAAAGAAATTTTTTCCTACACCTGAAACCCCTAAAAATTTATCCAAGGCTCACAAACGCCCCGAAGAAATGAGCCTTAGCGGATTGTACAAAATAATAAAAGCTCAGGCCCTGGAAGGGAAAGACACCTCCATGAAATGGATTGATCTGCATCGAAACATTTCTTATCCCTTCATCAGCGTGGTTATGGCCTTGCTGGCAATTCCCTTATCTATACGGTCCAGCAGGCACGGCGGTCTTTTGTTTTGTGTCGGTATCAACCTTGCGATGGGATTTGTGTTTTCGTTTATTTATGCGATGAGCATTTCGCTGGGACGTGGTGGAACATTTGATCCGATATTGGCGGCGTGGGGTCCCAACCTGCTGTTTACCGTTTTAGGATTTTATCTGCTCCTCACTATGGACAGCGAAAAAGCCTTTCCCATATAGTAGCAATCCGTCGCTGGCAAGCCTTTCACTATAGATCATTCATCCATGAAAAAAATCGCATCCATTGATATAGGTTCCAACACGGTCCGTCTTCTTATTCTTGAGTCCACGGGCAATGCAGAGTTCAAGCTACTCGTTTCCAAAAGAAACATCACTCGTCTAGGCGAAGGCATGGACACGCAAGGCAAGCTCGCAAAAAATAGAATGGAAGCAACGCTTCAAGTACTTTCCGGATTTCGCCAAACCTGCCTGGAAAATGGCGACCCTCCTTTATTTGCAGTTGCAACCAGTGCCGTTCGCGAAGCTTCTAATGGACAGGAATTTGTTCTGCAGGCGAAAAAAGAAACCGGTATTGATATCAAAATCATCCCATGGGAAGAAGAAGCACGACTCACTCTGGAAGGAGTGTTCTGGAAGATTCCCGATAATAACCGCAAGGTTGTCACTTTCGATATCGGCGGCGGCAGCACCGAATTCATTCTTTCTGAAGGAAAAAAAATATCCGGCTTTTGTAGCACATCTCTGGGTGTCGTGAGGCTGACTGAAAAATTCATCAGCCAGCACCCGATCGATGAGAAAGAATTTCTCAATCTACAAGAACACTTACAAAACGAACTGCAAGCGGTGAAAAAAAAATTATCCGCATTTCCTCCTGAGCTTTTAATTGGAACCGCAGGAACAGTAACAACACTGGCTGCATTAAAAAATAATATCTATCCCTACGATCCAGAAAAAATCCACGCTTCTATATTCTCTCGGGAAGATGCAGAATCAATTCTTGCAGATCTCAAGAGCAAATCTCTCAGCGAACGATTGGCAATGAAACCTCTTGAGCCGGGACGTGAAGATTTAATCATTGCCGGCATTGCAATTGTTCTTGCAACCATGCGCGCATTTGACTGCGAAACACTTACGGTCAGCGAGTACAGTTTGCGTGAAGGGATCATTCTAAAAGCTGTGAATAGCATTTAGAAGCTTTCCGGCTTACAACCTCCAACCCTCTAACGTTTTGACAAAAAAGAGCTTTTTATAGATTTGAGTTTGACTTCAAGGGGTAATTCCGCTAAAGTTTTCCGGTATTCCACCCGGTGGAACATATCTATCCCAAAAAACTAAATCAGTATCGCTCCCCTCGCTAGAGGGTTATATCGCTATGACTACGAAAAATAAAAATACAGCTAAGAAAAAAACCGCTCCCAAAAAGCCTGCGAAAACTGCCGGACACCCCATGAAGGGTCGCGACATTCTCGTAAAAGCCCTTGAAAATGAAGGAGTCAAGGTTATTTTTGGGTATCCCGGTGGAGCCTCTATGGAGATCCATCAAGGTTTAACTCTATCCAAAACAATCCGCATGGTTTTGCCTCGGCATGAGCAGGGGGGATCTTTTGCAGCAGGGGGCTACGCACGTGCAACAGGGGATGTAGGTGTCTGCCTGGCCACATCAGGGCCTGGCGCAACAAATTTAATCACTGGGATCATAGATGCAAAAATGGACTCCATCCCCATGGTTGCCATAACCGGACAGGTTCCCAGCACTGTTTTAGGAACCGATGCGTTCCAGGAAACAGATATCATGGGTTCGACATTCCCATTGGTAAAGCACAGCTACATGATTCGGACCATTGCCGATATACCTCGTGTTGTCCATGAGGCGTTTCATATCGCACGCACAGGACGACCCGGCCCGGTTCTAGTTGATCTGCCAAAAGATATTCAACAGCAGGAAGCCGTTGTTGATTTTAATGTTAAGTTCGATGTCCCAAGTTACAAACCGAATCTGACACCTTCTGTTCAGCAATGTAAAAAAGCCGCAAACGCAATTCAAGCGTCTAAACGCCCTATCATTTATGCAGGCGGTGGCATCATTGCCAGCGGAGCTTCGCAGGAGTTACGTGCGTTTGTAAAAAAAACGGGCATCCCTGTAACTACAACAGTTATGGGGCTAGGTGCTTACCCCTCCAATGACCCTTTGTCTTTAAGAATGCTGGGGATGCATGGAGCGGTTTATGCCAACATCGCCATCAACCACGCCGATCTGGTTATCGCCATGGGTGTGCGCTTCGATGATCGGGTTACTGGAAAACTTGCCGAGTTCTGCAAAGACGCGCAGTTCATTCATATTGATATCGATCCATCGGAAATTAATAAAAATATTCTGATCGATATTCCAATTCAAGGCGATGTCAAACAAGCCCTGAAAGTTATCGACAAATATGTAGAGCCCAAAAAAGATATCAAACCCTGGGTAAAACAAATCACCGATTGGAAAAAAGAGTTTCCTTTGTCGTATGAAAGCATAAAAGGGCAAATTGTTCCGCAATGTGTTATTCATCACATCAACAACCTCTCTGATAAAGACGCTATATTCTCAGTCGGAGTAGGACAGCACCAAATGTGGTCGGCGCAGTTTCTAGACTTTGACAAACCCAACAACTGGCTGTGTTCTTCCGGTTTGGGTGCGATGGGTTACGGCCTGCCAGCGGCGATGGGAGCACAAGTAGCTTTCCCCAAAAAACAGGTAATCAACATTGAAGGCGATGGAAGTTTTCTGATGAACATTCAGGAACTGCAAACTTTGAAAATCGAAAATATTCCTGTAAAAAATATCGTTCTCAACAACGCTCATCTCGGGATGGTCGCACAATGGGAAGACCGATTCTATAAATCTCTCAGAGGCCACACTTTTATTGGTGATGCCAACTTCGCAGAAGTTGCGCATGCTTTTGGAATCAAGTCGGAAAGTATTACCACTCCAGAACAGGTTGTTCCCGCTTTGAAGCGTATGCTCAAACATAAGGGACCGTACGTTCTAGATGTGAAGTACCCATACAACGACAAAAGCCACGGCCATGTTATGCCAATGATTCCCGCGAACCATACCTATCTGGACACCTGTCTGGACGCGTCTACATCACTTCGGGATTACTGGAAAAACCGCTAACGCGGTGGCAATAGGTCGAACTTTTTTGAGCGACAGAAACCGTCAAGCCCTTCACATGATCGCTACCATTGCTTCCCTTTTAAGAAGCACTAGCGCAGGTAATATTTTCCAGCAAAAACGAGGACGCCTTTCACTAAAAGGTTGCTAATACTTTGCCCTCACTCGCACCTAATAATAGATCGTTGAATCCCTATCTGTTAATGGGCCCTGCTTTGCTGGCGGCGTTCCTTTTTTCCTGGTCCATTTTTCATTCCGATCTATCCAAAAGAGAAGCGCGTGAAGGTGTCCCCGTAGTAAATATGATGCGGGGTGGCAACATCTGGCTTCCCCAAATCAATCCACAACAACTACGCACCAAACCGCCTCTGTTTTACTGGTCTGGACTATTGACCTCGAAACTTTTTGGGGAAGTGAGTGAAATCACTTTAAGAATCCCTTCGGTGCTAGCCGGTGTGGGAACCGTGTTTCTCACCACCTTTCTCGGCATGCGCCAGTTTTCAGCGACCATCGGTTGCCTAGCCGGACTCATCATCGCGACCTGTTGGCGATTCGCATATCTAGGAAGTCACGCCCGCATCGATATGCTTTTCACATTTTTTATCACGCTCGCATTTGTTGCTTTGTGGGAACTGTCACGCGACGAAAGAAAATCACTCAAATGGCTGGCAGGACTGGCGATCGGACTCGCCGTACTGACCAAAGGTCCTCTAGGTTGGCTGTTTCCTCTGCTGGCAATATTTATTTTCAGTCGATTGCATAAAACCTTCTCGGTGCCCTGGGCCTATCTCTTGGTATTGCCATTGGCGATGGCAGGTCTCTGGCTAGGGGTAGGATTGATGGCGGGCGGAGAAGAGTTTTCCCAAATGATTTATCAGGAAACCGTGGGAAGAGTGTCGGGAAGCGAGGCCATACATATTCACCCCAAACCTTTTTACTATTATATTCCACAAATTTTCGGAGGCATGGCTCCGTGGAGTCTGTTCTTGCCGTTCGCACTCTGGCATGGCAGGAAGTATCAAGATACCTCCTGGAAATTCTGCCTCGTCGCTCTCGCTACGCTTTTTATTTTTCTTTCAATATTTCCTGGGAAAAGAGGCGACTACCTTCTGCCGCTGTACCCCATGGGAGCAGTTATGCTGGCCGTATTTTTTTCGCGAGCCGAGAAGGGACTAACCATTCCCACCCGAATCGTTATGGGAATAATGATGCTCTTGGGGCTGGTTCTCGCATTCGGTGCCCTGTTACCCGAATTAAATTTTGATTATTTATCTCTTAATTCCCGAGACCGTTGGATGGCACAACTGCTTTACGACAAACATCGGCCATCGACTCTGCTTCTGGCAATAGGCACAATAGGCATGCTGGCTTTCGGGTATGCCTTGGCAGTGAATAAAAATTCAGGAATGAAAATCAGCGGGATTATTGCAGGCTGGGCTTTTCTATTATATCTAGGGGTTCATGGGCCAGCAGCGAAGATCGTCAACGAACACACTTCGTTTCGACCCTTTGCGGAAGAGCTAAAACAAGTTTCAGAAAATCGGCCTCTGTTCAATTACGGCAAAGCACGAGAAGACCTTATTTATTATCTGGATTCACCTATAACAGAAACATACGATGACCCAACTTCACAGCAACCGAATGCCCTGCTGTTGATAAAAAAATCCCAAAGCCAAGCCTGGTTACAAAAACATGCCGACCAGAAAGTTCTATTAGAAATGAACGCGGCTTTCGAGCCTTATCAACTCATCGGAAAAGGAGAATAAATTTGCCTCCCTCGCAGAGGGGTCAGGACTTTTTCTTCATGCTGAATTCCATATAGGCGCGTTTGATATTGTCATCGAGCCATTCGAGTTTTTTCCATTTTTTGAATTTCTTTTCTAAAACAGGTCTAACGGCTTCCTGAGTTTCTTTCAACGAACGACCCTCTTCGATCTGGAACGTGACCAACCGACGCAGATCGATCAAATAATGTTTCATGGCAATGAGAAGGGGCTTGCCGCCGGGTTCGCCATGGCCGGGGATATAGATTTCCGCATCCAGATCAGCAATATAATTGAGAGCCTTAATCCAATCTTCAATATAGGCATCGCCCATATAAGGAATCTTGCCACTGGTGATCAAGTCGCCCGCAATAATCGTCTTTAGAGTTTCGATATAAATAAACAGGTCGCCATCAGTATGGCCCGGCGCATGGATTAATTGCAGATGATACTCCCCTGCATAGATATGCATTTTCTCTTTAAAAATCATATTGGGTGGGGTGATCACCGTTTCATCCATCCCAGGAATTTTAAAGGACTTAAAAACGTCCAAATGCGCCTGACCCGATTCCCCTTCTAGAGCTTTACGAACATTTTCATGCGCAATGATGGTGTGAGTGTCTTTAAACACCTGATTGCCAAAGGTATGGTCGCCGTGATAATGCGTGTTGATCGCGTATATAATCGGCAGTTGCGTTTGTTTGCGGATCTCTTCTTTTACCTTTTTCGCTTCAGCGGGTGTAACGCGGGTATCAACCACAATCACCCCTTCATTACTGATAAGAAAAGTGGTGTTAGAATCGATGCCCTCACCGTGGGTCAATGTGAACACATTTTTCCAAACCTCGACGGTTTTAGGTTTCTCTGCCCAAGCCACACCGGAAAATAAAAAAACACTTAAAACTATCCACTTCAATCCACGCATAAAATCGACCCTCAAGAAAAAATTATTTAGAATTTCGCATGGTAACACAAGACTACGTCTTGGAGAAATGCTGGCGATATACAGAAAAGGAGCTACGCCCACCCTTAAACGGGTGTTTTTTACACGTCATCGCGAACGACTCCTTCGGCTTCTCTCAGGACAAGCTCCGGGAGTGCGGCGATCCAGAATTGTTTTGCTCATCTGGATTGCTTCACTCCCTTCGCAATGACGATAAAGATATTTCGAGCTTTTGAATTATCGACCTATACGCCCCACGCAGAGAGATCCTTAAGCCGTAATCACCTTTGCATGGAAAAAAAAGTTATTGCGTACTGGCCCCACGCCGAGTGGTGTGGTATTTTTAGATTATGGATACATTGAACAAGAAAAAATATGACTTTTTATTGCATTTGCTGGAGACAGGCGATGCCTTGGTTTGCTTGGATGCCCGATTACCTGAGGTGGATGTTCCCGAAAACCAGAAAGGCAACTCATCGTTAAACCTGATTTTCAATTTGAATTTCAGGAGACCCTTCACAGTAAATGAAGACGCTATTTCGGCGACTCTGGCGTTCAACGGCAGACCGCATGAATGCCTGCTACCCTTTGAATCCGTTTGGGCCATTTATGATCCCGATATGAAAAACGGGCAGGTGTGGGAAGAAAGCGTTCCGACCGATATGAACCTGGCAGACCATATGATGCAGGGGACACCGGATAAGCTGGAACCCAAGCTGAAATCCGTTAAAACAAGCGGTAAACCCACACCAACCCCTCATGCAGGGGCAAAACCAAAACGAGACCGCAGTCATTTACGGGTGATTAAATAACAGGTTTCTTTAATGTCATGCTGAGTTCAGAGAGATCATTGCAAAACTCCTCCGCACGTCTTCGCGAGCCGCAAAGCGGCGCGGCGATCCAGATATAGCAAGAACTCTTAATTCAAAACACTCCCTGAGCGTCGACAATGCACCATTTTGTAAAGACATGTCGTTGTAGAACTTGGATTGCTTCGCTACGCTCGCAATGACGACTTACGCAAAGCTCCCCCTTCAAGAGCCTCAGGGTGACATATTTACATGCAAAATAGTTTTGCCATTTTCTTTACAAAAGATTAGGGATAGATTAAAATCTGCCTCTTATCTGTTTTAGACTAAAAAATATGGTGGGCGTAGCTCAGCTGGTAGAGCTCTCGGTTGTGGTCCGGGCGGTCGCGGGTTCGAACCCCGTCGCTCACCCCATTTTTTGCTATTACATGGCTCGAAGTCCTGCATGCCGTCATCCTGAGTTAAATCGAA
>JAJDAW010000106.1 GCA_029261635.1 Nitrospinaceae bacterium
AATAGATCCAATTGATCCAATGGCTGATTCACGAGGGGGACCTAAACCACATGCTCGCAAGTTTTTTCGCATTTGTGAGTACTACCGATTGAGCAATAATGATTTTTCTGGATCTGGAAACTTATGTAGAAATGCGTTCCCTTTATAATTCCATTTCATAATAAGATTTCTAGTTTGAAGCTCCTCAAAAGTTCCTTTATCACAAATACTCTCACCTAATTTCCTGCAAAGCTTAATCAGGGTATTGATATCTTTATCGCACATAGTATTCCCCATAAAAAAAGGTCTACGGGAAAACCCGTAAACCTTTATTATATATGGTAGCGGTGGACGGAGTTGAACCGCCGACACTACGGATATGAGCCGTATGCTCTAACCACCTGAGCTACACCGCCAAACATTTGTAACTTCTTGTTATTCAGAATTTTAGAGATTTTACTCACTCCCCTTGAAACTGTCAATGGCAATTTAAGGGAACCCCTTCTGGCATGGACCAACAAAGTGATCGTATTGGGTGAAAGTAATGAACATACCCCGTTTATTTGCGAGTCGAGGCACTCGACCAGCGTTTGACATCGCGCATGAATTTAGCTCGATCCATTTCAGGACCGGCGGGAAATAGTTCTGTCAAAGGTTGCGGAAACTTTTCTTTCCCCTCCCCTACCCATTTCTCAAACTCTCCTAAACGGATTCGATAAATATCTTTAAACGTCCGATACTGACCGTTGATACCCACATAATCCCAACTGGTATCATTGTGGATCAGGCGATAAAGCTCTGAGCAGGCAATTCCTTCATAAAGATTAATTTTACCCACACGTCCTTTAATTATTGAAGCATCTTCTCCAGCAAAATCCAGGCACCAGATTTCAGAACCATCCTGCCCGAAAATTTCAAGCTGGTAGACCACTTGCCACTCTACCCAGGACTGCACCGCTTTTTTCTCAACCACTTTCTCTACAAACTGTTTTTCAATAAACTCGACAACCTCATTCCATTGTTTTTCGTGTTCAGCCTTATCCTTTGTTTGGGTTCTTATCGGTGGAACCTCGGTAACAGGTTTGAACTCGACTTTGTGACCATCGTCTTCTTTAATTTTGATAAAATCAGAACCCCCGCGCGCTATCTGCACCCCCTCCTTGGTAATCGTTGCCACATCTCCAGGATAGAAAGAACTGCCGTTGATCTCTGGGCAGAAGTCTTTCAGATCACGCAAAAACTGTTCTTGTGTGGTGGGAAAGGAGTATTGGTTCAAGAATTCAAATTCATCGCGGTAGCGAAACCCGGCTGACCCAGGCACTACAAACTTTGGCCTGCACGCCCCCGCAACTTTTAAGAAAGAGCTATATTCTTCCATTGGCAACTCAATGGGATTATGAAATGAGAAACTTCCTTCTAACAGCGGGAGGTAACGCATATGAGCCATATCCGGTTGACCGCACAAGCGGTGGATATACTTGATTATATCCGGTGAAACAATGGTATCGACCTGGTTCCATATTGTCACCGAACCGTCGTGCACCAACAAACCATGCTCGGGAAAATAATCTTGCTTGTTTAATGAGGGAGTGGGGGTCAAGGTAAAATCTTTAAAATCGATGGCTTTAAAATCTTCAACAACGGTGACGTTTTTAAATTTCAGTTCTTTTAAAACCTCAAGTAAAATTTCGTCTCGTGGAGCAAGCACTAGAGCATCGGGTGCTAGAATCGAATCACTTGCCGCGATATGTGCCAAAGTGCGGATATCAAAATGGTCCTGATGACGATGCGAGATATTTAATACATCGATTGGGGGCAATTTTTCGAGATCCAGATCAATGCTTGGACATTGCACATTGCATTCTTCCCATAAATAATCAAAAAAGACAGGGTCGCTCAGCAAGGTCGTATTGCCCGATTGAATCAACATACAGGCATGGGATATAAGGGTCGTTTTCATAGTTCTGACATAATATTATTAGCGGATAAGAGTAACCGAAGGTTGCCTCAAACTCAACCCGTTATAATGATGAGATTTTGTGAACCGGATTTATTCCCCAAGCATCAAAACAACTGTGTCATGAGCAAGGGTTGACATTTCAGCCGACCTTACACAAAATACCCCAATATTCCTTAGATACGAGTTAGATTATGAATGAAATGGATCAGTCAATAAGCTTCGAGGAGGGAAAACCCTGCCCCTTACCCATTGCCGGACACGGTGGCGGCCTCTCATTTTCACCGAATGGCGACATGTTGCTACTTGCGGCTCTGCCCAGCCCATCCGAGGCTCAACTCAAGGCATGGACCGGAAAATGGCAAGCCAAGCTAATAATTGAGTCGGAATTCCCTTCAATTCCCATATTTGCGATTGGTGGGGAAGATTGGCTATTAGAAACACCGTGCAATCCGATTCAGCAGGAAATGGAATCGCCAGGGTTTTGTGAAGCCCTGTATAACAAGGAAGATTACAACATGGTGGCTATCCTCACAGATCTGGACACCAACATCATTAAAAAGATCACTCACGTAGAGCTTGATGAAATGTTTATCGAACGCATGGTCCTTTCATGGAACCCTTACAAAACCAAGGGCGACGAATATACCAAAACCTACAGCGACGAAAACTTTGTAACAAAGATCAACGAAATCTTTAAAATGAAAAGCTCCCAAGAGCTCTGGCGCACTTCCTGGTAACCGGGCAACGCCCGGTGGAAATTAGTCAACTCCCGTCAAGCAAACAAGCACTGATGAGCCTTTTACTATAGGATTGCTAACTTTGCCTCCCGGCTAGCGAACCACTCTTAAACTTAATGTAGAGTTTCCTCCCCTGAAAGGGGTGGTTATTGGGATTCGTATTCGGTTTCGCCGAGGTCTTCTTCTTCTTCGATTTCTTCGATATCTTCGACATCATCGAACTCTTCATCTTCCTCTTCTTCTTCTTCAATCTCTTCTTCACGGTCGAATTCAGGATACTCCAACTTCATCAAATGTTCCGCTTCTCCCAGCAATTCAAAACCTTCTTCCGTGTAGTTATTTTCCTCTATATAAAGCCGTAGTAGGTTAGATAGGTTTTCAGATTCACAGATCGCCTCGATGCCTTCATCTGTGATACCGTTA
>JAJDAW010000107.1 GCA_029261635.1 Nitrospinaceae bacterium
TGATCAGCCCTTTCTTCTACTGTTTCCAAATGACCGTATAACATCGTTGCATTACTTTTTAATCCCAAACCATGTGCCGCTTCATGAACATTCAGCCAGTCTTCAGCAATTAATTTTTCACCACAAATTTTCCTGCGAACCCGTTTCGCAAAAATTTCAGCACCACCACCGGGGATAGATCCAAGGCCGGCATCCTTAAGTATCATAAGGGTTTCATCAAGGGGTAAACTTGCCAGCTCTGCCAGATAACCTAATTCAATAGCCGTGAACGCCTGGATATGAACTTCGGGAAACCGTTCTTTCAAACCCTTCAGCATGTCCAGGTAATATTCAAAGGGAAGATCAGGGTGAAGACCGCCAACAATATGAAACTCGCTGACTTCTCCACCATTGTACTTTTCTGCATCCGAAAAAATATCATCTAAAGATTTTTCATACGCATGCGGATGATCTTCCTTCACACCAAAAGCACAAAACTGACAACTGTGAATACAAATATTAGTGGGGTTGATATGACGGTTATGAATGAAATAAGTCTTATCCCCATTCATTCGCTCGCGAACTTGATTCGCCATATAACCAACACCCAGAAGGTCCGAAGTTTGCCAAAGCGTCACGCCGTCGTCGAAAGACAATCGTTCCTGGGCACTTACTTTTTCAAAAATGGGATTTAATTTTTTATCTTCGAATTCAAAAAGCATAAAAAGTCACACCTGTTAAATCAATTAAAGGAAGAAAAAATTATACTAGATTTTACAGTACTTTTTATAGTACTAAAGATTTCTTTCTTTTATCTGTATCAGTCACAAGCCCACCAATTTGTTGACAATTAAAATGATTCCCGTCCAAAGGCAGCATGTCAACAAAAATTTTACTACTACCCATATTTAGGTGAATTTTACGAGCAAGATGTCTTTATCATTTGGCTGAATCACAGTCAAATAGGCCCCACCCTATGCGCTTACATATACCCATTGGTTATTAAAACTTTTCAAACCCACGCACAGTCAGCGACCACAAAAACCATAAGGCCAATACTGATAATTCCATTCACATTAAAAAATGCCATATTGATTTTAGAGAGGTCATCCGGGCGCACCAACGAATGTTCATAAACCAGTAATCCCGCGACAATCACCACCCCGGCACCATACAAAACCCCCAACTCGCTAACGGACTGTAAAAGAGCAAATAGTAAAGCTATCATCAATCCATGCGAAACAGATGCCATGCGTAATGCGGTTTCGACGCCGAATTTCTGTGGAATAGAATTCAAACTACTTTCGCGATCAAACGCCACATCCATACAGGAATAGAGGATGTCAAAACCCACCAACCAGAAAACCACCGCTGCTCCCAACAACAAAGAAACAAAAGAAATCTCTTCACGAATAGCGACCCAAGCCCCCACGGGAGCAATGGAAATGGCAAGTCCCAACCAAAAATGAGAATAAGCGGTGAACCGTTTGGTCAACGAATAAAAAAACACAATCACTAACGCAACGGGCGACAAATAAAGCGCAAGATTATTCAGCATCCCCGCAGCAAAGATAAAAAGCGCAGAAGAGGCTACCAAAAATAGCCAGTAACTCTTCACATCCACTCGACCGGAAGGTAATGCTCGACCCTGCGTACGCGGATTTTTCACATCAAACCGAGCATCGACAATGCGGTTAAATGCCATCGCTGCACTTCTTGCGCCGACCATACATACAACAATCCACATCATCTTTTCAGCTTCAGGCATTCCCCCAGCAGCAATGAAAGCGCTCATAACTGCAAACGGCAATGCGAAAACCGTATGCTGAAACTTAATATCTGCAAATATAGCTGAAAGTTTAGCCAGCAAAAAATATCCTCACTTATCCGGTATGCAAAAGAAATATGCTACATTAACCCGCTTAACCAAAAACCCCACATATTAAATGAAAAACTACAGACAACTCCTGATACTTCTCGTTCCTTATAAGAAAGCACTCTACGTGGGAGCCTTCTGTCTCATTATTGCTTCATTGACTAACCTAGCCGTACCCCTCTATATCAAAAAACTAGTCGATGTCGTCATGGTTGAAAAAAATATGGCGTTGATGAACAATCTGACGCTCAGTATTGCAGGACTCTTCCTCTTACAACTGATTTTTTCTACAGCACATAATTATTTATTTGATCTGACCGAAAAACGTGCCATCACCGACTTTCGCATCAAGCTGTTCAAGCATCTGCAAACACTTTCACTCAGTTTTTATGTCAAACGCCGCACAGGTGAAATTGTATCGCGCATGACCAACGATATCACCACTATCGAAAACATTGTGACCGATCTTCCGGCAACATTATTACAGCAATCCATTCGACTGTTCGGTGGCATCATTATCATCACCTATATGAACTGGAAGCTGACTTGTTTGATTCTCGTTCTCGCGCCCGTTCTAGTGTTATTCGCGAGAACATTCGGACGCAAACTAAAAAAACTGTCTACAGAAATTCAAGATAAGCTCGCCACCTCCACCACCATACTCGAAGAAAATATTTCCTGCATCCAGGTTGTAAAATCATTCGTGCGTAGCAAGTTGGAAAACGAACGCTTTGGCAATGCTGTGGAAGACAGTTTCCAATCCGCTAAAAAACGAGTGATCATTTCGTCATTTTTTGGCCCGAGTATCGGGTTCATCGCCTTCAGCACATCCCTTATCCTGCTTTGGTATGGAGGGCGCGAGGTCATCCTTGGAGAAATCAGCCCAGGGGAGCTCATCGCCTTCATTCTTTATGCCACCATCATCGCAGGGCCAATGGGGAGTTTCGCACGCTTATACGCACGCATGCAAGAAGGAGTCGGTGCCAGCAAACGGGTTTTTGAAATTCTCGCTATGGAAGGAGAAGTCCGCGACCTGCCCGACGCCACAGTCCTGCCACGAATAGAAGGCAAGGTAGAACTCGATGATGTCCATTTCCATTACCGCGACGATCAAGAAGTGATTCAAGGCATCAGCTTCACCATCGAACCAGGGCAAACAATAGCATTGGTGGGACCGAGCGGCGCCGGCAAAAGCACGCTCGTGCAACTTCTACACCGGTTTTATGATCCAATTAAAGGCGAGATACGCATCGACGATGTTCCGTTGAAGTCGGTACAACAATCCAGTTATTGGCAGCAGATAGGAATCGTTCCTCAAGAAACAATACTGTTTGGCGGAACAATTTTAGAAAACATCGAATACGCCAAACCCGGTGTGACTAAAGAAGAAGTCATTGAAGCCGCAAAAGCCGCCAACGCGCATAATTTCATTATGGAAACACCAGAAGGATACGAAACCATTGTCGGCGAAAAAGGAATTAGACTGTCAGCCGGACAAAGACAACGCATCGCCATCGCCCGCGCCATCTTAAAAAATCCACGCATCCTGATTCTCGATGAAGCCACATCGGCGCTGGATAACGAATCCGAACTGCTGATTCAAGAAGCGTTGGAAAGGCTGATGAAAGGCCGCACCTCATTCATCATCGCGCATCGTTTATCGACCATCCACAATGCCGAGCGCATTATCGTCCTGGATAAAGGAAAAA
>JAJDAW010000108.1 GCA_029261635.1 Nitrospinaceae bacterium
ATTGGTCAAGGCCGCAAACCATTCCAATATTAATCGAGATCCTCTTCTAAGCGATGGGGTGTTCCAGTTCTGGCTTGTCTCCTCTTGATGAGTTGTACAATAAGGCCCAAACAGCATGCTGCTGGCGGGCGCGGTTCGTTGTTTAAATTAAATTACTGACATTCTGTCCACGTTCAGTTTCTATTGCCGTAGCATCCGGCTCATCTCTAATTTCTGAAGGCCCAGGCGCACGTAACGGGTTAGTATCCTGAGCTTCTTGCAAGGGTTCACGTACTTCCTCAATTTGTTCTACATCTGATGCAGGAATATCCAACGGCGGTTCATTACGGGCTGCTTCACGCGCATCCTCAGCTCTTTGTTCGGCTCTTGACTCTGGAACATTCGCCGCTGTTTCAGAAAGATTATCTTCCTGAACCTCTACCTCTTCAGTTCCCCTAATTTCAGCATTGTCGGATTCCACTCTTTGTTGTAATTGGATGGTTTGCTGTTCTGCTGCGTCAGCAACATCATTCGTTGTCTCTCTACTCTCATTTCGTGTATCTCTTGCCTGGGAGGTCGGATTCGAATCCAAGTTGTTCGTCGCAGCAGCGGCTTCCTCTGGATCGTCTATCTGATTCCGCAGGGCAAATTCTTCAGTTCGGTTGGGGTTCGTCTGGGTATTACCCAGTTGAAAGCCTTCGTCTAGGGCTTCTTCTGGGTCAGAATCTCCGGGACCTGCAACCAGCGCTGAGTCACCGGTGTTGGTCGGAGTGGGTGCAGTTCGATTTCGTTGAATAGCGTCTTCAGATTCAACACGCCGTTCGGCAATAGCCTGTCCTTGAATGGATTCTTGCTGGTCCGCCTCTTGTTGATCAACTGCCTGCCGGACTTCCTCAGTTTGGGTTTCTGCGCGACTACGCTCTGCCGCCTGGTTTTGATCTAAAGCGTCCTGAGTAATTTCAACGCGATCTTCTGTTCGTTCGGGTCGAGCAACGTCTCTTTCTTCTTCTGCCGCGGCTTCGCGAGTACGTCTTGGGTCTCTTACCTCTTCTTCTGCATCATCAAGCTGACGGGGTCGCCCTGCCTCTTCACGGGATTGTTCCAACCCCCTTAAGGCACTGGTGTTTCCCTGATCTAATGGAAAATTACTTACTTCAGACATAGCATCCCCCTAACGGTATAATTTCGGTTTTGGTACCCGGTCCCTGGGGTTGCTTCCTGATACCTGAAACTCTTATCGATAAAAAATCAATTGCCTAGTTAAGCTTTAGCAATTTCGTCCGATAAGATTATCAGGCCTCAAGTATCCTTTTGCTAAAAAATACTTCTAAAAAAACAAAGCCTGTAAAACTTCCCTCGCAGAATTATCCTTACCCCAGAGAGACATACAGTCCTACGCTTTTCTTATCGGTGAAAATTAACCAAACTTTAGTTCTAATTTAGGACTTTTTTTTAAAAATATCTACGCCCACGAACTTTTTCCATTAGAATTTCGCATGAAAAACAAACAAGGGATTATATTTCAGACAGTTATGCGAGGATAAAACAGGAGGGTTTGAGAAATAATTTAATGCGGATTTTCTAATTTTGAGAGGATATTTTCCCAGTCCTTATAAAAAGGGACCATTTCATATTCTAGGATATCTGCCAGAAGCACCCAGTCTTTATTCTGGTTAGCTTCCAGCATCTGACTCATCAAATCGGTTAGCTTTTTCTGCCGTATCTGCAAACTTTCACTATCAGCATCAGGCAGTTCCGTTTCTTCCTCGTCAGGCTCCATTATTACGCTAACAACCTGGGAGAACCAGTCGATACCATCCAGAATTTGCAGGTAATATTTATTGGCTTCCTGCTCATTTCCAGTACGAAACAAATCTGCCGCCTGCTCAAAACCCGGGATGAGTTTTTTCAGATAATCGAGCGCATTTGCAATATTAGTCGCTACCAGATCTTTCAGGTTAGCCAGTTCGACTTCAAGAGAATCAATATCAGAAGGAATTTTTTGCAGGGCTTCCCGGTCATCGGAAGGGGATTCTTTACCATCCAGCCACATTCGCCTTATATAGGAACCCGGGGTTTTTTTCACCATGGAGTCAAGAATCGCTCCTAATGTATTCCCTTCAAAATCGGATTCTTCTTGCTCAACTCCGTTGATGGCTACCTTCATCTGGTTTTTTCCTCAAGTTTAAAATCCCCGCAATTTTAAACTCCCCCACCCCCCTTTGCAACCCCTTAACAGGGGAGAAGGCAACAGATCTGTGCTTTATATGACTATCAGGAATCCTTAAGTTTCTAAAAATATTTTTTATCTCTGCAGAAGAAAGTCACTTAGTGGGAAAACCAGAGGGGGGAATGCTTTATAAAGCACATCGGAAACCGACAAAATTAATTTTTTTTGACGGCTTAGCGTCTGTTCTATCAGAGGGTCTAACCCCGACAGAATAGTTTATCCAGGAACCCCCGCGGATCACCTTACGATTGCCTTTTTTTGGACCTTTGGGGTTGTCATGTGGCTTTTTTTCGTAATAGTCTTCATCATACCAGTCTAAAACCCATTCATATACGTTACCTGCCATGTCATACACTCCGAAATCATTTGCCGGGAAACTGCCTACCGGAGCAGTGTGACTGTACCCATCCTCAAATTGTTTTTCTTTCCATCGTTTATCACAACTACGATCGCAAAAATTAGCTCGATTGGATTCAGCTTCATTTCCCCATGCGAAAGTCTGTTGTTTACCTCCTCTGGCGGCCCATTCCCATTCAGCCTCAGTAGGAAGTCGCTTGCCAACTTTTTCACAATATTCCATCGCCTCATACCAAGTAACCCTCTCCACCGGCAAGTTAGAGCCTTTAAATTCGGAAGGGTTCTTCATCATGACATGTTGGTAATCTTCTTGAGTCACTTCATTAATGTCAAGGTAGTAACCACTTAACTTGACAGAGTGGAGGGGTTCTTCATCCTTAAACCATTTCTCTTTGCAGTGATCATTATTTTTAAGGCAAACCTTCTGAGCTTCTTTTGAGGCCGTCCCTCTAATGAACTCTCCGGCGGGAATTAAAATCATACCTTTTGGAATTTTTTTGGACACAAGTACCGCATTATTTACTTTTGCACTTAACCCCGGTTCTCCCTTTATCTCTTCAGAACTCGCAGGTGCCAACAAAAAAAAACAAATAGAAAAAGTAATTAAAGAAACCCATTTTTTAAACATAGTCTCTTCTCCACCGATTGATTCTTTCACCCCAGGCCAAAGCTTTTTCGGTGACATTATTTTTCTTCCAATTTCCTGCTGCATATTTGTTTGCTTCGGCAAGAGTGGGATAGATATGAATAGTCCCCAGAATCTTATTCATTCCAAATCCGTTTTTCATTGCCGCAACATATTCTGAAATGATATCACCTGCGTGAAGCCCAGCAATCGTCACGCCAATAATTTTATCTTTTCCCGGTACGGTCAAGACCTTCACAATTCCATGAGCCGCCTCATCGGCAATGGCCCGGTCGAGGTCGTCGATTCCATAGGTAGTAACATCATAGGGAATCCCCTGTTCCTTAGCTTCTATTTCGTTCAGACCCGAACGTGCCACTTCAGGGTCCGTAAAAGTCGACCAAGGCACGGTGCTGTAATCAACTTTGAATCCGTAAAAAGGATTTAACATAGAATTTACTGCACAGTACCAAGCTTGGTGAGCTGCGGTATGAGTAAATTGATAGGGGCCGGCAACATCCCCACAGGCGTATATATTGGGGATATTGGTTTTCATATACTCGTCTACTTTAATCGTTTTCTGCGGTGTCAATTCGACTCCCAGCTCTTCCAATCCGAATCCGGTTGTGTTGGCTTTTCTTCCTAATGCAATCAACAGGGCATCGAACTCGATTTCAACAGAGTTTCCATTACTCTCGCATTCTAAAAAATCTTTTCCGTCGCGCTTAAAGAATCTTTTGGGCGTATGCCCTACCAACACATTGATCCCATCGTTTTGAAAACTTTCCAAAACCATTTGTGATACTTCCGGGTCTTCTTTGGGGATCAATCGTTTGTTGCGCTGAACCTGGGTCACGTTACTCCCCAATCGGGCAAAGGCCTGGGTCAACTCAGAACCGATGGGTCCCCCACCCAGCACCAACAGCTTTTTGGGTTGTTCGCGAATATCCCAAATGGTATCGGAGGTAAGGTATTCAACATTTTTAATTCCATCAATCGGCGGGATGGATGGACGCGCTCCGGTGCCGATGACAATATTGCGGGTCGTTAAAACTTTTCCATTCACAGACACTTCATAAGGAGAAATTATTTTTGCTTCCCCTGTATGACATTCGACCCCTAAAGAAGTATAGCGTTCTATAGAATCATGCGGTTCTATCGTTCTGATAACACGTTGGACTCGCTCCATCACATCCGCAAAATCAAAATCGACATGCGCACTTTTAAAACCCAGCTTCTGACATTTTTTAACATCGGCCATGAATTTCGCTGAACGAATCAAAGCTTTACTAGGCACACATCCTGTATTAAGACAGTCTCCTCCCATTTTGTGTTTCTCTATAAGAGCAACTTTCCCTTTGGTCGCGGCACCTATATAGCTTGTAACCAATCCGGCCGATCCTCCGCCAATTACTACCATGTTGTAATCGAAGGATTTTGGTTTTTCAAATTTACTCATAACTCTTCTTCCTTTATAGAAACCCACAAGCTTTCTGGCCAGAAAAGGGAAGATCCCTAATAGAACAAAGGAAAAAATAATTTCTGGGGAGAGAATGCCACTTAGAGAATCTAATTGAGCGAGTTGCGTTCCGGCATTTACAAAAACAACAGTCCCTGCCAACATACCTAACTGACTCACTCCATAAAAAGTTATAGCCTTCATGGGAGTTAGACCCATCACCAAGTTGATAACGAAAAAAGGAACAGCAGGAATTAACCGAAGTGTGAAAAGGTAAAAACCGCCATCTCTTTCGACACCCTCATTGAATGATTTCAGATAACTACCAAATTTGCTCTGAACCCAGTCGCGCAACAATAAACGTGAAACGAGAAAAGCAAGCGTCGCCCCGATACTGCTTGCAAAAGAAACCAGAATCGTCCCAACAAGTAATCCGAATAAAGCTCCCCCCAACAAGGTAAGGAGTACCGCCCCCGGCAAAGAAAGAGCCGTCGACACAATATATATTGCGGTAAATGCACCAATTGCCAGCAATGTATTTTCTTTATAAAATTCTAAGAAACTGGCTTGTTGTTCTTTAATATATTCAAGGGACAGGTATTGGCCGAGATCTAAATAGAAGAAAGCTCCCAGAACACCGGCAACAACAAAAATTATTATTATTTTTTTCAAACTCTTCATACTTCCCCTTATTGCTTGATTTTATATTCGCCCTTGGAATTAATTCTACCCTGTTATAAATACGGATGGGCTGATAAACCGTTTTTTTAGCTATCCAATAGTCGTGAATTCTTCCAAATTCTTACAAAACAATTTAAATCTTCTCCCAACAAAGCAGAAAATTGCTCAGACAAATAAGCGTTATTCCAATAGCTTTCGCCAACCTCGAACGCATGCCTGTTGACCTTTTGGCTCTAAGGTCAGTAGAATGGGTATCAATGACATTTCTATTTGGACGAAGATAATGGTCGATCCCATAGGTGGTGGAACATTCAGCCAGTTATTAAACACGATAAATCGAAACCGATCTGGCCTGCAAAATTCACTAGAACGAATTTCATCTGGCAGAAGGTTAAATCAGGCAGGAACCGATGCCGCTGCTAGTGCGCTCTCTACTCAGCTTCGCTCAGAGATCAGTTCACTCACCCAAGCGGTCAGCAATGTGGAAGCAGGGGCGAATTTTACGCGCACAGCTGATGGCGGGCTTGCCGGGGTTTCCGATCTCGTTGGCCGTGGTAGAGAGCTTGCAATTCAATCCAGCAATGGAACCCTGAACGATTCGCAAAGGCAGGCTTTGAATCAAGAGTTCACACAAATTCAAAGCGAAATCGACCGATTGACCAACTCCCTGGAGTTCAACGGACAAAAACTTTTAGACGGCTCCCTAGCGCCAAGCGCCGATCCTGTAAATGTTCAGGCAGGTTCTGGATCAGGGGCCGCTAACCAGATCAACCTCAATGTGGTCGAAAGTGTTACAACCGAGTCCCTGGGAATCGCTAACTCAGACATCTCTACTTCAGAGGGCGCATTACAAGCGGTAGACGATTTCGAAAGGGCTGCGCAAACGTTAAATTCTGCCCGAGGCCAAGTCGGTGCGGTTGGGAACAGATTGGCAAGTTCCGCGAATGGATTGAGCTCGCAAATTGAGAACCTAACCCAAGCCGAATCCGGTCTGGCAGACACCGATCTAGCGGAAGAAGTCACCCGCCTGCAACAAGGCTTATTGAGATTTGAAACATCCATCCGCGCCCTAGCATCTCAAATCCAGAACGAGCAATCCCGAGCACGCATCCTCGATTTCTCGGTCTAGCGACCGAATCAATACTGCATTGATTTTGTAAGCTCTCGGGGTTCTTAGAGCGCATTTAAATTCTCTTTAACACCCTTTAAGTATAAAGGGTCTTGACCCCATTCCCTCGAAATGCTATTAATTTATTTCCTAATTTTTTCTACTACAAGTAGACCCATTATACTTGTCGTCAATAACAGCTTTGTTCGGAGAAATATCCATGGAAATCAATGAAATCAGAGTAGAAATCAGAAAACATCATGTGACCCCGGGGATCAATGTTCTCGACCTTATTATTGATGCCGATGGAGAAAATATCCGCCAGCAAACCCAGCATAAAGATACCGATCAGGCTTTCCAGAAGTTCGTAAAAGACCTCACCAAAGTAGGTCAAGAGCTCGCCAACGCACGCATCGAAGGCTAGCCACTCCGCGTGGGGCCAACGGGTCAAAAGCCCATAAAGCAATAAACACTGCCAAGCCTTTAACTATAGGCTCATCTTCTTAAAAAAACTTTATCCCGAAGCTTGGGGTATTTGTATCGCAATAAGGGAATAGACTTGAAGAGTCCAGCGTCACGCTGGGGGGTTGGTGATTTTCAGTTTTTTGAGTTTTTCTACGAGGGTGGTCCGGTTGAGTCCGAGTAGATTTGCGGCTTTGTTTTTAACCCAACCCGTTTTTTCCAGTGCTTCTAGCAACAACTCTTTTTCGAAACTTTCAACCATTTTTTTAAGGTTTATACCTTCTTCGGGAATACCAACATGGAAGGATTGCTTTAAGGACTGCTGCAACATCTGTGCGGGGTTGCCTTCTTCTACTGGCAATGGCTGCCATTTATCTTTTGGAACATCGCCAAGAACTTTATCCGGCAGGTCGCGCGGTGTGATAGTACTACCAATGCTCAACACCAACATGCGTTCTACAAAATTTGCCAATTCCCGAATGTTACCCGGCCAAGAATAGTTGACCAAATATTCCATCGCCTCATTGCTAATGCTTTTCCCACCTGCGGACCCATTCAATTGCTTTAAAAAGTGATTCGCTAAAAGAGGAATGTCGGTTTTTCTCTCACGCAAGGGAGGAAGGTTAATAGGAATAATATTTAGCCGGTAAAAAAGGTCTTCACGAAAATTACCCTCTTTGATCAATTCTTCCAAGTTTCGATGCGTAGCAGTGATGACTCGCACATCAATGGGTGTCGGCTTGGAACTGCCTAGACGGTCAATCTCTCTTTCAGCAAGAACCCGCAACAGCTTTACCTGTAAAGCCGTGGGCATATCACCGATTTCGTCGAGAAAAATAGTTCCTTGATTTGCCAACTCCATCCGCCCTACCCGGGTGTTAACCGCACCTGTGAACGCGCCCTTTTCGTAGCCAAAAAGTTCACTCTCTAAAAGTTCATGAGGAATGGCACCGCAGTTGACAGCAATGAAAGGTTTGGTAGCGCGCGGACTGTTCAAATGTAAAGCGCGGGCGATGAGTTCTTTTCCGGTACCGCTTTCGCCATAGACCATAACCGTACTCTGCGACCCCGCAGCACGCTCTACAACGTCAAAAACTTCACGAATAGGTTGGCTTTCGCCGATAATGTTGAAGCTGTCTGATTCAAGTTTTATCTTCATAGTCAGGGAATATTATATCCAGAGAAGAAGAATTGTCAAATAAAACAGCTATTTATAAACAAATACCCACACACAAAAAAACGTCAAAAAGCCCTCTCCCTAAAAAAAGTAGATGCAAAACCACATCCACCCAAACCGTAGCATAAATTGACGCCAGTCTCTTTCGGAAGTTTTTAAAACGAATATAGTTACAGGCGCACCTCAATTTTGGGAAGGACCGGGGGGGGGGGATATCTCAAACGTGGATATGCACGAAAGGAATTGAGTGGGCCATGGATGCTTTGATAGCTTGTTCGCTTTACATAACAATTTGTCATGCAATATACAGGTCAGCGCTCCCCTTTATAACCACCCATAACCAACATCACATATTTTCTAAGTTCATCTTCCCAGTTGGATAAATCATCAGTTGTAATTTCCAGGAATTGCAGTAATTTTTCCTTGCAGGGTTCCTCTGGCATGTGAGAGCAGCCGGGATACCCCCATTCCTGCAAAAGTAATTTTGCCAATACCACAACCGCAACCGGTTTGGAAACCCAACTGGATTTATTATCTTTTTCATCTGATCGGTATAAATCTAAAAGAGACTCAGGAAAATTCCAAGCGCCCATGAGTTCCATGCTTACATCAGAGCTATTAAATCCAAACACCTTTTTTTCGGCATCAAGCAGACATATCTTTTCGTTACGGGAAGTTTCAAATGCTTTCGCCAACTCTTTTGGGTAATATGCAGATAATGCAATAATTCCAGCATCGTGAATCAATCCTGCAGTAAAACAGACATCCGACTCCAGGGCACCAATCAAGCGTCCCAGCCCTCCTGACAGAGATGCTGTCACTCCACAATGTACCCAAAAGTCACTAAAATCTATCGGGGTATCATTTTCGTGGCTGGTCAAGTGCCTTTCCAGAATAGGTGTGCGCAGTATGATATTTTTAATCGTTCCCGGTCCCAAAAGACCTGCCGCCTGTTGTAAGGAAGAAATTTTACCTGAATACCCATAGACAGGGCTGTTCGCAACCTTTAAAACACTGAGTGCCATGGACGGGTCGTATTGAATAATTTCAACAATATTATAGTCCATAGAGGAAGTAGAACCTGTGGCAACAAGCACGCTGTTGATCTGCTCAGGAAGAGAAGGAAGATTTTTAATAGTTCGAAGCCACTCGAGAGATTTATTCATAGTGTACCTACAACCGTGCGGTTTCTACCTTCATGCTTGGCCTTATACAAGGCCTCATCAGCAACCTTGATTAAGTCTGCAGGCCCCTTGATAAGGTTCGAATCGAACTCGGCTATGCCACAACTGACCGTCACATTAAAATCTGTCCCCTTGTGCTGAAAAGTCTGACTGGCCATTTCTTCCCGGATTCGCTCAGCAATATAGACGGCTCCTTTAACCTTTGTTTCAGGTAGCACCAGAACAAACTCTTCACCACCGTATCTTGCCGCGACATCATTGGAGCGGCAAAACTTTTTCATGATCGATGCAAAATCCAGAAGAATGTCATCCCCTTTCTGGTGACCGTAGGTATCATTGACATTTTTAAAATGATCAATGTCCAACATAATTACAGAAAGGGAGGATGAATAACGCTGGCAACGAAACACTTCATTTTTCAGAATCGACTGCATCTGCTGATGATTGTCCAAGCCCGTCAGACCATCAGTGATAGAAAGTCTTTCCACTTTTTCAAAAAGTAATGCATTACTTATAGAAATCGCGACAAACTCGGAAACGTTCAGAGAAAAATCCAGGTCCCCAACGTTAAAAAAACCTTTTTCATTATCATTTAGGTTCAACACCCCAATAATTTCATTCTCAATCATTAAAGGGATAGAAACAAAAAAGGTGTGTTTGAATAAAGAATTCTTGCGGCCGCGAAAATATCTTGAACTTGCAAAGTCCTGCTCGAAAATATATCGGCCCGATGTCATCGCATCTTGCATAATAGGCGATTCACTTTGGTAAAGAGTGAGGCCTTCCTGTAATTCGGGGTGGTTGTGGCTGAGAAGTCGTAATTTTTTGCGATCTTTATCAAACAGGAAAAAAGAAAAGTATTTTACAGCTAAAATGGAAGGCAGCTTTTCTGCCATGACCTTGCTGATTTCTTCGGAACTTAGAAGATTGATACTTTTCTGCAAATAGATCAAGTGATCCAGTGCTTCCAGGGAATCTCCCAACAGGCTATTTTGCTTCTTCAACAGGTTCCTAACTGTCTCAGACTCCTGCCATTTCAATTTATCCTGTTCTGATAGGCTCATTTCCTACTCCAAATCGGAATATTAGGATTAATTCTAAAATTTTCAATTAGGTCAAAAATCTGACTCTATAAACATCATGTTTTTCCAGAAAATGTCGAAGAAATTGATAGACCGTTTTATACTATATTTATGGCTAAAACGTTTAATAAATTAGACTTCTACAACATGAAAGATCAAAAGAGTCTTAAGAATTCGTAAATGGCACCTAATTTGCTTTGTTTATGAAAAAAAGCCAAAATCAAAGAATATGTCAATAAAATCAAAATTTAAAGAGATCCTCATCCTCGCTTTACTATTTGTGCCATCCTTAATGGTAGCAGATCTTTGGGCGCAGGACGATTTCAATCGGTATGGCCCGTTACTCAAAACAGTAAAAATTGGCCCCCATCCCATTTATACAAGAATTTTAATCGACCTAACCGAGCCCGTTACCTATCAGGTTAAAGCAAATTTTGCAGAAAAACGAATTGTATTGACTCTGCCAGAGACTCAGCGCGGACCGCGCGTTCGAAGCAAAGCATTTAATGACAAAAACCTGGAACAGTTTACGGTTAGTTCTCGTGAAGGAAAAGTAATAATCACTTTTGTTTTAAAGCAATCCAATACTCGGTTTTTCCATTCAATGAATCCCGAAAAATCTCAAATCATAATTGATCTGAAGGGAGAGTCTCGGCCGATTGTGAAAGCAAAAATTGGAGGTCTGCCCCCTCCGACCAGAGGAACGAAAAGCCGCAGTGAGCAGAGCGGAGAAGGAGATATCAAAAAAGGTACTTCTCGTTCTAACGGACAGGTACGCCTGGCGGGGTTCACACCAGAAAAAGTCCGCGACCTTGTCAGCCGGGATGTTCAGGAAAAAGAAAAGAACGGGTGGGAAGAATACCAAAAAGGGCTTAAAGAATTTCAAAGCCAAAATTATCCTAACGCATCAAAAGCGTTAAAAGAGTTTTCAGAAAATTATCCAGAAAGCAAATACTTGGGGCAGAGCCTTTATTTAAGAGCTGAGTCTGAATACCGCAAAACATTTAAAGAGCTTAACCCTAATTATGATAGGGCTCTGGCTGCTTTCCAGTCCGCCATGAGGAAAGATCCCAAATCAAAATTCTACGATCATGCTTTGCTGAAGGTAGCAACGATCTACGATGATATAGGCTATAGACTTGAGGCAAGAACTCTTTACAACCAGGGTGTCAAAAAAAGAAAAAAGAGCTTATACAATGAAACAAGGAAGAACAGCCTGGCTGCAATGTTGATGAAAGAAGAAAGATTTAAAGAAGCTTTCGATGCTTTTCAACGGATCCTTAAAAGTTCCCCAAAAAATCTGGACGCAAAAGCAGGAATTTTTGCGATAGCTGATCGGTTTTACGAGAAAAATGAATATGACCAGGCACTTGAAATTTATGAAACGGGTGCCAAACGCTGGCCGGGCGAATTAAATGAAAAACCAGAAATCAATTTTAACATGGCGGAAATTTATTTTTCCCAAGAAAAATATGATAAGGCGCGAAAACATTTTTTCAACCTTCTAAATTTAGCTCCTTCTTCAACCAATGCACATAAAGCCCTGAACCGAATCGGCGACACCTACATGCTTAAAGGCAACTATCAAAATGCTTTGGCAGTTTTTGATGAATCCAGCAAAAAACAAGCCCCTCAAATTGATGGAGATGGAAAGCCTGTCCTCGATGAAGAAGAAAACCGTATCATGGAAGACAGTGCCGACACGCAATATGGAAGAATCCGAATGGCGGATATCGGGATACGCAGTCCGCGCTTAAAAGTCAACGACATCGTTTTTGATGTCTCTTATTATTACAAGCCCTTTCCAACGTATGAGAAAATTTCTCAGGAAGCAAAAAATGTAGAAATATTAGCTGAAGTAACTTTGAGTCGCGGGATCGCATATTTGATGGAACAGAATTACTTGAAAGCTATTGAAGAATTTAAAAAGCTTTTCCCTCTTGGACCTGAGTCCCGCTTTTCGCAGGAAGCTGAAAGGTTTGTCAAACAGGCTCTCATTGCCCTAGTGGATAAATATTCAAAACAAAAAGGCATGTTACCCATTCTCTATTCCTATAGCGATTTTGTCAGCCTGCCAGTCAGAAACATTAAAAATGCCAAGACTCTGCTACAAGTAGGAGAAGCCTATCAGGCAATAGGCATGTATCCTGAAGCAGTCAAGTTTTATGAAAAAGTCAAAGCGCTTGATTCTGAAGATTCATTTCGAGATAGAATTTTCCTAAACTTGGGAAAAATCCATTTAGAAGAGAAAAATTTCGATGAAGCCATTATGGTCAGCCGTGCTTTCATCAAAAACTTTCCTCGCAGTAAAAGATTGCTCGAAGCTAAAAAACTGCTTGCCCAAGCCCATAAAGGAAACGGAAATTTTCTAGGAGCATTGGCAATGTTTGACGATTTACTAGCCCTGTCAAAAAATAAAGCCGAGATTCACTATTTAGTTGCCGAAGTTAAAACCGAAATGAAAAAATATACGGAGGCCGCACAGTCCTATCAAAATGCTATCGCAGAATACGACAGGAAAGAACGCGTCATTCCCGACTATATCCAGAAATCTTATTATCATCTAGGCACTTCACTTTTCAGAATGAATCGATTTAAAGCGGCTATTGAGGCTTTTAATTCCGCAAAGGAACTTTTTCCGGATAATCCGTTAAAAAATTGGGCAGATTATCTCTTAATCGAAAGCTATGAACAGCAGGGAGATACAGAAAAATCAAAAGATGGAATCAACAGACTGGTCAAGGCTGAAAGTGCCGATCCTATTCTCAAGCGTGCTGCCCAGTCCAGGGCCAATATTCAGGAGTGGGAAAAACAATTAAAAGAAGGGTGATTTTAATTTATAATAGATACAGATTGAAAACCCACTGCAATCCTTCCTATGACAAACC
>JAJDAW010000109.1 GCA_029261635.1 Nitrospinaceae bacterium
TTTTCCGAGCCCAGGCTTCCCAAGTGTGTGGGATATGAGAATCGCCAAACTCTAACTCAGCAATCATTTTCCGGCCGAATGCTGATAGTTCCGGAGCGATTCGCCCTTCCTTTTCCATACCCTTAATATCGTGACAAGCAAAACAGCCCCGTCTACGGACAACGGTTTCGCCATGTTTAATCAATGCAGGATCTTTAAGTTTTGCTTCAAGACCTGGTATCACCTCTTTTTTACCGAATTGGATCAGGTAGGTCGCAATGTCAGTGGCATCGTCTTCACTAATACGAAGGTCTGGCATTTTACTTTTTGGATTATAAGTATGAGGTCCACCAATCCAAGTTACCAACCAATCTGCATTCACTTTTTTGGCAATATTACTTAGGTCAGGCGCATGGTTTTCGCCTTTTCCGTTTAATGTGTGGCACGCCTGACACCCAACCGTTTCAAATAATTTTTTCCCTTTTTCTTCATCCCCAGCTTCGAAAGTTCTGTTTAACTTATATTCTTTATCAGAGGAAGCGAGAAGGTAGGCCGTAACGCCTTGAAGGTCGTGTTCATTAAACCCAAACTCCGGCATTTTCGTATCAGGCAGATAATCTTTCGGTCTTTTAATCCAGCGATAAAGCCAGCTTGTATCTACTTTGGAACCAATGCGTAATAGCCCTGGCCCCACCTTCCCCTGTTTGGAATATCCATCTGCCAGATGACAACCATGACATCCCAGCTTAATAAATAATCTTTTTCCTTTGGAGAGTAATGGAGCGCCTTCCAAATTCACCACTTCAGCATGACAGTTTCGGCAGGTGGCCTGCTGAAATACACCTTGCAAAATAGGCTCATTGACTTCCAGGGTCTGATCCGTTTCATGGTGCGAACCGTGAGCATCTTCGGCAGGTGCAGTTGCTGTTCCCTGACCTAAATGACACCAAGTACAACCTGTACGTTCAGGCGGATGGTTTTTAATTAATATATCTAGATTCGGATGCGTTTTTAAAGGTTGCTCAAAGTCTTTGTAGTGCTCATCCTTATAAGAAATATGGCAAGTCATACAGCGGTCTACCCGGTATATGATTTCCTTAAAACTATTGACTCCGAAGCCAGGAATTACTGTTTGCAGGATTTCAGCCGGTTTCCAAAAGAAAGGAAACGGTTTGTAATAATCCATTGTCAATTCAAATTGACCTTTTGCCCGAGTCAAATCAGCAAGTTCTTTTTCTAATCTAATCTGATCTGCTTTTACCTTAAGAAGTCGGTTTTCCGCTTCTTCCAGTATCTTCTGGCTCTCAGCAATACCAGGATCATAACTTTTTACTTTATCTTCAAGAGAATGCAATGTGGCTTTTTGCACATCGTAATTCTCGCCTTCATGCATTGCTTTTTTATAATAATAATACGCCTCATCAACTCGGCTACCCGCAAATTTCTTCAGCTCCTTTTTTTCATCCAAGGAAATCTGTTTTAGACGCACCTCTTCAACCAGTGCGAGATAAGAATCATTCGATCCGAGCTCGTTTTCTTTATTGACCAAGCTTTTGCTGATCGTTTCCTCGGCATTTTCAATTTCTGTATTGTTTTTCTTCCATCCGGCCTCAGCAACAGCGTACTGTTCTTTAAAAAATATTTCCTGATAGGCCTTAAACCCGCGTCGGCTATACTCATCATCCCAAAATGCCCATAGGGTGACTAAAAGAGTCGTGCCTGCAATGAGGAAAAAAAGGAAACTGTACGAAGTATGTTCGTCAAATTCCCCTTCTTTAAAATCAGGTTGGGTTTCTTCTTCCGCTTTTTCTTCTTCAGACAATTTAATTCTCTATCTAGTGGTTAGAAACTAATTGCTAAACGCTAATCCAGGGAGTAACCATGATGTATTTAATATTAAAGCCAATCCTGAGGACAATTTTAATCACGATTCCCATCATTATGAGTGCCAATTGAATTTTTATAAACATTCGTAGAAACCCAACCGACTTAAGAGCTTTTCTCTCCAGAAAAAAATACGCACCTGTCCCTATACCAAAATAGGCTAAAAGGACGGTTCCCCCAAAAATAGCCGACCACGTGTAATCTCTAAACCCAAACGCATAGGGGAGATCAACACTGACGAGAGCCACTACTTTATGTGGATCCCAATATTGCCATGGCATGAACAGGTTCCACCCTGGCCCTCTTAGAAAAACTCCCATAATAATAAGAGCAATCCATAAAACAAGAAAACCGAAGCAGTAAACCCAAATCGCTACTTTTCTTTCATGATAGGTATAGTACCCATTTCCCTTTGGGTTCACATCGAGATAGGGTATCAGCATGAGCCCAACAATGATCAGGACAGGGGCTACCACACCTGCAAACCAAGGGTCAAAATAAACCAAAATGTCCTGAAGTCCCAGAAAATACCAGGGAGCTTTCGATGGATTCGGTGTTTTAGTAGGGTTGGCCGCTTCTTCAAGCGGAGCGTCAATGACAATAGACCAAACTGTGAGGGCAATTATGACAACCAGCGCACAAAGAAATTCCAGCCGCACCAGATAAGGCCATACATGGAGCTTTTCTGGAACTTCTTCTATCTTTTTTTTGGGTGTTGCAGCCTCAGCCATAATAATTTCCGTGTATTAGATCAATTGTTCTTACAGGGGACCCGATATTCCGCCGTCTTTACGTATCCGCCAAAAATGAACTATCATCAAAGCTCCGGCAATAAGCGGTATAAAAATACAATGCAACACATAAAACCTTAAAAGAGCTGGAGGCCCAACCAAGCTACCGCCAATCAACAGAGATCTGGCATCGTACCTAGGTGTCACCCCCACAAACTCGGCAAAAGGACCTTCATTCCCCAAAAAGGGAGTCGCTCTTGCCATATTGGTTCCAACGGTAACCGCCCACATAGCCAACTGATCCCAAGGAAGAAGATAACCGGTAAAACTTAACAACAGGGTAAAAGTTACAAGGAACACCCCAATTACCCAGTTAAATTCACGTGGAGGCTTATAAGATCCCGTTAAAAAGACCCGGAACATGTGCAACCAGACCGTTATGACCATGGCATGCGCTGCCCACCGATGCATATTTCTCATCAACATGCCAAAGGGAACGTCATACTGCAGGTACTTCAAATCGTAATATGCATATTCCCCTACCGGTCGGTAATAGAACATCAAAATTACGCCAGTTACAACCGTCGATAAAAACAAAAGAAAAGTAATTCCGCCCATGCACCATGTAAACTTGATACGAAGCGCATGTCGGTGCATTTTCACAGGGTGCAAGTGCAGCCATACATTACTGGCTATCTGCAGAACACGATTCCGTGGTGTGTCCGCATAACCATGCCGGAACGAAGAAGTCCAAAGCTGAGATTCCGTGATTTCTTTGGCTATATCACTGAAAATTTTTCCACTCTTAATTTTATCCATCAATTCCGCAATACTCGGAATTTGAGGTGTCTTGTTTGCCAAAAATCAATCCTCCATCAAAAATGGATGTTTTGAATTAATCAAGAAACAATCAATGGTTCGACATTAAACCAAAAGTTTAGATCCTGGTTGTCCCCACTGACCCTTTTCCCAAAGAAACTTTTTACTTTTATCAACGATGATCTGTCCATCAGGGGCCAATGAAATTTTCAAACGCTCCAAAGGTCTTGGTGCTGGCCCCTCAAAATGCATTCCCTCTTTGGTAAAACCGCTACCATGGCAAGGACATTTGTACTTGCTCTCTGTATTTAACCATCTAGGCGTACAACCTAAATGAGTGCATAGTCCATAAATGACATAAATTCCCTCTTCGTCTCGAACGATCCAAACTCGCTGATCTTGAATATACTTTGTGCTAACCGCACCTACTGTATAGTCACTGGGATAACCCGCCTTAAAGATAGGAGACGGCTCGAAAAGAACTCTGGGGAATAAAAGTCTGGCAAAGTAGAGAGATGATAAACCTAAAGCGGCCATAAAACTTGCCCATCCCGCTAAAGAAAAAAAGTCTCGGCGCGACCAAATAGTATCAACTACTTCTTCTTTTTTCTCTTTGCCTTTTGCTTCAGCCATCACAACCTCTTAAATCTAAATATTATAAGGGCTCACTACCTTTTCAACAGACATTGGATTCTATCAAAAGAACTGTCAAAGTGTTGGTTTTTAACATAATTAAAATATCGAGTCAAGACAAGAAGTATTCCACCAATAATTGTCGGTTTTACTGTGATTTTATAGCCTGCAAACAAGCCCTTGCAGCACAAGAAACCCCTTGAAAACGTGTTCCTTCAAAACTTGAAGAATTTGCAAGATTTGGAACCGTGATGCCTTTTTTAATGAACAATAAAATCATGGGAATCAATTCCCCAGCATTACTCGATATAATCTGCGCACCAACCACCAGTTTAGTCCGCTTATCTGCAACGATTTTGAAAATTTCCCCCTCAAACATTTCGCTTTCATAAATACCTTCAACAGGATGAAAGCCTTGCTGAGGCGCAGATTTCATGGAGCAACCCACATAGCCAACGTTCATCACCAGTCTAATTATCTCAGGTACCCACTCAGGGTTAAGCTGTCGTTTTCTTTCCATAGCATTCTCGGAAGCGACCTTTCCCTGTTCTAGCGACATCATATCCGTAACGCGTTTACCAGAAATGCTACTCACACCATAAACACCGGGAATGCTGGACATCATTCTATCGTCTACAAAAATTTCACCTTCACTGCCAAGACGAGCACCGAGGCTTTCCGCAACCTTATTGAGTTCGCCCCCTTTCCCCTCGCCCACCATGACGATCAGGTTGGTTGCAAACTTGATTCCGGTTTCAAGTGTCATCTCCAAATCATCCCCGTTTTTAAAAAAGGAAATGATTTTTTTGTCGGGAAGAATTTTTATCTTCTTACTCTTTAATTGCGCTTCAACTTTCAAATTGAATTCAGGGTCCATCTCAGGAAGAATCTCTACAGAGTCCACACATAAAAACACCTTGCAACCCAACTTCTGAAATCCAATCGCAGCTTCGGCCCCCCACTTTCCAGCACCCACAAGTAAAACTTTTTCGGGTATTTTTTTTAGCTGATAAATTTCATCAATGGAAATTATTACATTTTCTTCACGAGGTAGTGTTGGGGGAAAAGAAGGATCGGACCCACAAGCCAAAATAAGGGATTTACCCGTTACAGTTTCATTTTTTTCTTTGCCTTGCACGGAAACTTCACCAGGACCTGCCAAGCTCCCCTCACCCTTTAACAAAAGGATGCCAGCCTCTGTGAGCTTGCTTTCGAGGTTTCCACAATATTCTTCGGCTAGTTTTTCCTGTCTTTCTAATTGGGAAGCCCATTCTATAGGGTCTTTATCTGAGCGGCATTCAGAAAGCAGAATATTCCTTCTCAGGAAGCCCTTCCTTCCAACTGTTCCCTTTTCTACAAGACAGACCTTACCTCCCAACTCAGCCGCTCTCAAGGCTGCTCTAGTGCCTGACAGTCCTCCACCTAGAACCACCACATCAAATTCTGTCATAGATCATTTTTCTCTAAAAAAAGCCCAACTGAAAATCAAACGAGTATCAAATTAAATTCAAGAACGAGACAAGCCCTACCAGAACCAATGCTATTGAAGAAATTACCGCATGCAAAGTAATATTTAGCCGATTACTGAGGGGCACTACCAAAAGAAGGTAACCAAAAACCGTATAATTCAGAATTGAATTTTGGTTATCAAAATACTTCATCACAAGAAACAAGAAAAAGCTTGCCAGCACGGCACCATAAATAATTTTGTGGAGTCGGTATCGCTTCCTGCGATCGTCACTGGGTAGCATACTGACCCCTATTATAACATTTGCTATGGTCAGTAAGAATGCGAAAAATATAGATAAAAAGCTGGGGGAGACAAACAGATCTTCAAGTGTGGTGGGTTGCATTGGCTCAAATCATGAAGATCATAAATCAGAATGTGTTCAGATATCTACCAGAACCTGGTTTCTACCGTTTTGTTTTGCTTGGTATAAGGCTTTATCCGCCCTTATAAACAAACTCGTTTCTGTATCCTCTGGAGTAATAATTGCAGCCCCGATACTCATCGTAACCTTCAATTTATTATCTCCATCAACAAAATAATCTTTTTCTATTTCCCCGCGTATTTTTTCGGAAAGTTTTTTGGTGGTTTCTATATCGACTCGACCTAAAATGACAACAAATTCTTCGCCTCCATATCGAAACAAATGATCGCTTGCACGAATGGAATTTAAAACTGTTGCCGCAACAGATTTTAAAACCTTATCACCGGTTTTATGTCCGTAGGTGTCATTGAATTTTTTAAATAAATCAATATCCAGAACAAGCAAAGCCCACTCTTCTTTATATCTTTTATACTCATGAACCAACTGCCCGATTTTCAAATTGTAAGCATTTCGGTTTAATACATTCGTAAGCGAATCGACCAAGGCTTTGGCTTCAGACTCTTCTAATTTTTTGGAAAGGGTCTCCGTGGCTGCACGATGCTTTTCCAGTTCTTCATGCAAAGTATGCGAGTGCTCGCGTACTTTCTGCATTTCGACAATCAGGTAATCTTTAACCTTTAAGATTTCCTGGATTGTTTCGGCATCTTGGATCTTCTCCGTGCACTCTCCAATGCTTCCATCAAAATTTCCCGAACTTTTCATCATAGACATAATGGTTTCAACCACCTCGAGAACCATTGTCTTAACAATATCTTTCTCGCCATCAACGAATTTTTTCTCCAGAATCAATCTGTCAAAGTAATCTTCAACATCTTTATCCAGTTCCTTCGCAGGAGAAATACGAATCCCTTTTCGAATGACAGCGGCCATATCGTTTAATTTTTTACAGAGCCTATCTTCTTCAGGCAAGGATTGACTTAAACCCGAAATGAAAGAAAGCAATAACCGCGCTATTCGCTCAGTAAACTCTGCGGGTGGAGTGCTGCCTTCCTGCTGATTATTCATCGTTTAGTATGAGCTGTTATATTGGAAAGTAAAAAAGGGATTTAGGTGGTGCCGATGGGGAGAGTCGAACTCCCACGGATTGCT
>JAJDAW010000110.1 GCA_029261635.1 Nitrospinaceae bacterium
GATCCTGATCCCAGCCGGACCTTTTAAAATGGGCAGCTCGGACAAGGATATCATGTGGGCGGCCCGCCAATTTCGTTCAGAATCTTTGGATTGGTATCGGGATGAGACCCCTCTTCACGAAGTGACATTACCCGCTTTTAAAATTGATAAGGTTCCAGTGACGATGAGGGCCTTTTCGCAATACCAGCAAGCGACTGGGAAACCCCATTCACGAGAACACGGCAATGCGCAATTCAATCACCCTCTGCAACCTGTCGTGGCGTTGACTTGGAAACAGGCGAAAGACTATTGCCATTGGGCAAAAAAACGGTTGCCTACGGAAGCGGAATGGGACAAGGCGGCTAGGGGTACGGATGGCAGATACTACCCTTGGGGGAATGAAGCCGATGCTCTTAATGTCAACATAAGGGGTAAAGGCGATATTTTTCGATACACCAATCAGGTGGGAACTATTCCCGAAAACGTGAGCCCTTATGGGGTAATGGATTTAGCGGGAAATGTTTGGGAATGGACGGAGAATTGGTATCAACCTCACCCAGGCAATCAATATGAAAATGATTTATACGGCGAGCAGTTTAAAATTATAAAAGGCGGATCGTGGAACTCAAACCTTGACCTGGCGCGAGGCTCAGTACGAGGTAAGGCGTTGCCAGACCAAAAGAAAAGCTATATTGGATTTCGTTGCGCTGCAACGAATTAATTTTGGAGGATTCTATTGTGCTGATTCGAAAAAAAATAGTTCAGGTAATTTTAGTTTTGGGCTGGCTGGTCTGGTCGCTTCCGGTTTTTGCATCGGGTGAACATGAGGGAGGGCACCCCGGTAAGCATGGCGATGCCAAAGCCGCCGGCAAACACGGTGGGTATAGCGGCAAGCATGGCGGCAAAGGAAAAAAGGGCGGGCATCATGGATATAGTCGTCGCAAAGGCCCTCCAAAAGACATTCCTGCTCATATACGAGAAAGACTGGACCCTGACGGCAGTAAAATAAATCTCAACGCCTCTCAGATCGGGGTTAAAGGGATGGAAATTCTTGTCAGTACTCCCGAAGCAAAAAATGTAGTTTCATTAGCTTTACAGAAAAATAATCTTGGGGATGAAGGTGTGCGAATCTTATGTGACTCGGACACATTTCAGCATGTTGAAAAGCTTTCTTTGTGGGGAAATGATGTGTCGGAGAAAGGCGCCAAAATAATTGCCGAATCTTCAAGCATGAAAAACCTGAAAGAACTCAAGTTGACTCGCAACAAAATAGGCGATGAAGGAATTATCGCCATCGTGGGTTCAATGAATTCACACAATTTAACTTTTTTAGATTTGAGCGCAAACAAGATCAGCGATAAAGGTGCTATAGCAATTGCAAACTCACCTCACCTTGCAAATCTCAAAACGCTGGACCTTTATAATAACCAGATTACGGAAAAAGGAATGGAAGCTTTGTTGAATTCCAAATCTTTAAAAAGTCTGGAAGAGTTGATACTGGTCCGAAATGAGATCAACCCTGAGCTTGTCGATGACCTGGCAAAAAATCAGAGTCTGCCAAGTTTAAGGCGACTGGAAATGTATTAGGCAACTGACTCAAAAATTATCGATAGCGTCGATCATTATACTGATCGATTCTTTCTAATACCTGTTTGCTACCCCGCGTCAAGGCGTCCAGCAACTCTTTTAAAGCCTCAACTTCTTCGGCTGGTTCCGCTGCGTCTTTGAAATTTGTGGCTTCCTCTGTTATCTCCTGAACGATCTCAGCGATTTCTTGGTATTTATCCATGTTTATTTATTAGTGAGTGTGATTAATAGTGCTGGCAGGCACAAATACTTGCCAAATAAGTTAGATTCAATTTTAGAAAAAAGGTTGTATCGAAAAAAGCGGAGAAATCAGGGGTGGTGGGTTTCTAATGTAGAGCGGATTTCTGAGAACAGATCGTCATGGACAAAGGAATTTTTCTCAATTAGCTTTGCCACTCCTCCATTCAGGCGTAGACGGTCTGCTTTCGTAAGATCCTTTGAGGTGACTACCACAATGGGTATGGGACGATGCTCAGGATTTTTCTTTAATTCTTCAATGAATTCGAAGCCATCCATTTCAGGCATCATCAGGTCGAGAAAAATAACCCCCGGCACTTTCTCTTGAACTCTTTCAAGTGCTATTTTCCCATTTCCTGCCTCCTGAACATTGAGACCATATTCTTCTAGCATGGAGCAGAGTAATTTGCGGGTTCCGGGATCATCTTCAACAACAAGTGCTGAGCCGGAGTCCCAACGATATTTTTTCATAAGAATGTGAAGCCGGGTACGATCGATGGGCTTGGTAATATATTCTGATGCGCCCAAAGTGTAGCCTTTGTTTTCTTCATCGACCATGGAAATGACAAAAACCGGGATATTTGCAACCTCCGGGTCGCCTTTTAATTTTGTCAGTACAGTCCAGCCGTCCATTCCAGGCATCAATACGTCGAGGGTGATCAATGTGGGATGAAGTTTTCGAGCCAGGGTAAGTCCTTCCTCGCCATCGGAAGCACAAACAATTTTATAGCCTTCTTTCTCAAAAGCCCGTTTCATTTGATTGTGGATCATCGGGTCATCGTCGATTACGAGAATTATATTTTCTTGAGGTTCGGAAGCGGATTCAGCAGAATCTTTGCCTGGCTTTGGAATATTCTGCAGAGTTACTGTTGCGGTTTTTGGTGTGGGCATTACAGCAGGTAAGTGGACCGAAAAGGTGGAGCCTTCACCGGGTTTACTTTCCACAAAAATATCTCCTCCCATCATTTCACAAATACGTTTGGTGATCGCCAGGCCGAGTCCGGTTCCGCCATATTTTTGAATGTTGTCCGAGTGAACCTGAGAAAAACTTTTGAACAATTTTTCAACCTGACCGGTATCCATCCCAATTCCTGTGTCGGAAATAGTGAAATTAACCCAATCCAGCTCACGGATTGTTTTGCGGGCAACGGTAAAAGTAATATCACCTTTTTCAGTAAATTTGCAGGCATTGCTCAGTAGGTTAAATAGAACTTGGCGTAACCGGGTTATATCTACAGAAATCGAACCCAAATCTTTTTCGAGATTTATTTTGAGAGTATTGGAGTTCTTATCGATAACAGGTTGCAGGGTGTGGCTGACTTCATTGGCTAAGCTTTCCAATTCACAGTTTTGACTGAAAAACTCCATTTTCCCTGCCTCGATTTTCGAAAGGTCAAGGATGTCGTTGATGATCGCCAGTAGATGCTTTCCAGAGGAGTGAATTTTATTTATATCGGGGCCAATCTCTTCTTCAATCTCCAATTCGTCGGCGACTTCTTCAAGTAGCTCGCTATAGCCGATGATGGCATTGAGAGGGGTGCGAAGCTCATGGCTCATATTCGCCAAAAATGCAGATTTAGCTCGATTGGCATCGGCTAGATCTTTGTTGGCCTTTTCCAGCTCAGTAATTCGCTTGAGATAATCTTTTTCCAAACGAATGCCAGATTGTTTGTCTTCTATATCTGCCAATTTACGCCTCTTATGGAGTATTTTTTACTGTTTACGGAACGGTAATTATAGCATATGGGAAATTCATATAGGCCTCCCAATTTCCATATATTACTTTAATGTAAACCAATAGGGATTGCTGTCACAATCATGTTTCAGTTTGGCATTGAATATTAACGGCTTTTTAAGTTTTAAGCTGAAGGAAAGTTGTGAGGTGAAAACCACGAAATGCGAGATACTCCGACCCTTAATGGACTTTAAGGTGATATTGCGACTGACAAAAAGCTGCTTTGCAGTTTAGCAACGAAGGGATGCGGGGTTGCTAAAAGCTGCTCTCCAGTAAGAAGTGGTGGGACGGGACGGAATCGAACCGCCGACACGAGGATTTTCAGTCCTCTGCTCTACCGACTGAGCTACCGTCCCAGTACTGGATTTGCTAATAAAAGAGCGAAATTTAACATAGTCCCCAACCGCTGTCAATTTCGTTTGTGGCTATAAATTATTATTTTTTCAGAACTTTTTTGCTATAATGACCGGGCTACACTCTTTTGAACCTTACCCCACGCTCTCAGGAATGGATTC
>JAJDAW010000111.1 GCA_029261635.1 Nitrospinaceae bacterium
TCACGAGCTTCCCCGCGAAATGCAGTTTATCACGGGTAGTGAAGCCGCTAGAGAGTCTATGAGACGAGCGAACATAGATATTGCTATTGCCTATCCCATTACTCCACAAAGTGAATCCATGCAGCAAGCTGGCTATCTTTACGATGAAGGTTTCATTAAAGAGTATTACCGGGCAGAAGAAGAGATCGGTACATTCTCTGCTATTTCTGGTGCTTCTCGTGCAGGTGTTCGTAGCTTAACAGCAACTTCAGGCCCTGGCCTGATGCGCGGTATGGAAGCGATCAGCTCCTGGCCTGGTGCAAGGACTCCGATCATCATGTTGAACATGTGTCGAGTTATCAATACGCCTCTGGCTATTCAACCTGACAACATCGAAATGTCATTCTTGCTGAATACGGGAATACTCATGCTACATGCTGAGAACCAACAGGACTTTTACGATTACCCACTTGCCGCAATCATGGCATCAGAACAGGTCGATGTAACATTACCTGCAGTAGTTTCTGTTGATGGTTTTTTCTGTACCCATGCGCGTGGCCCGGTAAGAATAACTCCAGAAGAATATAAATTGCCTCCTCGAGACGGCTGGCGTTCTGCAGTACCTGCAATGGATAACGAAAATCCGCCAGCGCGTCTTTCAAGAGATGCCCCAATTCAAAAAAGTAATTTCATCAGCTACCACATGCATGCCAGTTGGCAGCAAGAAGTATTTGCAGCAGTAGAACGCTCTGCAAAATATTTCAAAGCTTATCTTGGCGGCTTGGTTGAAGTTGTTAATCCTGGCGCTGATGATTTCATTATTGCCTCGGGTTGTGCTGTTTCTCAGGCTCGTGAAGCCGTTCGGCAGGAAGGCGAAAAAGGAAGAACAGTCGGTCTCGTAAAAGTTAAAACCATTCGTCCTTTCCCAACAGAAGAAATTCTGGATGCTGTTAAAGATGCCAAACGAATTCTGATCCCAGAGTTCAACCAGGCAGGCTGGTTGCACAAAGAAGTTTGTTCTGTTCTTTATGGACGCTGTAACGCCGTAATCAAGGATGGTCCACGCGTGTTTGGCGGTATGACTATGCCGACAGAGATGATTCTGGAATGGTTAGAGGAATTCCGTAAAGAAGTGAAATAGTAGTTTTTTTGTTTAGCTTAGTTAATCAGGTATAATAAGTGAGAGCTTAAAAAGCCTGTTTATATAATTATTTTAAATATCTAATACCTTTTAATAAAGGATAAGTTTATGTCTTTTGAAAACCTAAGACCATCACCGGTAATGAAAGAGTTTTTGCCGGTTGAGTACAGAGATTTAATAGATCATGGTCCCTACAATAACCGTAACGGCTCTGATAAACAGACAGTAAAAGTTACTGATATGGGGAAATTCAAGGAAGTTATTGAAGAGCATCCTATGTGTGCAGGATGTGCAATGACTCTGTTCATTCGCCTCGTATATATTGGAATGCCCAACCCTGAACACTCCATTGTTGTTGGAACTGCAGGATGTGGTCGGTTGGCAATCTCTCAAGCTTCTGTGCCTTTTATTTATGGCAACTACGGCGATACCAATGCCGTTGCATCTGGACTAAAACGCGGCTTGGAAGTTCGTTTCCCAAATCAGAAAAAAGACGTAGTAGTTATGGCAGGTGATGGTGGTTTGATCGACATCGGTTTCCAGGGCTTGATGCATAGCTGGTTCCGTAAAGAAAAATTCACCACCATCATGCTCGACAATGAGGTTTATGGAAATACAGGTGGGCAGGAAAGTGGCATGACCAATCACGGTAAAGTTCTCAAAATGGCTCCACGAGGGAAATTTGGAGACAAAGTAGACGCGCTTGGTCTGGCTAAGGTAGCCGGTGTCGATTATATTGCTCGACTAGCTCCTACAAATCCGGCACGTGTAGCACGAACCGTTCGCCGTGCAATCATGGTTGCTCGGGAAGTGGGTCATAGCTACATTCAAGCCTACACCTCTTGTAATATTGAGTACTCAATTCCAACTCCGGATGTTATGAAAGATGCCTTCGAAATTGAAAAAGAACGTTATGGTTTTGAAGAAATCATTTCACCAGCAGCAAAAGAGTATCTCGATGAAGTTGAGAAAAAAGCTAAAAAGAAAAAATCAGACAAGTAAAGCGAGGAGAAAATAAAAATGGCAGAAGAATACGAAGTCAAGCGTTACAACATTCGGATGGCCGGCATTGGTGGCCAGGGTGTGGTAACCGCATCCCATATTATTAGTAATGGTGTGGTTATATCCGGTGGATTTAGTTCTCTGGTCCCTTTTTTCGGATCAGAAAAACGAAACGCACCCGTTGAAAGTTATGTCCGAATTTCGAACGAGGAGATTTATGAAATTGGAGAGATCATTTTCCCGAATGTTCTCATGATTTTCCATCCATCCGTGATCACTCTTGGAAAATCGTACACCATGCCGTTTTATACCGGCTTGAAACAAAAAGGAATCATCCTCATTAATAGCAAAACCCCGATTCCTTTCAGTCGTGATGAGCAAAAAGAGCTGGAAGAAAAGGAAGCGCGTATCTACTATCTGCCTGCTACAGAAATGGCAAATGAACTTGCGAAAACAGACCTAGCCACCAACATGGCCATGTGTGGAGCGATCTCCGGGATATTTGGCATCCCCGACCCAGAATCTCTGGCGGCATCTGTTAAAGACCGTTTTATTGGTAAGGGAATTGTAGTGTCCGGTGGTACTGCTGCTCTGGACAGTGCTATTGAGAAAAAATTTGCTAAAAAACAGAAACTGCTTGAAGCCAACCAAAAAGTTTTAGATGGAGCAGTTCAATACACCATTGATCAAGGCTGGTCTGAAGATGAGCGGTCTGTTGTAACCAGCGCGAAACGTTAAAAACTGGAGAAAACATGTACTACATTGCTGAAGTTGACAAGGACATTTGCTCGGCTAAAAACTGCCATCTCTGCACACAATACTGTCCCGAGTCAAACTGTATAAATTACAGTGAAGAAGATAAGTCCGCCTATGTGTCTGTAGACCGATGCAAGGCGTGTGAAATTTGCGTCTATATCTGTACGGACATTGCTAAAAACGATGCCATCAAGATGAAATGGATTGACGACCTAAATGAAGGATTCGTCATTAAAAAATCCGGCATAGTTCTGCGATAATTTATCTGAGTATCAAAAAAGGTATTTGGGCTTAACCGCTCAAATACCTTTTTTTTGTGTAATCCCAAAAATAAATTTAAAAAGAAAGTAGCCAAATGGAAAAGACTTTTGCAATTATCAAACCCGATGCTGTAGAACGAAATTTAATCGGTAAAATACTGGAACGAATTGAGTCTAACGGATTCAAAATTGCTGCAATGAAAAAAGCTCAACTCACACCAGCAATAGCTAAAGGGTTTTATTATGTTCATAAAGAAAGACCTTTTTTTGGTAGCCTGACTGAGTCTATGTGTTCGGGCCCTGTCGTTTTATTGGTTCTTGAGAAAGAAAATGCAATCCCGGCATGGCGCGAATTGATGGGCGCAACAAACCCTGAAGATGCAGCGGCAGGCACCATCCGCAAAGATTTCGCGGTAAACATTGAAAAGAACTCAACACATGGTTCTGACTCTGCAGAAAACGCGGCATTTGAAATGTCATACTTTTTTAGCGAAACAGAAATTCTTTCGTAATTTCTCTTTCTGCTAAATCAGGCGTTGACTTTAAAAACCTTTGAACAAACTGTGTCATCATAAATAGTATATGAGACCTTTTTTCGCAATCCTATTTTGTTTTCTTTTGGGGCTTCCCAGCACAGTTCTGGCAGGTTCCGATTACGACTATCAGCTTTATAAAAATCACGAGAATTTTGGCATCGTGGTTTTCCCAAAAGAAAACATTTTTGAAGATCTCGACAACTATTTGAAATCTATCCCGTTTGAAGTTGCAGAATCAGGAGAGGCGGTGATGCGGCATGGTTCAAAAGAAGAAAATGCCACTTATATGATGCCGCTGGCGGTCCAGAAGAAGCATTCCATTGAAAAGTTTATTGTTATCCAAATTCTGGGCGACAATAGCATGCTGGCTGGCATTTATGACCCTCAATGGGGGCTCACACTGCCTTCAACGATGTATCAATTGGAAGCCATTAAAGAGAACATCTCAAAAACACTGAATGTATTCAGGGGCAGTAACCGTCAACGCCAAACTAGGCGATTCCCGTCCAAAAATACTCCAAAAAATGCTAATTTTTCTGCATCTGAATATAATATAATATACAGATAAACGTATGAATTGGAGGTGCAACCATGCCCATTTATGAATACCAATGTGAAAAGTGCAAAGAAGTTGTTGAGGTATTGCAAAAAGTGAACGATGAGTCAGCGACTGAATGTGAAAAATGCGGTGGCAAACTTGAAAAACTCTTTAACCAGATGAATTTCCATTTATATGGCCCAGGGTTTTATTCAACGGATAATAAACGCAAGTATCTTAAATAAAAAATCAAACTGATGATTTATATTACCCGCCGCCTTGAATTCTGCGCCAGCCATCGCCTTTATAATCCCGATTTTTCTGATGAAAAAAATGAAGCTACTTTTGGGCTGTGCAATAACCCAAATGGGCACGGGCACAACTATGTCCTAGAGGTCACCGTAAGAGGTGAAGTCGATCCTCAAACCGGAATGGTACTGGATTTGAAAGCTCTCAAAAAGCTAATCAATGAAGAAATAGTGAATAAAGTAGATCATAAAAATCTGAATGTCGATGTGGATTTTCTCAAGGGAGTCATTCCCACGGCAGAGAATATAGCCATTCATTTTTGGAATATTATCGAGCCAAAAATTGAAAACGGCACACTACACGAAGTAAAGCTTTTCGAATCTGAACGCAATTTTGTAGTCTATCATGGAGACTCTGTTGAAAGACCTCATTAAAAAAATCTTAGAAGAAGTCGGTGAAGATCCGTCTCGCGAAGGACTTCAAAACACTCCCGAGAGAGTGGAAAAGTCTCTCAAGTTTTTGACCAGCGGCTATTCCGTAAATATTGAAGAGCTGGTAAACGGTGCCTTATTCCACGAAGACTACGATGAAATGGTAATCGTCAAAGACATCGACCTGTTCAGCATGTGCGAGCACCATATGTTGCCATTCATCGGCAAGTGCCATGTTGCCTATTTACCCAAGGGAAAAATCATTGGGCTCAGTAAGATCCCCAGAATCGTTGACGCATTCAGCAGAAGACTGCAAGTTCAAGAACGATTGACCAACCAAATTGCCCATAGTCTGCAAGAGATACTCAAGCCTATTGGAGTTGGAGTTGTAGTCGAAGCTCTTCATTTATGCATGTGTATGCGCGGAGTTGCCAAGCAAAACTCTTATACAACGACCAGCTCCATGCTCGGCTCCTTCAAACAAGATGCGAGGACACGAGGCGAATTCTTAAGCCTGATACCCCCGCAAGGCACACGAAGGTGATTTAATTTCAACCCCTATTAAAAAGAGTCTTATTTGAGCCCCACAACCAAAGAAATAGTCCTCGAAAACAATAAAGTCATTCCAGAAATATTTGGGAGTCAGGATCTCAATCTCAAACTCATAGAGAAAAAGTTTAGCGTCCGCATCACAACCCGGGAAAACCAGATCAAGATAAAAGGCGAACCCGATTCCCTCGAGTCCGTAGAAAACCTGTTTCGCCAACTTGAAAAATTACATGAAGCCGATCAGCCTGTAGAAAATGGAGATGTTAAATTTGCCATCCGCCTGATGGCAGAAAATCCTCAAGCAGATTTGAAAACTATTTTTTCGGAACGTATTGCCGTTTCACCGAAAAGAGGTTTCATCACTCCCAAAGGACCTTCCCAGTTTCAATTCATTCGAGCCGTCAAAGCCGATGATATAATTCTCTCAATAGGGCCAGCAGGAACTGGCAAAACATTTCTTGCCGTTGCAATGGCTGTGGAGGGATTATTAAAACGTCGTTTTAAAAAAATTGTACTGGTACGTCCCGCAGTCGAAGCCGGTGAAAAACTCGGATTTCTACCTGGCGATATTGCAGAAAAAATCCATCCCTACTTAATGCCGCTTTATGATGCCTTGAATCATATGATGGAGGAGAATCAGGTTCGACACCTCATTGAAGACGGTGCCATAGAAATTGCCCCTCTGGCATATATGCGAGGCAGAACCTTGAGCGATGCATTCATCATTCTTGATGAAGCGCAGAATGCAACAAAAGAGCAGATGAAAATCTTTTTAACCCGGCTGGGTTTTAGATCAAAAATGATCGTCACTGGAGATATCACACAAATCGATCTTCTTAAGAAAAGTGATTCTGGGTTAATACATGTACAAAACTTATTACAGAAGGTCGAGGGCATACAGTTCATTTACTTTACAGAAAAAGATGTTGTTCGCCACGAGCTGGTAAAGAAAATTATTAAGGCCTACGACCAGTCAAATTCTGAAGATTCTGTCGAGTGAACCATTTTAGAAGGACTTCATTTTAATGGGTGTTTTGCTACGAAACGATCATCCTAATATTGATATCGACTCCGTTGATATTAATAAAAAAATTGAAAGAGTGATGAGTCATCTGGATTGCCTGAATGAGGAGGTCAGCATATTATTAACTGCTGATGCTGATATCCGTAAGCTCAATCAGCAGTTTCGAGATATCGATCAACCAACGGATGTCTTATCATTCCCGCAGAATGCGGATGAAGACCCCTCCTTCCCAGGGGAAGTTATTTTAGGCGATATTGCGGTTTCTCTGGATACTGCTCAAGCCCAGGCAAAAGAGCACGGTTTAACTTTTGAGGAAGAAATAATCCTCTTGCTGATTCATGGTATCTTACATTTGCTAGGATATGACCATGAGATATCTGAGCAAGAAGAAGAAAAGATGCGCAGTAAAACTCGGGAATTGTTCAATCTTGTTTTTCCCGGAAAAGTACTTGCGAATTCCTGTAACTATTAGCCATTCCATAACATGAAACAACTTTGGGCACCTTGGAGAATGGAATACATCAAAAGCGAAAAATCAGATGAATGTATTTTTTGCGTCCTGCCCTCTTCCCAAGAGGATGAAAAAAATCACATCCTGTTCAGAGGAAAACATTCATTCGTAATAATGAATATTTTTCCTTATAACTGCGCCCATCTCATGGTTTCACCCTATCGGCACATCGACTGCATCACCAAGCAAAATGATTCTGAAAAATTTGAAGTCAACCAATTGACTCATGAATGCATCAAAATATTAAAAACCGTCAGTGGTCCAGATGGCTTCAATATCGGTTATAACATTGGTAAAGCAGCAGGCGCGGGTTACGATGAACACATTCATTGCCACATTGTTCCACGCTGGTCAGGAGACACCAATTTTATGCCTGTGCTCGGCGAGGTCAAAGTTCATCCTGAGCACCTACGGTCCACCTACGAAAAACTACAGCCTCATTTTAAAAACCTAAATTTGTAACTCTATCGAATGGTCGTATCTGCAAAAAGTCAACGCGTTAAGCAGGAGGAAACTCCTATGATGCAACAATATCACGGGATCAAAAAAGACCACTCCGACTCCATCCTGTTTTTTCGAATGGGTGACTTCTATGAAATGTTTAACGAGGATGCGAAAATAGCTTCCCAAATCCTGCAAATAACGCTCACCTCGAGAAATAAAAACCAGGCCAACCCCGTTCTTATGTGCGGTATTCCGCATCATTCATCCAATCTCTATATTACAAAACTTTTAAAAGCTGGAAAAAAAGTAGCCCTTTGCGAGCAAACTGAAGATCCCAAATTTGCCAAAGGTCTGGTCAAGCGGGAAGTGGTTCGAATCATAACTCCTGGAACCGTTTTGGATGATCATATGCTCGATCCAAAATCCGATCAGCTTATCGTTTCCATTTTTATTTCCAAGAATGAAATTGGGTTAGCGGCTCTGGATGTATCTACCGGAGCTTTTAAGATAACTCAGTTCAATGATGATAAGACAGGTTCACCCTTGGCAGATGAATTGCTGAAGCTGGCCCCTAAAGAAATTCTTATCCCGGAAGCTTTAATGGATCAACCCAAGCCCTGGCTACCTGCGGGGGACCCTTTTCTGCATAGCTGGGAAGACTGGACTTACTCCCATAGTGAAGCCGTTAGAAACCTCTTGAGCCATTTTAAGACCCAGTCTCTGGAAGGGTTTGGATGTAACAATATGAATCACGGCATCTCGGCTGCGGGGGCATTGATCCACTACCTTCATGAAACGCAAAAATCGGCGCTGGAACATATAAATTCCATCAGCCCTTTTTATACTCATGATTATATGGCATTGGATCAATCCACAGTAACCAGTCTCGAACTCATACAGTCCAGTGAAGGAACACGAAAGAATTCTTTGCTAAACCTTCTGGATGAATCCTGCACACCGATGGGTGCTCGGCGCATTCGCGAATGGATCATCAAACCTCTTATTGACTCCGAAAAAATAAAAGCGCGTCTGGAAATCGTATCCATATTTAAATCCCTACCGCTTAACAGACAGGAAACTCGTGATCTATTAAAAAAGATATTTGACCTGGAAAGGCTATTGGGGAAGATCACACTTTCCGTTTGTAATGCCAGAGATTTAATCTCCCTCAAAAATTCTATAGGCACTTTTCCGGATCTTTATAAAACTTTGGAGAAATGTGAACCTCACCGACTTTCCACCTACCTGAAAAGTTGGGACAATCTAGAGGAATTATACGACCTGATCGAAAAAAATATTATTGACGATCCTCCTTTAGGCCTTAAAGAAGGAAATTTAATCAAGCAAGGTTGCGATGCCGAACTCGACCGACTCAAGGATATCTCCCGAAAAGGAAAGAGCTGGATCGCTTCTCTGGAAACTGAAGAAAAAGAAAAAACAGGTATCCCTGTCTTAAAAATTGGTTTCAATAAGATCTATGGATATTATATCGAGGTCACCAAAAAACATGCGGATCGCGTTCCTGAAGAATACATTCGCAAACAATCTCTGGTAAATGCCGAAAGGTTTATCTCTCCCAAGCTAAAAGAGTATGAAGAGGAAGTAACACAGGCAGAAGAAAAAATAGTCGAACTGGAACAAAACCTGTTTGAAGAGGTTCGCCATAAAGTTTCATCTGCTGGACAACAAATTCAAAAAATGGCGCAGATTATTAGTGAAGTTGATGCTTTGGTCTCCTTCGCAGAAATCGCACACCGAAATAATTATTGTCATCCGGAAATCCTTGATGATCCTGTTTTGGATATTAAAAACGGCAGACATCCATTGATCGAACAGATCGACCCTGGCAATCGGTTCATCCCCAATGACACCTGTTTGGATACTCACGATCAGCAAATTATGATCATTACCGGCCCAAATATGGCGGGGAAATCCACCTACCTCAGACAAGTCGCCTTGATCTGCTTGATGGCGCAAATGGGCAGTTTTGTTCCTGCCGAACAAGTCCGTATGGGAATCACCGATCGCATCTACTCTCGTGTGGGAGCTCAGGATCATTTATTAAAAGGGCAATCCACTTTCATGGTTGAAATGAATGAAACGGCGAATATCCTCAACAATGCCACTTCACAAAGTATGATTATTCTCGATGAAATTGGCAGAGGCACAAGTACCTTTGATGGCATCAGCATTGCTTGGTCGATTGTGGAATATTTGCATGGGGCAGAACAAGAAGGAGGACCTAAAACATTGTTCGCAACGCATTACCATGAGTTGACAGATTTATCGCGGGTTCTCCCAGGTGTCAAAAATTTTAATATTCAGGTAAAAGAATGGAATGATGAAATAATTTTTCTGAGAAAAATTATTCCGGGAGGAGCGGATAAAAGCTATGGTATTCAGGTGGCTCGACTCGCCGGATTGCCCAAACAAGTTTTAGATCGCGCCCATGAGGTTCTTTTTAACCTGGAGCAAAGTGAATTTGATGAAGTTGGGGTTCCAAAAATTTCAAGATCTGACAAAAAAGATAGCGCCTCTTCATCTGGGCAATTAGGATTATTTCCTGAACCTGAAAACCCATTGGTTCAGAAAATACGCCAAATAGATCCTAACGAGATGTCTCCTAAACAGGCATTGGATACTCTTTTCGAACTATCTAAATTAATTAAGGAAAGCCATAAATGAAAATTCTGGTAACAGGAGGTGCCGGTTTCATAGGTTCGCATATTGTGAACGCTTATATTGGTGCGGGGCACGATGTTACTGTCATCGATGATCTGTCTTCCGGGAAAATGCAGCTGGTAAACCCAAAGGCCACATTTTACAATCTGGATATACATTCACCCGAAGTGAAGACTATTCTCGAAAAAGAAAAAATTAAAGTCATCAATCACCACGCGGCTCAAATTTCCGTTTCAGCATCCGTCGCGAATCCTTTATTTGACGCTAACTCCAATATTATTGGTACTTTACAACTACTACAAAATGCTGTATCGTTGGATATTGAAAAATTTATATTCGCTTCAACGGGAGGGGCAATGTATGGAGAACAAAAAACCTTTCCCGCAAGCGAAGAGCATCCATGCCAACCTTTGAGTCCTTACGCGATATCAAAGTTGTGCGCAGAGAAGTACATTAATTATTTTGGCACGCAACATGGCTTGAACACGACCGTACTACGATATAGCAACGTATACGGCCCGCACCAGAATCCACATGGAGAAGCAGGTGTGGTAGCAATTTTTTGCGAACGTTTACTGAAGGGCCAACAGCCAATTATTAATGGAGATGGCGAGCAAACACGAGATTTTGTGTATGTTCAAGATATTGTTCAGGCCAATACCATTGCGTTAAACCCGCAATGTAGCGGAATGTTTAATGTAGGTACGGGAAAAGAAACCAGCGTTAATTTCTTAACCCGATGCCTTGTAAAAGCTTCGGCAATAGCCACTTCGATTGAGTATGGCCCCGCTAAACAAGGCGAGCAGAGAAGAAGTGTTATTGACAGTGGGAAGCTGCTGAAAGAATTTGGCTGGAAACCTGGTGTTTCCGTGGAGGAAGGACTTCTTGAAACATTTAATTATTTCAAAAATCAAACGACTTAATCCTGCTTTCATTCTAGGGTTTTTTCTGTGTGTTGTGGCTCCCAGCCCTTCTGCATTTGCCGACTCTCCGAATATTGTAAATATCGGTGTTGCCACAAAAGGAAATTATGTGGTGATGAATGCCCGCCTTATTGAGGGATTTACGGAAAAAATTTCAGAAGCCATTGAAAGCGGTGTGCCAATGGGATTTACCTTTGAAATAGAACTACGAAAAGAAAATACGGCCTGGGTCGACAGTCTAGTAAGTTCAAACACCATCAGACACAAAATTCAATTCGACCCACTTAAAAAAGCCTACCGGTTTTCTGAAGTAGGTAAAAATGTCCGCAGAAAAGTAATCACCAGCAAAATGTCACGATACCAAAAGCTTATGCTGACATTGAAGGACATTCCCATTGCCCCTATCTATCGCTTGAACCCTGATGAAAAATATTATGTGCGCGTCAAGGCAGACCTAGAAACGGACCGATTTTGGTTTCCTTTTAATTATATTTTCTTTTTTGTCCCCTTCAGCGACTTCGAGACTTCTTGGGCTCAAACCTCCCCCTTATCTATCGACCCTGACTTAGAGCTTTCCAAACAAGCCGCTGATGAGAAGTCGAGAACAAGAGAAGGAAAGGTATCCAGAGATGTCATCCGATCATTCAACAAGTAGCTCCCCACCCTATACACTCCCAGAAGAAGAACAGTTAAGGCAAAAACGTAAACGCACCACCTATACCATTTTTGGTGTGATCGTAGCTTTAATTGCTTCAACGCTTGTCGAGAACTACTTTCTGGAAGCCGAGGCAAACGCATCAATAGCAAATAATATGCTCGTGCTTGCTGTGTTCAATATTATTATCATCCTGCTATTTGTCCTGATCATTCTGATCACACGGAACCTGGTAAAAGTATATAACGAGAGAAAAAGTAAAATAATTGGTTCGAAGTTCCAGACCAAACTAATAATTGCTTTTTTAATTCTAGCTTTGGTTCCATCCATTTTATTATTTATGGTTGCCAGTAAATTGTTCACGTTCAGTATCGGGAACTGGTTCAACTTAAGAACGGAGCAGACCCTTCAATACTCAATGGATATCGCTCGGGATTATTACACGGAATTAGAAGGCCGAGCTCTTTCAAAAACAAAAAACCTGGAGCATTTCATAAATAGTGAAAAGCTTTATCTAAAAGCTAATCGCAAACGTTTAGACACTCTAATTCAAAACAAGGTTTCGGAATATGATCTGGGGGGGATAATTATTTATGACAATAACTTGAAAAAAATAGTCTCAAAAATTGACCCCACTATCCTATCCCCCACAATAGAACTAAACTATGGGAGCTTGATCCAAAAAAGCATAGATGGCGAAGGTGTAACGGAAATTCAAATGACACAAGGCAGAAACCTTATGGTTGTTGTTGCCCCTCTTACTGAAATAGTTAACAAGGAAATTTCTATTTGGGGTTATATCTTGACCTTAAATCCTGCCCATAAAAGTTCGTTAAGCAAAGTCGAAACCATCAAGAGTACTTATCAAGATTACAAGCAGCAAAGTTTCCTACAGCTACCCGTAAGCGCAAATTACTACATAACTTTTTTACTAATAACTTTATTGATTTTATTTTCGGCGATATGGCTTGGATTTTATATGGCAAGAGGGATCACCGTTCCAATTCAACAGCTTGCTGAAGGGACTCGCCGCATTGCGGAAGGCGACTTGAATTTTAGAATTGGCGTACGGGCAACAGATGAAATCGCACTACTTGTTGACTCCTTCAACACCATGACAGAAGAACTTAATGAAAGTCGGATCAATACCCAACAGGCCAATGAAAACCTCAAGCAAACAAATATCGAATTAGACCGCAGAAGAAATTATATAGAAACAATTCTGGATAGCATTGGAGCAGGAGTCATTTCGATCGACAAAAAAGGTCGAATAACAACTTTCAATAAAGCTGCAGAAAGAATTCTACATTTAAGCAACGAAGATGTATTCGGCTCCAACTATAGAGATGCCTTTGACTTTTCTTATCACGAGTCCATTCGAAAATTAATTCACAAGATGAGTTCCCAAAATCGAATTTCGATTGAAGAACAAATGGAGCTTCGTGTAGCTGAAACCAACATCACCCTACTCATTAATATTCAGGTGCTCGCCGGAAAATCAAAAAAATATAGGGGAATGGTGATTGTTTTTGAGGACTTAACGCAATTGATCAAAACCCAAAAAGTTGCAGCATGGAAGGAAGTGGCCCAAGGAATCGCACACGAAATAAAAAATCCTCTCACTCCGATCCAATTAAATACGCAGCGGCTGAAAAAGAAATACTACGAAAACCGTGAAGATTTTGCGCGGGTTTTTGATGAGAGTATAAGTATTATCACGCAGGAAGTCGAAGGCATGAAGGATCTCTTAAATGAGTTTCTCAGGTTTTCCAGAATGCCAACACCCGATCCGAAACCCACATCTCTTCACAAAATAATTGATGACATCCTTATTTCCTACTCTGAGCATGACAAGAATATTCAAATCAAAAAAAATCTTGATCCAAATTTAGCGCAGCTGACCATTGACCCCGAACAAATACGGCGAGTGCTTATCAATCTATTCGAAAACGCTACAGATGCCATTGACGAAGGAGGAGCAATTCAAATTTCCACCAAGATTCTTGATGGGAAAAAATGGGTTCGCATAGAGTTTTCCGACAATGGAGCAGGCATTTCATCCGCTGATCGAGAAAAGCTTTTCTTGCCACATTTCACCACCAAAAAGAGAGGTACAGGACTTGGGTTGGCTATTGTTAATAGAATTATTATTGACCATGATGGAACCATAAAAGTTCAGGACAATCACCCCAAGGGCACTACATTTATCATCGATCTTCCCTATTCACAAACCACTCTGAAGACCAATAAAACCTTGCCGAAGTCTTTCTCAGATATAGCTTGAAACACAGCAATTCCTTTCATTCAATTGCAAAGTATTTTACAATGCTAAATCAAATACAATTTTGAGTTGTGATATGAAACAAAAAATAAATATCGAATTAGAAGAAGAAATATTTCAAAAATTACATACGACCTGCAAAGGCGACGATGAAGCAATAAAAGAATATATTATTCAAGCCATAAAGCACCATATTTCCCAAGACAGCCTCTCTGATTCATCCGAGGATAAAGAAAACCTTGAAGATTATTTGAATAAGGGACAATCCGGTAGCCGGAATTATGGGGTTAAGGGGCAAGGATGGTGAGCGTTTACCGCAATACAAATACGCCTAATTTATAAACAATTGTTTTTTGAGAATTAACCATGGCTGATAGATTTATTGACAACGATGACGGGACGATTACCGATAATGAATTGAATCTAATCTGGAGAAAAACAGATTCCTTTCAAGACACAAAAAAATGGATGAATTGGTTTAAGGGTCAGGATTATGTAGAAATCGCCAACCTTGAAAGGTTGGTAGGATATGAGAACTGGCGCTATCCTAACCAAGAAGAAGCGTGGTCCCTTTTCGATCTCAAATATAAAAATACCGATAAATATGGTGATGAAATTTATCTACATTCTATATTTGAACCAGGAAGTGCGGGTACCACCTGGACAAATGAAGAAAAAGATTCTTCGGCACTTGTTGTTCAATATGAGGATGGAATGAAGGTTTGGCCTTCAAAATATGCCCATTTAAATATGGCTTATCGAATGGTCCGAGAACTAGATTAAGCTCAATTCAAACTTTGGAACTCTGGACGCAGTGGATAAATAATTTTTATTTTAGCCTTCTTAGGGCTCTCATAATTGAATCCTGCCGGAATGACGAATCGGATTTTGGCGGTTTTGGATTTTAGCCTGTTAAACTCAACCGGGTGTACCCGCTGAGCCCCAAGTTCTAGAATAAGCGGTTTTCCCACAGACAAGTTTAAGGTTCCTACTGCGGTTTTTCCGAGGTTAATTTTTATCGACCCAGGATTTACTCCCTCCCGCATAAAACTCCCTTCAGCCAAATGAACGCTACTGCCTTCGTTAAAAACTCTCCAATTGTACCGCGTATCAAACCCCCTGGCTCTGGATGTCAGTGCAACGGGATCCGAAAATTGGATATAGGCTTCTCCTTTACTTTTATAAAAATAAATATTGCGCATCGACCATAATCCAAGCTCTTTTTCAAATGACCTTCTGGCCATTAAAGCACATCGCTGGTTTTCCAGAAGTACTTGCAACGATACACGCTTTTTCCGGATAAGATTTTTGCGGATTTTCAAAGCATTTGGGTCCGCGAAATGGCAGGAAGCGAGCGCGAGCTTCATATCCCGCACAGAGTCAGGCGTATTCGAAAGGTCTCCCTCGAGGCGCACTATCAGTTCCTTTTCAATATCCGGACGATAGTCTCGCGCTACTTCTCGTGAAATTGCAATTACCTTATCCCAGTCTTTAGTAACAAGTGCCTGTTCAATATCGGCGATCACCTTCTCTTTATAACCTATCTCTTCTTCGGAAAAATATAGTTTTCCATCAAATACTTTTTCCTTTAAGAATTGATAACGCTTGGGATGGCTAAATTGAAAATAAGGATAATTGATATACGCCGCCACCGAATTGGCAAAATCTTCCTGTGGGTTTTGCCTGGAATAAGTAGCTAGCTGGCGTGAAGAGACCGGTGCATAATGAAGTTTTTCAGAATCATTTAAGACTGTGAACAAATAGTCATCACCTGGGCGGGCATCTAATGCAGGCAAGTGAAGCAATCTGAAACTTGTGATTTCCATCCACTCAGTGGAAAAGGAAAGGTACCCCTTAAACATGTCATAAATATGAGCCATTTCATGCTGAATAATATTGCTCAATTCGTTCTGATCTTCATAAAACAGGGAAGAGTAAAATTCAATGCGAGGCTCTTGATTTGCCAACTCTACTTGATAAGCCATTTTGGCATTTCTATAAACTGTCTGAAAACTAGGGAAGGTAGCAGCAGGAATATCGTCAACAGGCATACCCTCAGGTCCCCCACGAAATTGACTGAGGTGATAAAATCCTTTGACGCCGGAAATATTTAAAAAGGTATCAGGCAGTTTAGAAAAAGCAGTGGTTAGCTTATTGATTTCCCAAGGTCTCCACTCATATTCCAAATCAATCAAATCGTACCCGAAGCGAGCCTTAAAACCTGCTTTAAGAGTGTTGATTTCATCTCGGTAATTTCCAGGGTGTTCATAAAATGGACGTTTGGATTCCTCAGCCCACGAAATCCAAGTAAAAAGAAAAAACGCAAAAATACTCGTTATAATTGCAACTCTTTTTATCATAGCGGAATCACCCTCAGATAATTTCTTATACTTTTAGGTTAACAAATCTAAAACCCCTTGGCTATAGGTCGTTTAGACAACAATTTCAACATTTTACTTACTTGCGGTTGGATGTTTTTTTTCGTACAATTTCTGCATCTTTATAGACGGTAGCACATCTAATAAAAGTCTCTACAAAAACCCTAAAATTGGAGGATTATACATGGCAAAATTGTCTGGCAGTGATGTGAAAATGATTAAATTAAATCCGGAATGGTCTGTTGAAAATGCCGCAACCACACCGATCGAGCAGGAGTTATCTATTGATGACTATAAAGGCAAGAGACTTATTATTACTTTGCCGGGCGCAGGTGGTTTCTGTAATAAAGAATTCGATCTGGTTAAAGACAATGCTGATAAGTTTACAGCAGCTGGCGTCGATGAAGTCATTGTCGTTGTCGGAACAGATATCTTATCCAATGCAGGAAGAGGCTTACCTAATTTACTACAAGATGTAAGTCAGGAATTTGGCAATGCTAACAAGCTGACCTTAGAAGGCGTAAAAAGCCGCTATCTCAATCGTGCTGTAATCGCTGTAGATGCAAACGGCGAAGAAGTAGCCAGGGAAGATGCCGATTTATTGGGTTGTCGAACCGTGGATGCTCTAGTAGAAGTAGCCAAAAAAGCTTTCGCTTAAAACAGAATCAAGCATCCCTGATCATAGGTCAGGGATGTTTTTCTCCCCCCCTTCCCTATTTATTTTTTATCCAGAGCACTTAAAATAGATTCCAAGTCCTGCTTTATTTCCTCTTTCCATTCAACAAAACCTTCACGGTCAAAAGCAATATCCAGTTGAGTTTCCTTCTTCTTGCTTTGTTTTAATTTCTTTCTGGCACCGGCAACCGTGAACTTTTCTGCATACAATAATTGCTTGATCTCAAAAATCAGTTCAACATCCCTTTTTTGATATAACCGCTGCCCCGATTTATTTTTTTTTGGCTTGAGAGATTCTATTTCATCCTCCCAATACCTGAGCACATGCTGCTCGACACCAGCAAGATCAGCGACCTCACCTATCTTAAAAAATAACTTATCAGGAATTGGAGGAGTTTTCATGGCTATCCTGGTTTGTAGAAGCTAATAGTTGCTTGCTAGGTTTGAATGTCAAAACAGTACGAGGATTGATCCTTATCGATTCCCCCGTCTTAGGGTTACGCGCATTGCGCGCATTTTTCTTCCTCAAGATAAAGCTGGCGAATCTTGAAATGCGAACATTTTCGCCCTGGGCCAAACGACTTTTGATTTCTTCAAATAAAATATCTACCGCTTCAGCGGCTTCTTGCCGAGTAAATCCAACTTTTCCATAAACAAGATCAACAATATCCGCCTTAACAAGGGTTCCATTTGAGTCTGCTTTTTTCAATATCCCTACCTCGGTTAATCTTCTTTATAGAATTAATGTTTCTCTTCAAAATTCTGATTTTCAGAGTCAATTATTTTTTTCATCAGATGATCTGGAACATCTTCATAATGATCGAACTCCATAACAAGCATTCCCCTTCCCCCTGTCATAGAGGTTAGATCAGCGGCATAATTCAAAACCTCGGCCATCGGAACATGTGCATGGATTGTCTGACTACCTTCCTGGGGATCAATCCCCTGAATTTTTCCGCGTTTGGAATTCAAGTCTCCCATAACATCTCCCACCTGATCGTTGGGAACCACGATCTCCATATTCATAACAGGTTCAATGAGTATAGGTCTGCAATCGAGTATTCCCTTTTTAAATCCCAGAGAACCAGCAATTTTAAACGCCATTTCTGAAGAATCAACATTGTGGTAAGAACCATCGTAAAGCTTAACTTTCACATCGACCATAGGGTAATGAGCGATTACTCCATTAGCCATCGCTTCCTCAATACCCTTTTCTACAGCCGGAATATAAGTTTTTGGAATCGCTCCACCCACTATTTTATCTTCAAACACGAAACCTTCACCTCTTTTCAAAGGAGAAATTTCGATCCAAGTATCACCAAACTGCCCTTTTCCACCCGTTTGCTTTTTATACCTTCCTTGTACCTTCGTAGACTATTTTATCGTTTCACGGTAAGGAATTTGTGGAGCCTTAACATCAACTTCAACCCCAAATCGAGTTTTCAGTTTTTCCAAGGCAAC
>JAJDAW010000112.1 GCA_029261635.1 Nitrospinaceae bacterium
GCATTGGCATTGGGCGATACATAATTACCGTTCAAATCAAAGGGCTCATAACTCATTTCCAACGTCTTATAAATTTGGTTCAAATAGGCGGGGAAATTCTGGTACATAGGAATTTCTTCTTTTAAACCGGGCATGTCCGTCTCGCGAAATTTCATTAACTCTTTGCCAAAGGGATGAATTTTTTCCAGCCCTCCCTGATTTTCTGCAAAATGTGCCAACGACTCAAAATCCTCCCAATCTTCCAAGGCATCCACATCTGAAACAAAAGAGGGATCCTCATGCAGAGTTGTTGTTATGGGAATGTTAAGCAAGTTTGAAATACTTTTATTGAAATTTTTTTTCGACATGCCAAATTGATACTTATCGCTAGGGCGGATTTGTTGAACCTGAGAGCGAAATTTAAAAAAATGGTCAACTAAATACGGTAGAGCCTTAAAAATCCTAATCGGATTTTTAAGAGCCATCTTTATTCCGGCATCAATGATTTGCCCGTCTTTTCTTGAAGAATGAAGATAATCTATGATCTCAGATTCCATTCTCGAAAAATTTATGGGATATAAATTAGGTTCCTTTAAATCATGCAGGTCACTTTCATTATCATTGAGGATTCGATAATGATAATTTCTTTTAACGAATTCACTATCCGATTTCTCATTAAACTCTGGGAACATTTTTTGCCGTGAATTAAGCCAAAGAATAATATCGTGACTCCTATTCCCCTGAAAACTCAAGACCTTTTCAAGGGCATACAGAAAAGGCAGATCACCTGGCTGAAACAATACCAACTCGTCGGTTTCAAGCTCAAGTTTTTCTCGACCCAGATTCAAGGTACGAACCAGATTTAAGTGCCTATCGTCTTCTCTTATAAATTGAATGGTTTTCCCACAAGTGCCAACGGTTTGCAGAAAACGATCCATAACTTGTTGCACTTCTTCCGAACCTATCACAACGATTTCTTTGAGGCTCGAACACAACAAATTTCCCAAGGCGTAACACATCACTGGAATGCCATGAATTAGAAATAAAAACTTCAGCCTGTCAATTTCATCGTCTTTAGAACGAAGAATGAGATGGCTGATGCCATTTTTCCCTGATTCGATTTCGCTTTTTGCTTTGGCAATACTTAAATTGTCAGCTTCCATACGAGAATCGTATTTACTGTGGCTGAAGCTGACAATGCATTTTGTGATCTGGATTTTATTTTTTGCAGGGATCATAAAAAGCGAAATGGCTAAGGTTTACAGGCCCGTTTCTAACGAAATAGAACAAAAATTCTGGCCAAAAGGCAAAACAGGCATTTTTAATTTATAACGGAAGGACGATACATTTTCCATATAAACCCCATCCTATAATAATGTCTAGGATTTCTCTATTAAACCTTTGAGAAAATTGACTTGATTTATATTTTTCAATAGTCATACAATTAAGGGAACCTCAGGAAATTCACCTTGGCCATAAGCGAACCTTTATGAAATAAAGGGTTTGCGCGCTTACATATTTATCAATTATTAGAGACCGCTAAAAAAGCTCTCAATAAAAATAAAGGACTTAGGAATGGGCGATAAGATCCACATCGTTGAATTGATCGATCAGATACTGGATGAAACTGCAGAAAAGCCGCAATTGCAGGAAAAGGTTCTGGATTTGCGTGATGCTCTGTTTCAGGCTCAGCAGATGGCAGAGCAATATGCATTAAAAATAAAAACCCTTGAAGAAGCAATCGAAAAGCTGAAGTCCCCAGCTCACCGAATTGGAACCGTTTTAGGGCAAGGTGAGAATGATCTGGTCCGTATTGTATCGGGAGGCACTGAATATCAGGCAGCGGTTATCCCTGAATTGATGGAAGATGAAGGGTTGAAACTTGGAGATCAGGTGGCCCTCAATGAAGGGTTTGTTGCCATTGCAAAATTACCTCTTCCCACTCAAGGCCCCATGGCCAGAATTTCTGGAAAACTTGAAGGAGGACAGTGGCTGCTCCAAGGATCAACGGGAAATGCAGAAACTATTGCTCAATCTCATGCCGACCTTGATGCTTCGTCCCTGAAAGAAGGCGAAGAGGTTTTTCTGGATTCAAACCAAAAGGTTATTCTCGGTAAACTGCCCAAGCGCGAGTCTCGAACCTTAATTGAAGATGATTTTGAAAAGGTGGAATGGTCACAGGTAGGCGGACAGGAAAAAGTCAAAGAAGAGGTTCGCAAAGTTTTAGAGTATCCCTTGTTGCACGGAGAAATTCTACAGCAAATGGAATATCAGGTACCAAAAGGTTTCCTATTCTATGGTCCCCCCGGTTGCGGCAAAACTCTCGTGGGTAGAGCTATTCTTTCGGAAGTACTCAGCAAACTTTCTGAGCAGGAAAATTCTGAATTGCAGGGCCGGTTCATTCATGTAAAAGGTCCCGAGATTTTAAATATGTGGCTCGGTGAATCAGAAAGAAAAATACGTGAGATATTTAAAAAAGCCCGCGACTATAAAGAAAAAGGTCAGGTGCCGTTTATATTCATTGATGAAGCCGAGTCTATTTTGGGTACTCGGCAAGCCATGCGAGGTTCTAACATCAGCAACACGGTTGTTCCCATGTTCTGCGCAGAAATGGATGGCATCCAATCGCTCCGCGACACGGTGGTAATCCTCGCGACTAACCGACCCGACCTAATTGATCCTGCCATCATCCGCCCAGGAAGAATCGACAGAAAAATTAAAGTCAGCCGACCTAATCGGGAAGAATGCAAACAGATTCTACGTGTTTACCTTAAAGATGGGCTACCACGAGAGCATGAAGATTTCGATAAAATGGCAGAACCTTTCTTGGAAGGTCTTTTTGCCCGAAGCCCACAACAAGAAGTGCTGGTGCTAACCTTGCGAAGTGGCAGTAACAGAAAAATGTACTGGAGCGATTTCATTTCTGGAGCCGTTATAGAGGGCATTATGAAACGCGCTAAAGAACGTGCTATCGAAAGGGCCATTGAAGGGGAGAAGTTATGCATAACAGTAGATGATCTGACTACGGCACTGGAAACTGAATTTAAAGAAGGTAGTCTTCTACCAGCCGAATCAAATTTAGATGATTGGCTGCAGCTATTAGATATGGAATCAAAAAATGTGGTGCGAGTTCGAAAACCTAATGAATCCGATACCGCCGCAGAAAATACGAGCCGCCGGTCTGTAATATGAAAGAAATCGTCCCGCTTCTTGGCTTGGAAACGGAATACGGCATCATCCGTGAAGATTTGGAAGATTCAGATCCTGTTGAAGAGTCCATGAAGCTTTTGAAAAGCTGTACTCAGAAAAGCGTATTCGGTAAGTGGGCTTATTCCCAAGAAAATTCGCATCTGGATATGCGTGGACACCGGGTAGCTTCACTCGCGCAAGATGAAGAAGAAGACGCGTTTTGTGCTCAAGATAGAAAACGGCCGTACTCTTATCTGGAGATGAAATGCGATCGAGTGTTGGCAAATGGTGCCCGTTTTTATAACGACCACACTCACCCGGAATACAGCACACCGGAATGCAACTCCCTCTTTTCTCTTGTCGCTCATGATGTAGCAGGAGAAAGGATTGTAGCCGAAAGCACAAAAATTCGAAATCAGGAGATTGGAGAAAAGGCTGTTCAGGTTTTTAAAAATAATACCGATTACAGCGGCCATAGTTACGGAACACACGATAATTATCTTGTTCCGCGTGACATTCCATTCGATCTTTTAGTAAAAGGGCTGGTGCCCTTTCAGGTAACGCGGCAATTGTATGCCGGAGCAGGAAAGGTAGGGTCTGAAAACCCTAAAACAAAAGACTATAAAGGAATACAATTAGCCCAACGTTCGGATTTTATCGAAACGATTTTAAGCATAGAAACCATGACCCAGCGGCCCATCATCAACACGCGCGATGAACCACACGCTAGCCGCAATCAATACCGACGACTGCATTTGATTATGGGTGATGCAAACATGTCAGCCTATGCGACTGCTTTAAAGGTGGGCAGTACATTATTGGTGCTCAACCTGATCGCAAGCGGGGGCACTGTGCCAGAGATTGAACTAGAAAACCCAGTCGAAGATGTGCTGCGAGTATCGCAAGATAAAAACGCGACCCTGAAAAGAAATTCAGGTAATTCGATTACAGCATTGGAAATTCAGGAAAGCTACCTTGAAGCCGTTGAGCAAAATTATTCCGGAGGAAATAAAGAGTACGACTGGGTCATTCAAGAATGGAAAAGAACTCTTGATGAATTTAAAAACAGCCCGGAAAAATTATCAGATAGAATCGACTGGGCTATCAAAGAAAAACTTTTCACAGAATTTATGGAAACTGAAAACATGGATTGGGATGATCCCATGCTGCAAAGCCTGGACTTGGAATATCACAATCTCGATCCCGACCGAGGTTTGTATAGAGGGTTGGAGCAGGAAAATGAGGTTTATTCCTTATTAACTGAAGAAGAAATCTCACGAGCTATAGAATTCCCCCCCGAGGGAACTCGTGCAAAACTTCGCGGTGAAGCAGTCCGCAAGGAAAGTGAAAAAATAAAAAGCATCCATTGGACAGGAATAGAATTTGAAAATGGAGATGTTCTGGATTTGACAGGAGTTATCAGTCAGGAAGACGTTGGAAGAACACAGGTAACAGGATAGATTTTTTTCTTTCAAGCAGGGTAATAATCCATGATGGATAGTATTGAAGATACGCAGGCAGGCGGTGACTTTTTCAACTTGCTGGACAAGTCCGGCTATAACTTGCAGAACTTTCTCGATAAACTGCCAGTTAACGGGAAGTCATCTGTTCCGCAGGGAACAACTGTTCTGGCCTTTCATTATGAAGACGGAATTATTGTTGCCGGAGATCGACGGATCATGGCAGGTAGTAACCTGATGTTTGAGCGATCCGAAAAGATAATTCCGGTCGATGACTATTCACTTATGGCTGTGGCAGGAGTGCCAGCCATTGCGTTTGAGATATCACGAATACTTTCACAATATTTCGAGTATTATCGACGAACACAGATTCGACCAATGAGTCTTGAAGGAAAGATCAGGACATTTTCAAAACTGCTCAAGGAAAACCTGACAGCTTCAACAAGTGGCCTCACTCGTGTCAGCCCAATATTTGCTACCTACGATGTTGAGTCAGGCAAACCTTCCATCTATTATTACGATATGTTGGGAGCCGAATTTCAGGTTCTTTCTTTTACTGCTACGGGTGCGGGTGCGGGTCATATCCGCGATGTTCTTGAGCGAGAAAATCAATGGGGTCCGAAACCTCTCGCTGAAAGATGCGAAAAAGATGCGGCTATCATTGCTATGAAGCTATTGCATGTTGCCGCTCAGATAGACAACAAACAGGAAAATGCAATTTCTAACGTCCAAATTTATCCCATTCTGGCTTCGGTGACAGAAAATGGTTATAAGTTTTGGAGCGAAGATCAATTGACCCGGCTGGATTCCATGTCCAGAGAGGAAAAATAGAAATGTTTGAAAAAAACAGTTATAAGTTCTGCAGTGAAGATCGATTGACTTGGCTGAAATCTGTCCAGAGAGGAGAAATGGAAAATGTTTGAAGAGCCGTATCGCTGGATGGAGGCGGTATCAACACGCCATAACTACGTTCAGGAAAAATTAAAAATGGGCCAACCAGTTATGGCGGTGCCTTACAATGAAGGCTTGTTGATTTTCGGATTTGCTCCGCAACCGGGGAAAATTTTTGAAGTTTATGACCGCATTGCTCTTGGCGGCGTGGGTCACCCCGCAGATGTAGAAAGACTGCGAATGAACTTGTTGGATATGGCTCATCTGGAGGGTTTCAACCGATCTGCACAAGATGTCACCTCGGCTCGTCTGTTGCAGTTTGGTATTGCACCGGCACTCAAGCAAAATTTTGAGGAGATTCAGCGCGCTCCTTATATTATACGTATGCTGCTTGTAGAAATCGATAACGAGGGAAAGTCCAATTTTTTCCGCATGAATTATGATGGGCATTGGGAAACTTTTAAAAATGGCACCGCCATTGCCGGGGAAGAAAAGGTGATGGACTGGTTACAAAAAGAAATCCAGAAACAGCCATTTGCAACCTATTCTCTCGATCAGGCATTACAGCAAGCCTGCAAATTATGGGATGAAAGTAGAAAGCTGGAATCTGACGATGAATCTAAAAAAGATATCCCCGAAACTTTGCAAGAAGCTTTTGATCAATGGTATCTTGAAGGAGCCGTGCTGAGCGAAAAATCGGCGCGTAAAGCAATTTACCGGCCTCTTAGTAAAGACGAGATTGAAAGACTAAAATCCTCAACAGTTTGATTATTCTATACACCATAGAAGAACAAAACAGGAGCCAATGAGATGGAAATGAATGATCCCTTAAGAAGGGAAGAAAAAAAAGAATCCAGTCCAGATCGTGACAAATCAGGGCCTGCCAGCCCCGACACCTCTCGACCTGGAAGAGATAATTTACTCAAGCGCATGAAAAAAGTTGACCCGAAACAATCCGAAAAATATAAGCAACGAACTGGCCAATGAAATTTCAATCCGAACCCAATACATCCGCAGGGGAATTTTTTGAATTATTAGAAAATTCCGGTTATCGCTGGCCTGCAAATATAGAAGGTGCTCCAAAACAAAACGGATTCACGGTGCCACAGGGAACTACCGTTCTAGCATTCCATTTTAAAGGCGGCGTTCTCGTTGCAGGCGATCGTCGAGCCACTGCTGGCAACAGCATCATGTATGAACTATGCGATAAGGTTATACCCATTGACGACTATACTTTGATGGCGATTGCAGGCGTGCCAGCAACGGCTTTTGAAATGGCTCGCGTTCTTTCCCATAATTTTGAGTACTATCGACGATCTCAACTTCAATCAATGAGTATCGAAGGTAAAATTCGAGCGCTCTCCAAACTTTTAAAAGAAAATGTCGGCATGGCAGTTCAAGGCTTGGGTGTGGTCAGCCCCATATTCGCAACCTACGATCCAGCTGGAAAAAAATCCAGAATCCATTTCTACGATATGCTGGGAGCGGATTTTCAAATTCGCACCCACACCGCAACCGGATCAGGATCACAAATTATTCGCGGTATTCTCGAACACGAAGATCTATGGGGAGAAAAACCGCTAGCAGAAAGAACCCGTGAGGAAGCTATGACTTTGGCTATCCGACTTCTGCAAACCGCAGCTTTATTTGACTCTGCTACAGGCCAGGCCCGACCAGAAGATGATATTTTCCCCACCCTCGCAACCCTCACTGAGGAGGGATACCGGTTTTTAAATGACAATGAAACCGCGAAAATTTTCAAGACCTCCACGGAGCGCGGTTAAAAATAATCTATGAAAAAAAGAATTTTTGGAATCGAAACGGAATACGGCCTGTTGGTCAAAGACAATAATGACAATGACTTACGTCTCGATCCTATGGAGATTGCCAACAAGGTAAAGAATCATATCTTCTCTAAAAACCTTGGAGTTCTCGATCTGCATTATCGCGCCAACGACGAGCCTCCTGGCAACGGCGGGTTCCTGCTCAATGGTGGCAGACTTTATCTGGACATGGGTCACCTAGAATACGCATCACCAGAATGCTCCAATCTTGTCGACCTGATCACCTTTGATCGCGCAGGAGATACGCTTATTCAGGAAGCAGTAGAAGAATTGGGCTGGGCAGACAATGTATCTTTCATAAAGAATAATGTTGATCTGGAAACCAACGCAACATTCGGGTGCCATGAGAATTATCTAGTCGG
>JAJDAW010000113.1 GCA_029261635.1 Nitrospinaceae bacterium
CTTCATCGTAATCCCATGAAGTCCACTCACCTAAAAACGGGAGACACGATGATGCCTCATTGTAGGCACCAAGCGAACCGTATCCATTTCGCCCAGCAACAATATAGTCTGTACCTTCTGTATCAAGCTTTCGAATCAGACCAAAGTCGTCCTCGCTAGCCAAAAATTCATCACCCATCCCTTCAGAGTATGAATCTCCTATGACAACAACTTTCTCTCTTGATGAATTGTTGGTCGCTAGATTGTCATATAAAAAAGTTCGGTAGCATTTTTCTGTTTTAAGCTTACTGACTCCGGCACCACCAATTCCGTGAATGAAAGTCGGCGAGAAATAAACCAAGAAAATATTAAGGACTAATAGCATAACAATTGTGTTGATGAAGAAAATTGCAACTGACTTAATCCAACTCATATATTTTTTCTAGTACGAATGTTTTAGACAAGGTGTAATTGTAAACAGCGTTGCCGTTTATAAAAACCTTCTATATACTCAAAAGTAGTCGTCTTGACTACCTGACGGGCATTGTAAGCTTTTCCGTAAATCAACTTCAATTTTTATTCATTAATAATATGTGCGGAATAGCTGGCCTACTCGATTTTGATGAGACCTTTGGGAATTCGGGAAAAATTCTCCGACTGATGTTGGATAGCATTCGTCATCGTGGTCCTGATGATCGTGGAGAGGAATGCATTGCCAACGAAAACGGGCCGACTCTTCATTTAGGTCATCAGAGGTTTTCCATCATTGATCTCAGTCCCGGTGGTCATCAGCCGATGGCTAATGATGATCAATCTCTTTGGCTTTCTACCAACAGCGAAATTTATAATTACAGAGAACTGCGCGAGGAATTATCGGATTCGTTTCGGTTTAACTCTCAATCAGATACCGAAGTTCTTTTAAAATCTTACGAACACTGGGGCATTGATTGTCTGGAAAAGCTACGTGGAATGTTTGCGTTTGCTGTTTGGGATTCTAAAAAACAGCAATTGATATTGGCGCGAGATCGACTCGGAATAAAACCTCTCTATTATATTGTTAGCGAAAAGAAGTTTCTATTCGCTTCTGAAGTCCGCGCCCTGCTCGCTTCGGGATTATCGGATTCTGAAATAAACCCCACTGGACTCTACCATTACCTTTCATTCGGTCATTTGAAATCACCGGAAACTTTAATAGGTAATATTCAAGAGCTCAAGGCGGGTCATTATCTCATTGTTGAAAAAGACGGAAGTTTTAATGAAACGCAATACTGGCATCCCTTGGATTCTTTGGAAGCGGCTGAAAATGAGGGTGAATCCATTCAGGAATTACTTCATGAATCTGTAAGATTCCGGCAAGTTAGCGATGTCCCTATGGGTGCTTTTCTCAGTGGCGGCATTGATTCGAGCGCCATCGTTTCTCATATGGCGAACACTTCAGACGAACCGATAGACACCCTCACCATTGGATTCAAGGAAAAAGAATTTGACGAATCGGAGCATTCTGCAGAAATTTCGCGTTTGTTCAAAACCCGCCATAAGCTATTAACTTTAGATGAAGAACAATTATTGGATGCCCTTCCCTCTGCTATCAGCGCCATGGATCAGCCGACCATGGATGGCATCAACACGTTTCTTATTTCACGAGCGGCGAATGAAGCGGGATTGAAAGTGGTTTTGAGTGGACTCGGTGGCGATGAATTGTTTGGAGGCTATCCCTCTTTTCAATTGGTTCCGAATTTATTGGAGAAGAAAAAATGGTTACAGCATTATCCTAAATTTTTATTGAACCTCGGCACAAAAATGCTGAAATACTCTCTTTCTTCTGATCAGAGTACCAAGCTTAACCATTGGTTGAATGGCAAACTGAGTGGCGCCCATGAATATTATTTAATACGTGCTCTTTATTGTCAGGATCAGGTATCTGAATTGTTTCAAGATCAAAATTTGGTAGAAAAAGAAACTCTGAAAAATTTCCAGACAACAAAGGATAGTTTAAATTTAGAAAAGCTGGACGGAGATTTCAATTTAGTCTCCTATCTTGAAACCACTCATTATCTACAGAACATGCTTCTTAGAGATACTGACATGATGAGTATGGCGCATCCTGTTGAGGTTCGTGTGCCTTTCATGGATCATAAACTGGTTGAGCATATGTTCAGCATGCCGGCCAAACTTAAAAAGTTAACTTCAACCCCAAAAGCTCTGCTGGTAGACTCCATGAAACCCTCTTTGCCCGATTCGATTGTGCATCGAAAGAAGATGGGGTTTACCCTGCCCTTCGAACCTTGGATGCGCGGTGCAATGAAACCGGAAATGGAATCGGTATTGCTGACTTCCGTCAAACCTTTAGAAGGCTTAATCTCTCAAGCGGCGATAGAGAAAATATGGCAGCAGTTTTTAGCGGGTAAAATATCATGGTCTCGTCCTTGGGCTTTGTATGTGCTCAAGCGATGGGTCGATAAAAATCTTTCTTAAGGATCAATCAATATTTTGGAAACACCTTTCTATCAAGTCGATGTTTTTTCGGATGAGTTATTCGGAGGGAATCCTTTAGCCGTTTTTTTACGTGGCGAGGATTTCAAAGAGGCGCAGTTTCAACAGGTGGCGAGGGAAATGAACTTATCGGAAACCACGTTCGTTCTCCCCTCTTCTCATCCAGATGCAGATTTTGATGTCCGGATTTTTACTCCGGAAAAAGAGATTCCGATGGCCGGCCACCCTACTCTGGGCACGGCTTTTGTTTTGCGACATGCGGGTTTGATTCCTTCGACACAAAATCATGTACGTTTAAATTTTAAGGTAGGGATAATCCCAGTCGATTTGCAAGAAGATGGTAAAATTTTCATGACTCAACCTCCCGGTAAAATATTGCAGACTTTTTCCAACACAGAAGAAGTCGCGCAAGCTTTAGGGCTTACTGCAAACAACATCGACCTTCCTGTTCAAACTGCATCGACCGGGTTTCCTGCTTTACTGGTTCCCATTAATTCTCTGCGTGCCATGCAGCGAATCATTTTGAATTTGTCTTTATTAAAAGTGTTGTTGGAGGAAGCCGGGGTCGACATGATTTATCCTTTTACCCGGCAGACTCTGGATGAAAAGAGCTCCATCCACGCACGCGGATTCGCCCCTTTCGTTGGGATACCCGAAGACCCGGCAACGGGAAGTGTTGCCGGAGCATTGGGATATTATTTAAATGATAAGAATCCACAAGAGGATAAAATTATCATCGAGCAGGGTTATGAGATGAAGCGACCGGGCCTTATTTTTGTAACAGTCGATGGAAAAACAATTCGCGTAGGGGGTAAAACCAGAATGATGTTTAAAGGTTCTTTATATCTGGAGTGATCTCTCAAGCGGATTTCTGAATAATTTTATCTTCTGGGACGTGTAAGCAGTTATCGCACATATGCCCTTTTTCCCGCCCACACATCAAACAACTCTCAAGTTCTGTAGATCCTTTAAAAGCACCGCTACAATGGTAGCAATTTTCTTCAGGGGCCTTTTTCTTCTTTATTCGACGTTTGACACGTCTTTTATTGATCATCATTTGTGGGATATTCATAATTCACCTTTGTGAAAAAATTGCCTTATTGCTTAAATTTGATGCGAATCCACCCAAAAAGTTTCAGATTTATTCCTACATGCTCAAATTCGCGCTAAAACGCCTGCATTTACCTTTTTCATGCGTTCCATCCCAAAGAGAATTTCAACAAGCTTCAAGGCAAATTCCATTGCCGTTCCAGGGCTTTGACTAGTAATCAGCTTTCCATCTAAAACGACTCTCTCATCTATATACGCATCAAATTGAGACTGAACGGATGGATGGCAGGTCATAGACTTATCTTTTAGAATGCCTGATTTTTGCAATACGATGGGTGCGGCGCAAATGGCGGCGATATAATTCCCCTGATTTTGCATTTTCTGCAATAGTTTCGCTATTCGTGGATCATTATTCAAATTGTCTGTTCCAGGTTGCCCTCCGGGCAGGCAGATCAAGTCAAATTCCTTATCCATAACAGCCTCCAGCAGGGCATCAGGGGCTACTTTTATGCTTCGGGACCCCTCAAGCACACCTGTGACCGTGGCGGCTAATGTCACTCTGGCCCCTGCCCTCCTCAAAATATCAACAACCGTAATCGTTTCGATTTCTTCAAACCCAGGCGCTAGAGTTACCAGAACCGTTTTCATGAACTACCTCCTTTGGAACTCAGGACATTGAAATTCCCTCTTCTCACTTGTACCATATATCAACAGGTGTTAAAATTTTTGAACTTCATTTAAATTCAAGCCTTTGAGGAATATATTGGAAAAAACGGCGGTGCCACTCAGTGGTGCGAATCAGATTCAGGAAATGTTCAATGCTGTGGCTCCACGATATGATTTTCTCAACCGGCTTTTGAGTGCAGGCTATGACAAACGCTGGAGGAAATTAGCGGTTAGTGAGTTTGAGCCCGTTGCCAATAAAACTTTTCTCGATGTAGCGACAGGAACCGCCGATATCGCTCTTGAAATAGCTAGGCGACAACCTGCGCCACACAAAATAATTGGTATGGATTTTAGTCAGTCGATGTTGGAACTTGGTAATAATAAAGTTTCCGGGCAGAATATAAAACTAATACCTGGATCGGCAGAGCAGATACCGCTAAAGGATCAGGTTTTTGATGGTGTCGTAACGGCTTTTGGAGTGCGAAACTTTTCGGACCCTGGACAGGGACTTCGGGAGATGTACCGCGTCCTCAAACCAAATGGAAAAATTGTCGTATTGGAATTTTCATTTCCACAAAATGGATTATTGCAGTGGCTCTATCGATTTTATTTTGAAAATATTTTACCTTTGACTGGACGTCTCATTTCAGGCCATAAAAGTGCCTACTCTTATTTACCTGCATCCGTTGCTAATTTTCCTCAGGGAAATGCATTCAAAAAAATGCTCGAAGAATCCGGGTTTGAGAATGTCTCCTTTAGAGGGCTGACCTTGGGAATTGTCACTATTTATACCGGATTTAAAAATGCCTAAAAATAACAGCAATCTAAAAATTGCCGGTTGGGCTCTCCTGCTTTTGATATTTATTTCTATCCATTCCAGAGATTATTTTTCTTACACCCCCCCCTCTCCTGTCAAATCCGTCTCAAGCAAGGCAGAATTTACTAATGACTATGAAGGACTTTTAAAGTTACAGGAAGCCTTTATTAGAAATGCAAAATCTATCAAACCTTCTGTTGTCAGCATTAATAAAGTAAAGGAAGTGGTTGAGAAATCTTCCTGGTATGAAATGGATCCTCATGACTCTTGGTTTTTAAGAGTTAAAATCTGGTTATCCAACAACCTTCGTGGAAAAAAATATGTGGTGGAAGGTGTAGGGTCGGGAATTGTTTTGGACTCGGGCGGTTATATTTTAACCAACTATCATGTCATTGAGGATATAGAAAGAGTTCTCGTTAAACTTTCAAATGGACAAGAGTATTTTGCAAAAATACTTGGGCATGATTCCCACACCGATTTAGCCGTCCTAAAAATATCCACTCTACGAAGCCTGCCCAAACCTAAATTTGGTCATTCTGTAGATTTGGAGGTTGGGGAATGGGTGATGGCCATTGGTAACCCCTATGGACTAGATGGAACTGTCACGGTTGGGATAATAAGTGGCAAAGGCAGAACCGATTTGGGACTCACCCGGTTCGAAAGTTTCATACAAACAGATGCAGCTATTAACCCTGGCAATAGTGGGGGACCCTTAATCAGCTTGGATGGAAGTATTATTGGCATCAATACGGGAGTTGCCGCTATTGGTTCTGGAGCAGGGTTTGCTATTCCGGTTGAAACCGCATTAAAAATTGCCAACCAACTTGTCGAGAACGGTTCTGTGGCTAGAGGTTGGCTGGGTGTTGGCATTCAAAACCTTACTCCTGAACTTGCTCAAACATTAGAGTTTGAAAAAGTGGATGGGGTGCTTGTAAATAGTGTGGATTCGAAAACTCCAGCTCATGATGGTGGAATCAGACGAGGAGATATTATTCTTCAGTTTGATGGTAACCCTGTTCCCGGTTCAAAGCATTTGCAAAAAATGGTAGCGGACACAAAAATTGGTAGAGATGTCCTAGTAAAAGTATTTAGAGAGGGTAAAGAAAAAGCTCTAAAAATTACGATTGGCAAACTGGCGTCCTGAACGGTTGCGCTAACTCTTTCCTAATTCAAACCCCACCTCAACAATTTTATCGGAAATTTCCTGCAAGTTAGTTTCTTCTTCATTGTAATCAATCTGCACCTCTTTTTTATCGAGATCCACTGCAACTTTATTTGTCCCTGCAATTTTCTCTAGTGCTTCTGTGATCGTCTGCACACAATGTTGACAGGTCATTCCTTCCACTATTAATGATTCTTGAGTCATTTTTAATCATTCCTTTTAGTAATTTTAAATCTAGACCACTCATTCTACCCCCTATTTAGCCCCTATTCATTTGATTTTTTAGCTGATTTGATTTTAAAACTCAAGAAATCCCCACTTTAGCCGTAACTAAATTAAGGCAGCTTGGAGGCTGCAATCGAGATTGGCCCATAACACACTTTGAAACTTGGAGGTTTCAATATGGATCACCAATCAAATCTAATTAATTCCACTTTCAGGGAGGAAATGGAATGCCACTCAGAATCTTCAATAATCTCAGTTCACAAATTGCACAAAACCGCCTAAGTTCACACAACGACAATCTAGGAAAAGCTATAGGTACAGTTGCCTCTGGGGAACGTGTTAAGAACAGTTCCGATGATGGAGCAAGTCTTGCTATTTCCGAATCATTACGTTCCGATGCACGTGCGTTTCGTCAAGGGGCAAGAAACCTGCAGGACGGTCTTTCCTTGATCAATAATGTTGCAGAAGGTGGTTTGACTGTTATAGCGGAAATTCTCATTCGTACAAGAGAACTTGCTTCACAGGCTTCCACGGGAACGATTGGTGACACAGAAAGACAAACCCTTCAGCTCGAATTTGAGGCACAAAAGCAAGAAATAAACCGTATTACCAACACCAATGAATTTTTGGGCCAAAAACTCCTGGATGGGTCTCTTTCAAGTAGCGCAGCGGGTGATGATGTCATTATTCACATCGGTCTGGATTCAAGAACTGAAAATCGTATTAATTTAAACGAAACACTCAATTTACAAGCTACGACAACAACCGGCCTAGGAATTGAGGATTTGGATATCAGTACCGCTGATGGTGCCAAAGAGGCTCTGGTAAGGCTTCAACAGGCTGTTGGCGACTTAAGTGGAGCAAGGGCTCGTGTGGGAGCAACACAAAACCGTTTGACTCGAGCCATTCAGAATTTGGGCGTCAATATAGAAAACCTAACAGCCGCGGCTTCCACTATTCGTGATGCCGATGTGGCAGAAGAAGTAACCGGATTAACAAAACAGCTTTTGTTAGTGCAAACTTCTTCCGCTATGGTAGGACAGTCTAATTTAATACCGGAGGGAGTACTGTTGTTACTTCAATAAATTATGAATGAACTAGAACCAACACTAAAATTAGTCAGAGGAAAAGCTGCTAAAAGTGACTCCAAGGGTATAAGGAGTTCGACTAAGAGCTCTGGGCCCTCGGGGAAACCTTTAGACCGTGTCACTCTGTCGGAAGTTTCCAAGAGTCAGGCGCCATCAAAAACATCAAAAGGCACAGGTGAAATACGTCACGATTTGGTGAATAAATTTCGCAATGTTTTACGAGATGGTACTTATTCGATCAAGGCAGATGAAATTGCGGATAAAATAGTTCAAAAAATTCGCGATAACAAAAATCATCTAGCCCTGTAACTTCCAACAACCATGTAAGGGAAAAGCCTGATATTTTTATCAGGCTATCCTTAACAAGGATAACTTTGGGAAATTACCCTGTTCCTTCAATTTCTCTTCCCATCGTTTTCCTAGCTTATTGACACGTAAGTCCAAGCTTTCCAAATTCAGCAGATTCTCTGTATTAGACAGTAGCAACATTCCATTTCTGGTAATCTGATTATTTCTCAGATCCAGTTCGCGAACATTTCTTATCTTTTCAGAAGCAAGCAACACTTCCAAACCTTCATCCCCCAATTTATTTTTTCTTAAATCCAGTTGCTCTACATTTTCCAGCCCTGGAAACTTACTAAGGTAAGCGGCTTCCCATGGAGTGATCTCTTTATTTGAAAGACTCAATGATTTAGGATTTAAAGTAAGTCTGGCCGTGATAAACTTTTCAAAGAGGGTGATACTTCTTACTTTAGGCCCAAATAATTTTCTATCAATGGCTGCATTGACCTCATCCATTCCCCCTTTTGTTTTATGAAAAATTTCGAGGATCATTTCCTTGTTTAATTCATCCTGCTCTAATTCGTCTCGACTCCTTTCTTCCGAATCCATTAGCCCGCCCCAAATCAAATTAAGAAAAGTTCATAATATCAATCAGACCATATTAACTGATTTCTTGGAAATAATCCGTTATACTCCATTTGTCTGACATAATAGACTTTGTTGAAGTGGTTATGTTGTCTGATACCATTGAATATTAGTTGATTATATTCTAAAACCTACTGACTGAAGATATCTGGTGGAAATAGCAAAGGTTCTCCTCTCAAAAATATTTTCTTCTTTCATGGATGTTTTTCCAATCATCCTGGTTATCGCCTTTTTTCAAATTATCATCATCCAAAAGCCTTTTCCAAACCTTGACCAAATTTTGTTGGGCATTGTGCTGGTTGTTTTCGGCCTGTTCATATTTATTCTGGGATTGGATAGCGCCCTCTTCCCCATCGGCGAAAAAATGGCTAATGAATTTGCTACCAAGGGGAATGCATTATGGATTATTCTTTTTGGATTTGCTCTCGGATTCTCTACAACCATTGCAGAACCTGCGCTCACTGTAGTTGCAGGTAAAGCGGGAGCTCTGGCCGCTGGTGCAGGAGCGATCGAGGACAATCAAGAATCTATCGGTTCTTTTGTTTTAGGCCTTAGACTTACGGTTGCTTTTTCCGTGGGAACAGCCATTTCTTTAGGAGTGCTGCGCATTATCAAAGGGTGGCCGTTAATCTGGTTTATCACAGGGGGATACAGCATCATTGTCATCACCACCTTTTTTGCCCCAGCTCAAATTATAGGTATCGCATATGACTCGGGTGGAATTACCACATCTACCATAACCGTGCCTCTGGTAGCGGCTCTCGGGGTCGGCTTGGCAACGGCTATACGAGGTAGAAGTCCTATAATAGATGGTTTTGGATTGATAGCGCTGGCTAGCTTGAATCCCATAATATTTGTTTTAGGTTATGGCATTTTTGTTTACGGGATAAATATTTAGTATGGAACAGGATTTTATTCAGGCAATTATTAGCGCGCTGGGAGGAACTTTTAAAGATATTCTTCCCATAATACTGGTGCTCGGCTTTTTTCAGGCTGTTGCCATAAGAAAAAAAATTGAGAACCTGCCAACAATAGCTTTTGGACTCCTACTGGTTGTTGTAGGTTTGAGTATATTCATTGTGGGACTGGAAAAATGCGTTTTCCCCATCGGCACCCAAATGGCGAACCAGTTAACAGATTTGAATTTTCTGACTTCCGGTGACGAAAATGTTATAGCTGCGATCAAAGATTCAATAGATATAGATCCCGCTATATATTTATGGACCTATGTTTTTGCATTTCTAATAGGTTTTTCCACAACTCTTGCAGAACCCGCCCTTATTGCTGTGGCTTTAAAAGCAAAAGAAATAACAACGGGTGCAATTTCTGCATGGGGATTGCGAATATCGGTTGCACTCGGTGTTGCCTTTGGAGTGACCTTGGGTGTTTATCGAATAGTCACAGGAAATCCACTTCACTATTACATAGCTACAGGCTACGCATTTTTACTGGTGCAAACTTATTTTGCTCCAAAAATGATCGTTCCTTTAGCCTATGATTCGGGAGGGGTAACAACCTCTACAGTAACCGTCCCCCTGATTGCCGCTCTAGGCATAGGTTTAGCCGCTAATGTTCCAGGGCGATCTCCGTTGATAGACGGTTTTGGACTGATAGCGTTTGCTTCCCTTTTCCCTATGATAACAGTAATGGCGTATGCTATGATCACCGAAATTCTAGCCGCGCGAAAGAGAACAGCAGATGAATCTTAGGAGGTTTTAATCCATGCGTTTTAAAGTTGTTTTAGCTTTTGTGAATGAGAAATATCAGGACACCGTTATTGAAGCCGCGAAAGTTGCCGGTGCGACAGGAGTCACAATTCTCAATGCTCGTGGTGAAGGAATCAAATCAAAAAAATCTTTTCTAGGTCTCGATATGGAATCTCAGAAAGACATGCTTCTCTTTCTGGTAGAAGATTTCATGGCCAATGATATTATGGATGCAATTTACGATTCAGGTCACTTAAGCGAGCATGGCAATGGAATATCATTTTCCTTGGATGTAGACCGTGCTATAGGCCTTGAGAGTCAAATGCCTTCGATGGAAAAAGAAGCCAAAGACCATTATTTTTAATAGCAGTCAATAGGAGAAGGGAATGGCAGAAATAAAAAGGGTTGGCGATGTAATGATGTCTAACTTCACAAAGGTTGAAGGCATTATGAAAGTTTCCGATGCGCTTCATATGATGCGAAGCAAAAAAATCAATGCGGTGTTGGTTGAACCTCGTGATGACAGTGATGTTTATGGAATTATGACTTTAAAAGATATCGCTCGCAAGGTAATTGCTCATCGCAGAAAACTACATGAAGCCCATGTATATGAAATTATGTCTAAACCCGTTCTATCTGTTACTGCTGATATGCCTATTCCCTTTGCGGCTCGGTTTCTCACAAATTTCTCTGTGTCCTATGCAATGGTCATAGAAAGCAACGAAATAACAGGGATGGTTTCTTTAAATGGAATGGTTGATCTTTGGGAGGATTAATCCTTTATCCTTTTTTAAGGGAAGTGCCCGCTCGACTGTCCCAGATAACAGAGTCTGGACTGGAAAGATGAGTCGCCTCGGCTCGCCAATGTTCAAAACCTGCAGAAATATTTAATATCTTAACGCATTCGTTCATCCCCCCTGCCCCACCTATATGCGAATAAATTTTTCTAAAATCATCGATATACGTACCCTGTTCCGATTTATACCTGTCCTGTGCCTCTGCAATATTTGCAAGAGTCGCTTCTGCCAATGCATTATAAGCAAAGATTTCTTTTTTGAGACTGGTATAATCCACCATAAATTGAACGTATCCCCAAGCTAAGAGTGGTAACACGGCAGTAACCATTAAAAGTCGTTTGGTCGTTTTTTGTTCAATTAAAATTCCACCTATTGCCAAAGCTAGGGCGACCCAGATAGAATATTGTGAAATTTGTTCATAAACAATTAAGTCAGGGATTTTTTCGCCGCAATCTGCTTGCGCAATAACCCATTCATTCAATAATATATTTTTTGCAACCAAATCCATTGGCACTAGTTCCTGTTAATAGAATGATCAAAGATAAGTTTTTTATCAGATAAAACGGTTGATTGCCAGTTGCAAATTGGAAAAGGAGAACTAATAAATGAGTAGATTTACAGATAATGATGACGGAAGCATTTTAGATAGCGAAACGGGACTGATTTGGGCTAAGGAAGACTCCTGGCCTGTTGCACAGGATTGGCTTAATTTTCAAGAGTCTCTACAGTTTGTGGATGAAATGAACAAAAAGGACTATCTTGGTTTCCATGACTGGAGGATTCCAGAAAGAGAAGAGATAGAGAAAATTTTTATGGTGGATAGCACCATCATGGCGCGATCCAACAATGAAATTCATCTCGATCCCCTGTTTGCTCCCGGCGGTGGAAATGCAAGCTGGTGTTTGCCTTTTGATCAACAGGCGGCTTTTTATTTTTCCTATACCTCGGGAAACGCTCAACAATTCGACCAGGACTATTCCCAAGGCTATGTGCGGCTTGTTCGACTTTACCCAGACGAGTAAAGACTAAAAATTGCTATTGGATTTACATGCGTAAGTTAAAAATCAGTTTTGCGGTGCAACTGTAGATAGTATTTTTCCAAGTCTTTTACGGAGAACATTCCCACTATTTTTCCATTTTCTTTGACGGGAATATGGCGAATCTTATTTGACTCGATCATTGCACTGGCTTCAGAAATGGTTTGGTTTATATCAAGGGTATGTTTGAGTTCTGTCATTATTTCAGAAACTTTTATAGTTTTTGGATCGCATTCACCTTTTAAGACTAAAGTCATCCAATCTGTTTTCGTGAACATACCCGTATGCGTCCCTCCGGTTTCCACTAGTAGTGCACCAATTTTGTTTTTGTACATTTTATCAATAGCCTCATGAGCAAAAGCATCGGGGCTTGTAGAATATATTGTTGTACTCATAAATTCGCTGATCTTACTCATGTTTAGACTCCGTATTTTTTTTTCTGCATGGAATTATTTTGGGCATTTCTGAGGGCGCCAAAACCATTTGATTAATTTCTACCTGATCTGACTCATATGCGATAGTCGCGATTTGGTACTGCTCTTGATCGTTGGGCGATAATTTCCCTTGATACTGATCCAACGCGGCTCCTAAAGCACTCCATTCTAAAAAGAGCAAAAACTGGCTCTCCGTATCATGTAATTCCAAGTCATCATTTATATCCTGAAACTCCAGTTCAGATAAAATGTCTACGGACTTACCAAGGCAATAATCGCGAAACCCGGTTCCACCGCCGACTTCCTTTTGGCAGGTCATTTTAGAAAACTCGAAGTTCAGAAGATGATCGTTTCCATCCAGTAAAATACTTATCTTAGATGTGGTGTCTTTACAGGGCATAATTATTTAATATTCATACTGATGTCAACGGCAGGTGCGGAATGGGTCAACGCACCTATTGAAACAAAATTGGCACCTGTGGTAGAAATTTCTTCCAGTCTTTCAAAAGTGATTCCACCGCTAATTTCCGTTTTGGCTTTACCATTGATCAAAGCAATGCACTGACGCATCATATCAAGAGTCATATTATCAAGCATAATTATATCGACATTGTTTTCAAGTGCCTCATTCACTTCCTCAATTGATTGCACTTCAACTTCAATCTTTTTATCCTCTGGAACATTTTTTCTTACCGCACTCACTGCATTTGAAATACCACCCGCAGCTTCAATATGGTTGTCCTTAATCAAAACCTGATCATACAAACCAAACCTATGATTGAGTGCACCTCCACATGCCACTGCATATTTTTCAAACACCCTTAATCCAGGAGTTGTTTTACGTGTATCCAAAATTTTAACCGGAGCTGCCTTCTTGACATATTTATGAGTCAGTGTCGCGATTCCGCTCAGCCATTGCAAAATGTTTAACGCGCTTCTCTCACCCTCAAGCAATGGGATAACATCACATTCGATGTTTAAAATTATTTCACCTGCGACAACCTCATCACCATCTTTAAAATTACCAGAAGAGAATTTAGCATTATCATCAAGTTTTTTAAAAACCGCTTGAAAGACATCAAGACCGCATAAAATCATTGTTTCACGGGCAATCACTTCTGCCGAGGCATTCTTATTTTCTGAAAATATATTGCGGGTTGTAATATCCCCATCTTTTATATCTTCTTCGAGGGCATTCACCACCAACAAATCAACAGCTTTCTCATCTAATGAATTCTTCATAAACCTTCGTAAACCATGCGTTTTAAATGAGTTGTCTTACCAGAGATTAACACTATATATATGCGTACTCATTGGTATATTATTACAAAACTCAGCAATATTGTCCTGCGATTTAATAATAAATTTTATTCACTGGCACCTGACGAAAACAACCGTTTGAAACCTTCTACTAAAATTAAACACCTAGTCATTATACTATTATATGGCCTAATCTCTGCCCCTTCTCTTTGGGGGCAACAAGTACCTCAAAATGCTGAGTCAGGATTATCGGAAAGGTCATTAATGCGTTCAAGGCCATTCTACCAACCTCCTGCTGTAGAGGAAACACCGGAAATCGTTGTTCCAGATAGCAGAAAGCCAATTGACCCTGCCAAGGGGCCCAAATTTTTTGTAAAAAAAATTGAAGTGGAGGGAAGCAGCCTTTTCCCAAAAGAAGAACTGGAAGCTCTGGTAAACCTGGATGAAGGGAAAGAGATCAGCATGGGGGTACTCCTCTTACTGGTTCAAGAACTCACATCCTATTATGTATCGCAAGGTTACTTTTTATCCAAAGCCTATATCCCTGCTCAAAAGCTAAAGGACGGGATTGTTAAAATAAATATTGCTGAAGGAAAGATCAATAAGATCGAAGTTAGTGGAAATGAATCTCTCAACAGTGAAGATATTGAAGGCCGTTTTGTTCGGGTCAAAGATGAAGGTGTTCTCCGAGAACAAACACTTGAAAGGACACTACTTGAATTAAATGATTTGCTTGGTGTTACTGTCAGATCTCTATTGAAACCTGGAGAACTTCCGGGAACCTCTAATTTAGTTTTGGAAGTAAAAGAAGGGCCTGCTTATTCTTTTGCATTTGATATGGATAATTATGGTAGTGAGTTTACAGGACCAATTCACTACAACTTTTCAGCCAATGTGGGAAACCTTTTTAAATTAGGCGATCAGTTTTCTTTGCGTGTGATTCAATCTGATTTCACTCAATCTCTTGTAGCTCCATCGTTTGTGTATCCGATAAATAATTATGGCACTACTCTTAAATTTTCATATTCACATTCTAAGCAATCCCTTGGAAAAGAGTTAGTGGGTTTGTATGCGGAAGGGAATTCGGACTCATTTACTTCAGAGCTTAATCATCCCCTTTACCGTTCGAGGCTGGGTCAACTTTCCCTTAAAGGGGGTTACAGCATAAGAGAAAGCAGGAATTTTCAGCTGGGAGAACCTTCAAGTAGGGATAATCTCAGAGCATTCCATATTTCTTTAGGTGGTAATTACACAGACCGTTTTAGGGGACGCACATTTGCTGAATTAAAATTTAATCAGGGTATTTCAGATTCTAATGAGAATAGACCTCTAGTCTCTCGTTCTAGAGCAAAGGGAAATATTTTTCGTGCCGAATTTAACTTCACCCGTTTTCAAAGCACGGGGTTTGCTGGCAGTTACTTTATTATTAGAGGAAATGGACAAATTTCCAGTGCCCGCGCACTTTCTTCAAATCTCTTTTCTGTAGGGGGTTTTGGAACGGTTCGAGGATTTCCAATATCTGAACATTCTGGCTCTAATGGTTACAATGGAGGAATAGAATACGTGATTCCATTTCCTTCAGATATACCAATTCGTATAGGCAAACTTAAATTGAAGGATATTCTATCCTTCAATACTTTTGTAGAGGGAGGTAAAGTTCAGATTCTTGAACCGGATCTAGGTGATTTGGAACGTTCTATATCAGGCGGAGGTTTCGGAATGAAAATTAATATTCCAAAAACTAAACCCTGGGGGCCCAGTTTCAATTTTGCCGCTTCTTTTGGCATTCCTTTTCAAGGGCCCCCACCTTCAGATAGAACCAGTGGAATACTGTATTTAAGCGGTGGTATTAATTATTATTAATTTCTAATAAGGTCAAATTCAGAGTGAAGAATATTATAGGTGGTTTAATATTATTTTTATCTTCACTATTAATTGCGGGTTGCCAAACCCTTGAACATAGATGCCAACCCAATCAATCCGTCTCATGCAAATCAGCTTTGTCAAATTGGCAGGCAAATATCGACTATATTGTTCGAATAAATTTTCCGCAGGATTATGGGAAATATAAAGCCGTTGTATGGGAAGAGGAATTCGACAATGCTTGGGTAACAAAAGGACGTGAAATAAATATTACCAAACGTTTTCTGGGAAAGCTAAACCCTGTTCGTAGAATCTGTGTTGCCGCCCATGAACTGTCACATCTGAAAATGGGTCACTATTACTCCCGAGTAGGAATTATCATTGTTAATTCCGAAACCATTCCTTCACAGGAAAAAACTCCCACTAATCTTTCTTCAGGTGGGCATTATGGCTCCTCACCCGTCATTGATCTTCCTGAAGGATTTGGAATAAATCAAGAGGTTGAAGCAGATCGGATGGCAGTAAAACTAATCACTAAATTAGGACTGACTAAAAATCATTACCTGGATATGTTGCTTCTCCTGCAAGGCAGAAAAATTGACCCCACCACTCTTATCTATCACCGCATCGCTATGATTAAAAAACTATAATGGATCTTCTTCCCAAGAGCTTAAGAGCAGAACTCCTGCCAAAAGAACAAAATGAAGATCGTTTTTCAAATGACTCCGTTATTCAGCAGGAAGCCAATTATCAAATCATCGACCCAGAAACAAATAAAGTTTGGGGTTATGTGTGCATCGACAATACGCAAAGAGGCCCTGGTTTGGGAGGTATTCGCATGACCCCAAACATTGGACTAAATGAGGTCCGTCGATTGTCACGAGCTATGACGCTAAAAAATAGTGCCGCCTGTCTTCCCTATGGAGGAGGAAAATCGGGTTTGATAGCTAATGATTCCCGATTCTATAATGACCCCAAATTAAAGAGTCATTTGATTGAAAAATTTGCCGATGCTTTATTCGAGCTGGATAATTATCTCCCCGCTCCCGATATGGGCACCGATGAGCGTGATATTCAAAAAATTTATGACAACCATTCAGAAAAACTAAAAACAAAAACTCATAATCGCGGCGGTGTTGGACGACCCGTTGAATGCGGCGGTATTCCAATCGATGACTGGGGGTTAACTGCTCACGGATTATTTTCAGCCGCACTCTCTCTTGAGGATATTTTAGAAAATTTTACGCTTAATAATTCTAAAATAGTCATTCAGGGTTTTGGCAATGTCGGTTGCCCTACTGCCATTAAGTTGCAAGAAAAAGGAGCCCTGATAGTAGGTGCCTCAGATATAAATGGAGCGTTGTGGAACTCGACTGGGTTGGACGTTCAGGAGCTTTCAAATATCCGCAAGCAATCTGGTGGCCTAAGCAACTATTCCAAACCTGTCGATAAAAAATTTAGTGCTAACAAGGTGGATTGGCTTTTGGAGGCCCCCTGCGACATTTTGATCCCAGCGGCCAGGCCCGATGCCATCACGGCAAAGAATATTGACCGAATTGATTGCCGTCTGATACTTCAAGGTGCCAACACACCAAGCAGCAAACCTGTGGAGTATTATTTAAGGCATAGACGAAATATTTTATCGCTTACAGATTTTATTGTTAATGCAGGAGGAGTAATTGGCTGTGCTGTAGAGCAAAATATGAGAAGGGATAAAGAATATTCGATGAAGGTTCAACATAAAGACACGCGTATTTATACAGAAAATCTTATATTTGATACGGTTGCAAAGAATGTGAAAGGTGTATTTTCACGGATGGAAGAAGACTCTATTTTTCGAGATGCAGCCACCAACCTGGCAATGGAGAAATTAAACACCCAGGAGTTGTGGCTTTAAGCCTACTTTTCTTTCATAACGACTACCCCGCTCCAGTTTTCAGGTGGAAAAACAATATAATCCTTGCACCGTGCTGACATGGTTTTGCTTGCCAGATCGCTGCTGGCCTCGAATATAGAAGTAAATTCTTTTTCTGCTAGATGAAATTCTCCTTTTCGATATAACTCTAGAGCTGATTCATATTCAGATTTTAATTTTTTTTGTTCTTCACTGGCATTTTCATTTTCAGCTATTACCTCAAAAATTTGTGCCCCCTGCTCCCTGCCCTTCACCTGAATCGTATCCAATTCCCTTAGAAGAAGATCGTGCTCAACATTATTCCTTGTGAAGATATCCACAATTATATTGGTACCATACACTTTATTAATCCCTTCCAATCTCGAACTATAATTTACGGTGTCACCAATGCACGTGTACTCAAGGTTCTTTTCCGAACCTATATTGCCAACGATCATATGACCTGTTGCAATGCCTACGCGCATTCTAATTTCAGGAAGCCCTCTGGATAACCATTGCGGCCTCAATGTCTGCAAGGTAGATTGCATTTTTATAGCAGCTTGACATGCCAACAACGAATGATTTCCGGGCGTGAAAGGTGGTCCCCAAAAAGCCATGATAGCATCGCCAATATATTTATCGAGGATGCCATGGGTGTTGGATATTTCTTCGGTCATAGCACCGAGATATTCATTCAATAATTTGATCAATTCTTCGGGGGCCATGGACTCGCTGAAACTGGTAAAATTTGCAACGTCACAAAACAGAACGCTTTGGTAGTTTCTTTTTCCACCAGGATGAATTTTTTCAGGATTTGAGAGTATCTCCGTAACGATTGAAGGATGCACATATTTACCAAATATCTCTTGGATATATTTCTTTTCTCGTAAACCTTTTAACATATGATTAAAAGCCTTTGACAACTCTCCCACTTCATCTTTGGAGGTATGCTTAATTTCAAAGTCATAATCATCGTCTATAACGCCTTTAGTTCCTTGTAGCAGTAGTCCGAGAGGCTGAGCAATCCTTCTTGAAAAAAGGATGGAAAATAAAAGGCCTACAGTTAATATTGCTATTCCTGTTATCAGTATTTTATCTTGTATTATATGGAAAGGTTTGAGCACAGAATCCAGATTAGTTGCATAGAAATAACCTGTGGCCTTATCATTACTTTCGTAGAAACCTCTCTGAGTAATATAGCGATCTCCCTCGAAAAGAAACATTCCTGATCCGCCTGGAATTCCCTCTAAATTGGCCATCACTTCTTCAGCAAACTTATTCTCAACGTTATCGGCTACAATTTTTAAGTCACTAAAAAAAATAATCCGAAGAAAATCCTTTTCCATGGCATCAGCTGTCAGCTTAGCAACCCATTTATCGTCGATATTCTTTACAACAATCATGGCACCTAGTGCATATTCATCGCGCAGGGACTCTTTCAAAGGCAAGCCTACCGAACTCATAATTTTACCGCCAGCAGAAACCATTCCTCGTTGCTCTGTACCGGTTTCCAAAATATCTTTAATAGGAAACTTATTTAAATTAGCATTCACCCACAGACTAAGCTTTTCAACTGAAGGGTATATTCCTCGAACCTTTAAATTATCATCCACCATAAATACCAAATCAGCGTCGGTATCATGAGCAATTTCTTCTGCAAAGGAGTAAAAATTATCTTTAATCTGTGAAAGGAAGGATCTGAATTTTTGATCCGTGGTCAGAGTCTTGGCGATTTTCAGAATATGGAGACGTTCTTGATCCAGTTGACGGTCAAGTCTTTGATGGGTCTCTCTTAGCTTTGATGATAAGGCCTTAATTTCAAATTGCTCTGTCTCGCTATTGGAGATATAGAGAGTCAGACCTAATAGGAGAGTGGAGAAGAAAAAAAGGATAAAAATATTTTTGCACTAAGGGTCATTCTTATTTGCCATAATTTTATCGACAGATAAAATCTGATTCAGCTTTATATTCTCCCCGGCTTTTATAATAATATTTTTTTCAATAAAACCCAAGCGCCAAAACCAGAATAAAATTTTATATTGGCCTGGATCAAGATTTTTAAATATGTATTCATCACCAGAAGAGTGTATCTGGCTTATCAAGCCTTCTCGTGAAAACAAGGTTGTGATTAAACTCTCATCCTCATCGCTTCCCAACTCTAAAATTCCTTCCTGCTCTACCACTATTACTGCTCGTTCACCTGATTTTACAGGAGAGTAAACCTGAATGCTATCGTCTTGTCCGGCCAAGAAAAAAGTGAGAGTTTTAGAAGAGTTATTCTGCACCCATAGCCTGTCGCCTTTGGAAATCGCCAATGATCGATGCGACATTTTATCGTTATCTGCAATCAACAAATGGTCTTTTCCACTTTTCAAAGAGGGGTTAATCAAACAAACATAAAGCTCTTTCAATTGATGGTAATTTACCATTCCCTTTTTGAAAACTACCTCCCCACTACTATAGATGCCACCATCGTCTTTCGATGCCTTGGCTATAACATCCTTGTGGCTCTCAGCAGAAATTGTTCCATATATGGCCCCTTTCCCTGGGACAATCTCAGGTGCGGATGAACAAGCACTGAGAAAAATAAGAATAGTTATTATAATTTTAGTCATTTCTTCACGACCTTTAATTCAATA
>JAJDAW010000114.1 GCA_029261635.1 Nitrospinaceae bacterium
AATATCATCTAAAATTCGATAACACGCTCCATTTTTTAAAGTCTCGAAAATAGGACAATAATCCTGGTTAAATTTACTACCATCAGGATAAGAATGATGAATCAAATTATGCTGAATTTTTCCCACTTGCTCATCGGGGGAAAATCCAGTCATGGCAGCTGCAGAAGCGTTGCAAAAAGTGGTACGACCTTCCCTATTCAATCCAAATATACCCACACCCACCGCTTCTAAAATTGTTGAATATTGAGTGTGGAGCTGTTCCAGACTTTTCCTTGCATTTAAATTTTCCTGGATTTCCCGCTTTAGATATTCATTGATAGTCTTAAGTTGATAGGTTCGGGTCTCAACTTGAGTTTCTAACTTTTCATTGACTTGCTGTAAAGCCGTTTCATTTTTTTTGAATAAATAACCAATGAAGGCAGTCACCCATATAGAAAAAAGAGCGAGTAACCGGTTTGTCAAAATTTTCCAAGGTTCCCCACCTAACGGAGAAAGCCAATAACCGACAAGAGTCAAAACGGTTCCCAAGATCGCACCGATCCAAATAAGACGTTTCTTTTTTGACCACAGCGCAACGAGCACCAGACAGATATAGGGCACCCCCGCTGCAACACCGAGTTCGATTTCCAAATCGACAGCAAAAATTAGGGCTGCCAATATTCCCTGAACTATCAAGAGTTTTATGTTTTCAGAAATCCAATGCTTTTTATTTTCCGCATCGTTGGACATGGCAAATCCCTACGAACCTTATCTCCCCGAAAAAATCAGGGCAAAACATTTTGAACATGGACTTGGAAATATCCATCGCTCTTATCAAAAATGAATTATTTTTTTAATCGCTGAGCAATAGTATTACTTTTCGCCAAATAAGTCACTGCTAGGGGAGGGGGATTTCTTCGTAACATTCCAATATAAGTGAAGTAAAAACAAGGATTATTGAAATTTTACAATAGTAGGTTTAGAGCTAACTTATTAAAATAATTTGGCTTTAGGCATTTTATTGATTATTCTAAAAAAATTAGGTTACCTCCTGCATTTGTGAGTTGACTCCATAATGGATATAAAGACACAAAGGTCTGAAGAACCATTACGAAACACTCCGTCCCCTGAACGAGGGGAGCGTTTTGAAGCTGTAATCAATGCCACTCAGGAGGGTGTTATAGTTATTGATGATAGTGGCATTATCCAGACTTTCAATCCGGCTGCCGAATCCCTATTCGGTTATCAGGCTGAAGAGGTGATTGGTAAAAATGTATCTCTGCTAATGCCAGAGCCTCATAGAAGCGAACACGACAACTACCTCCAGCAATATTTACGCACCGGAAAATCCGATCTCATTGGAATGCTGAGAGAGCTACCGGCATTGCGAAAAGATGGTTCTTCATTCCTCATAGAGCTTGCGGCCAACCCTATCAATTTGGATTCACAACGCTTTTTTGTTGGGACTGTGCGCGATATCGGCGAAAGAAAACAAGCCGAAGCTCAACGAAACTTATTACACAATATAACTAAAATTTTTTCTACATCGGACGATTTGGAATCTGTCTTTCCTAAAGCTTTGCAGAGCATCTGCAAATTTATGAACTGGGAAATAATCTTTTGTTGGATGTTTGATGAGGAAAAGCAGTTACTGCATTGTTCTCATTCATGGCATGCTCCAGAAGATATTGAAAAATTCAGGGAGTTTGTAGATAAATCCAAAGAAATGCCTCTTAAAATTGGGACCGGTCTTCCTGGACGTGTGTGTGAAAGCGGTGAAACGCATTGGGTAGTCGATGTGACCCAAGACACAAACTTTCCACGACTTCCTTTTGCATTCAAGGCGGGCCTGCATTCGGGTTTCGGGTTCCCGGTGACAAACTCCAAAGGACTGATTGGAGTGGTCGAAGTTTTTTCAGAAAAAACATTACAACCCGAAGAAGATATGGCTCAACTGATCGGCAGTCTGGGCAATCAGATAGGCCAATTTTTAGAGCGATGTGAATTAAAGCAACGACTGTTAAAAGACAGGCAAAACTTTTTCACTATGCTCGACAACCTGCCCGTTTCCTTTCATTTGCAAGCTCCTGATTATTCCGTTCCCTTCGCCAACAAAATGTTTCGAGAGCGGTTTGGAAATCCCCATGAAGAAAAAAAATGTTTTCAACTGATGCATAACAGATCAGAGCCTTGCCAAGTATGTACTCCTTTTGAAATTTTCGACACCAAAGAGACAAGCGATTCCATATGGAGCGCACCGGATGGAAAAACTTATTTGACCGTGGTAACTCCCTTTCAAGATATTGACGGCTCAAATCTTGTCATGGAAATGGCTGTTGATATAACAAAAGAAAAAGAAGCCGAAAAGGAAAACGAACTTTTTCATCAAAGATTGCACAAAATGGTAGAAGGCTGCGCTACCGCTTACAACGATGAATCTTTCTTTAAAATGCTCGTTAAAAATCTGGCCTCGGCATTACAAGTGCGTTGCGCCTTCATTGGCGAATGTTTGAATGATGGTGCGATACAAACTCATGCAATATGGCTAGAAAACGATTTCATTGAAAATGCAGAATATTCAATAAATGACACTCCTTGTGAATATGTTGCTGGTAAAGGCGCATATTATTGCCCTCATAATGTTCGTGAAAAGTTTACAAAAGATCAAATGCTGGTTGATTTGAAAGTTGACAGCTATATGGGTGTACCTTTTTTCGATGTGTCGGGAAAATCCTTGGGCCTTCTTTCCGTCATGCACTCCGAACCAATCAAAGATCCAGAAATGGCGCAGATGATCCTTGAGGTCTTCGCAAAATATGCAGGTTCTGCTTTGGAACGAAAAAAAATTACCGATAAATTGCAAAGATCTTATAAAAACCTGAAAGAAACCAACGAAGAATTGCGGGACTTTGTTCATATCGCTTCACACGATTTACAGGAACCACTTAGAAAAATTATCTCCTTTGGAGATCTTTTAAAATCCCGCTCCAAGACTATCGATGAAAAAGATATTTATTACCTTAGCAGGATGGAAAACTCTTCCCAGCGATTGCAAAGTCTGGTTGAAGATCTGGTAAATTATTCCACTCTGGATTCTGCCCAAACAAGAAAAATGGAGCAACTCGATTTGAACGATGTGATTCAACAAGTGCTGACGGATTTAGAGATTTCGATTGAGCAATCGAACGCAAAAGTGAAGGTCGTGGATTTACCTGTGATAGAAGCAAACAGATTCCAAATGTTTCATTTATTTCAAAACCTTATCAGCAATGCTTTAAAGTATCACCGTGATGAAGAGCTTCCCTCCCTCACAATCAGCGGAAAAACAGTTGCCTCCCAAAACGGATATTGTAAGATACATGTGACGGATAACGGAATTGGGTTTGAAGAGAAATATCTGGACCGCATTTTCAAACCCTTCCAGCGTCTACATACTTCCAGCGAGTTTGGTGGAACCGGGATGGGACTCGCCATTTGCAAAAAAATTATCGATAAACACAACGGAACAATTACTGCAAAAAGCAAGCTACAAGAGGGGACGATCTTCATTATAGAATTGCCAGTAAAACAGGAAAAGTAAGATGGCTGAAGACAAAAATAAACACATTATTCTTGTTGTGGAAGATGACGAAGACGATTATTTTCTTATTTCGAGCACACTGGAAAGCACCGAATTCGACTGCGATGTTCACTGGGTTAAAAATGGTGAGGAGGCGATGGGCTATCTACTTCGTCAAAACGAGTGGCAGGACCCAACAAAGTCTCCGGTTCCTTCTCTGATTCTTCTAGATATAAATTTACCCAAAAAGAATGGTTTGGAAGTACTTCAAGAGATACAGCAAAATCCCGCATTGAAAAACCTGCTCACCATCGTTCTCACATCTTCGAAAACCAAGGCAAATATCGTTGCAGCCTATGACTATGGGGCAAACTCCTATGTTCAGAAACCCTCACAAATCGACCAGTTTACAAATGGCTTGCAGCTTATTATGAAATATTGGTTCCAGTTGGTCGAATTCCCCTTCCACCCGGCCAAGAGTTGACAACTGAGCTGCTAATCGAGCCTTCCGGTTATCCAGACTATTTTCCAATACAGAATTGACCAAAAATTTTATCCAGCAAGTCTTCCGCAAAAGTTTTTCCGAGTACCGAGCCAAGGTGTTCCATTGCCAAAGTGACATCAACCGCGATGAGTTCTTCAGAACAACCCGAAACCATACTCCTACTGGCAGTATCCAGAGCTTCTGCAGCCTGTTGCAAATGGTCCCGGTGACGTTCACGGGTGATGGAAATAGACTCTCCCGCTCTTTCGCCTTTAACGGAATGGTTGTAAATCGCTTCTTTTAACTCTTCCAGTCCGGTTCCTGTTTTTGCAGAAAGTGAAATCGGCATTTCACCTTGCAGAAAGGTTTCAATTTTTTCCTTCGTCCATTTTTGTTCAAGGTCGGATTTATTAAATAGAACGCATCGAGGTTGATCACCCACTTCGTCCATCAACAATTCATCATTGGCATCAAGAGATTGAGAGGGATCGAATAATACCAGCGCAAGATCAGATTGCGCCAACGCGTTACGGGTTCTTCGAATGCCTTCTTCTTCTATCATTTCGGGGTTGTCGCGGAGGCCCGCCGAGTCGATGATGACAATATGAATGTCTTTGATACGCACCCGCTCTTCAAGGGTATCGCGAGTGGTTCCCGGTATATCGGTGACGATTGCCCGGTCTTCTTGCATGAGCGCATTTAGTAAACTGGACTTCCCCACATTGGGTTTACCGACCAAGGTAACGCGCATGCCTTCGCGAATTATTTTACCTTGACGAAAAGATTGTACCAGCGAAAGCATTTCTTCTTTCACGTCTTCAATTTGCTGACCGGTAGTTTCGCGAGATTGGAAAGTCAGCCCTTCTTCAGAAAAGTCGATGGCCGCTTCCAACTGCGCCTGCACCGCTAACAGTTGTTCGAACAGTTTATTGATTCGCCGAGAAAGCCCTCCTTTAAGTTGAGAGACGGCAGCGTTCAAAGCTTTTGCGGATGCAGCATCTATGAGGTCGGCCACGGCTTCGGCCTGGGTCAAATCAAGGCGGCCATGAATAAAAGCACGACGTGTAAATTCGCCGGGCTCTGCCAACCTTGCCCCCTGTTTCAAAATCAATTGTAGCAAGGTGGTTGACACCAGAGAGCCACCATGACCGCTGATTTCTACGACATGTTCACCGGTATAACTGTTGGGCTTTTTAAAATAGGTCAGAAGGACTTCATCAATCACTTGCTCTGATTCTGGATCGCGTATCTCACCGAATAAAACTTTTTGAGCCGGTGGCGGCAAGAGACCAGACGCTGAATGAAACAAGCTCGTAGAAATAGAGAGCGCATTTTCACCGCTGATGCGAATTACACTTATCCCCCCTTCTCCAAGGGGTGTTGCCAAAGCCGCTATGGTATCGTTCATTTTAAACTCAACAACTAATAAAAAGGAATAGGCACCCTATCCAGTCCGTCTTTCAAAATCTTTTTTACCACAGATAAACGCAGGTAAAATTTATTATACGTCATTGCGAACGGAGTGAAACAATCTAGACAGCTCTTTGGCGCACGAATCTAATGTGCGATCTGGATCGCCGCGATCCCTTTAGTCCCTCGCGATGACGTGCAAGATGGTTTGGTTTAATGCCCTAGGGTTTGTTTTTTAACCTATGTGAAATATACAGGCTAGCGAACTTATAGTAAAAGGCTTGACGGTGTATGTTTGCTTTACAGGAAAGATCTACCACCTACGGCGGTTCGCTCTTAGTGAACGTTAGCAGGGGCGTTGCGCATTTCTTCAGGCAGAAGGTAATGACGGGTATCGTAGTCCATATTAGTGAGTACGAATTGTTTAGCGACACCCTTGTCTTTATTAATCACTAAAGGAGCGATCAGGTTTGCTGTCATTTCTGAATAATTTTCCGGTATGGTTACGATAGCACGAGTCAGATACAGGTCCTCCCCTTCCAGCGCTACGCGCTTCCTATCTTCTTCAGAAAGTTTTAATTTATAGTCGGGCAGGTATAGGTAAGGGTCGGTGATAACAAACGCCAGATGCGTTGACTTCAACGACTGCATCCATTCCATCGGACTTTCTACATTTGGATTAAAGGGAAGCAGGGTAAATTCCGTTTCCTTTTCAAATCCGTACAACCCTTCCGGGAACCGGACAATTTCTTCTTCTGAAATATCGAGTGTGCCGAAGCGACTGGTTTCAACCTTCATTTTTTCAACTTGTCCTTCATTAATTGAGAAACTTTACCAAGATCAAATTGCTGGGAAGACGCCGCCGATTTATTTTCCTCTTTGATGCGGAGAAAAACCTCTTCCCTGTAAATTTTAGTTTCACGGGGGGCTTCTATTCCCAGGCGAATGTTCTTGCCCTTTACATCTATAACGGTTATTTTGACATCTTCATTAATTTTGATGCTTTCGCCAATTTTTCGGGTAAGAACCAGCATAGGGCGGAATCCATTCCTGAGAGCGTGGGGTAAGGTTCAAAAGAGTGTAGCCCGGTCATTATAGCAAAAAAGTTCTGAAAAAATAATAATTTATAGCCACAAACGAAATTGACAGCGGTTGGGGACTATGTTAAATTTCGCTCTTTT
>JAJDAW010000115.1 GCA_029261635.1 Nitrospinaceae bacterium
TCGCTCCACCCACTATTTTATCTTCAAACACGAAACCTTCACCTCTTTTCAAAGGAGAAATTTCGATCCAGGTGTCACCAAACTGCCCTTTGCCACCCGTTTGTTTTTTATACTTTCCTTGTACCTTCGTTGCCCCTTTTATCGTTTCACGGTAAGGAATTTGTGGAGCCTTGACATCAACTTCAACCCCAAATCGAGTTTTCAGTTTTTCCAAGGCAACATCAAAATGAACCTGTCCTAGACCCGAGATTAGTAATTCACTTGTCTGTGGATTTCGCTCAACTCTAAGAGTTCGATCTTCTTCCGTGAGCCTTTGCAAAGCGTGGCTTATTTTTTCTTCATCTGCATGAGTTTTCGGCACCAGCGCCCGCGAGAAAACGGGCAAGGGGAAAACGATAGGAGAGAAAACCACCTTTTCGTCGGCATCAGAGAAACTATCACCTGTAACTGTTTGTTTGAGTTTTGCTACCGTACCAATGTCTCCAGCCGAAACCTCGGAAACCGCAATCTGCTTCTTGCCCTGTAACATATACAATTGACCCACTCGCTCCGAAATTTCCTGCGTGGTATTGTAAATAGAGGAATCTCCCTTAATCGCACCTGAAAATGTTCTGAATAACGTTAATTTGCCAGCGTAAGGGTCCGCGACTGTCTTAAAAACTAAAGCAGAGGCAGGGTCATTTGCAGAGCGAGTAACCTCGCCACCGTCTTTCACTTTTGTTGCTATTACAGGAACTCGGTTTTCAGGTGAAGGAAGGTATTTCACAGCTGCCTGTAGTAAAAGATCAACTCCAATACTTTGTAGGGCAGAGCCACATACAACAGGGATCAATTGTCCCTTCTGAATACCCTCCTTTAAACCGTGTGAAAATTCTTCTTCAGTCAGTTCTCCACTTTCAAGATATTTTTCTATCAGTTCATCATCCACTTCTGCCACGGCTTCCATCAACTCCGCATGGCTAATTTCCATTTCATCAGAAAGATCGGCAGGCACGCTTCCTGATTTTCCTTTGCCATTGCCTTCTTTATCATAACTAAAATAGTGATTCTCGATCAGGTCAACAATTCCAGAAAAATTTCCTCCAGTACCTTGAGGAAGATGAATATATATAGGAGTTTTTTTAAATTTTGTTTTAATAGCTTCTAGAATAGGAGCTGTATTAGCACGTTCATGATCCATTTTATTTAAAAATATAATCCGGGGAAGCTCTAACTCATCGGCCCATTTCCATATTTTTTCAGTATAGAATTGTACCCCTTCAACTGCGCTTATTACGAACACCAAGCCATCAACAACCCTCAAGGTCGCCAGAGTATCGGCGATGAAGTTATTGCTACCCGGAGTATCAATAAGATTTATTTTTGTTGAATTGAATTCAAAAAAAGCTATGGAAGAACTTATCGAATGTCCGCGCTTAATTTCATCTGGGTCATAATCCATCACCGAAGAAGCATCGCCAACTTTGCCCAAACGATCAGAAATCCCTGTTAAAAATAATACCGACTCTGCCAGGGAAGTTTTGCCTGAACCGCCATGCCCCACAAACCCTATATTCCGGATATCCTCAAGTTTGTACTGTTTCATATTTCCTCGCTTGGTAAATATCTTTTATGAGAAATAAATCACCTCAAAAGAATCTGAATCCAAGAAATGAAGAACCTTAACCATTCCAAATTTCGAGACAAAAGTCAAAGGTTTATGAGAGCGGAGCACATAAAATAACTGATTAAATTTGGGGACTTAGGTGAACTACAGAGAAGTGCTAGGTATAAATTACATATTGATCAGGATACATAATTCATTTCATTGAGGTTAAAGCCAAGGCGAGAATTAAAATCATTATGCGGAGGACAGCGGGATGGTTTTCAAATCAAAAAGTCAGGGTTCCTTTTTTGGAGATAAAATCAACCGAATCGGAGTGCCCATCAAGCCAAATGTTTTTCTAATACTATTGACTAAATATCGTTTGTAAGAAAAATGGATAGCTTCGGGATAATTTAAAAAGCATTTAAATGTAGGTGGTTTACTTTTGATCTGCGTGGCGTAAAACATTTTTAAAAATTTTCCACGATAACTACTCATAGGGTTTTTCTGAATTGCTTTTTCAAAGCAGTCGTTCAATGGACCTGTTGAAATTCGCCGAGAATACTCTGCAAAAACTTTTTCTGCCTGTGGCAAAATTTTATCCACTCGCATACCCGATTTTGCGGAGACCGTTAAAATGGGAGCAAACTCCATAAACTTGAGCCTGTATCGAACATTGTCTTCAAACTCTTCAAAAGTAACTTCTTTTTCTCGCGTCAAATCCCATTTATTTCCAATAATGACGCAACCTTTTCCCCTATCCAAAGCATACCCGGCAATCGTGGCATCCTGATCAGTCACCATTTCCACGCCATCCAGCAACAAGATCGCCACATCGCATCGATCTAAAGCCCTGAGGGCCATGATCATACTGAATTTATCCAACACCTGCTTGGTCTTACCTTTTCTACGAATTCCCGCCGTATCAACTAATACAAATTCTTGACCATTAGCTTGCAGGAACGTGTCAATAGAATCCCGGGTTGTTCCTGGGATATTTGAAACAATGCAACGCTCAGAATTTAATAGTTTATTTATTAAAGAAGATTTCCCAACATTAGGTTTTCCAATTACTGCAACTCGTATTGTATTACTATCCACCTCTGGCTCAACATATTCCGGTAGAAGCCCTGCTACCGTCTCAATCAACTCATAAAGACCAGGCCCATGCTCTGCCGAGATCGGCATTAAATGTTTCACCCCCAGTTTATTAAACTCGGGAAGGATATGATGTTGTGATGGCGAATCAACTTTATTTACTGCCAGTACATAAGGCTTTCCGGATTTCCGTATTTCATCGACCATCTCACGATCAAAAGGGGTGAGACCTTCCTGGTTATCCACCACTATGATCACACAGTCAGCTTCATCTCTTGCCCATCTTCCCTGTTCAACCACTTGAAGCTCTATAGGGTTATTCTGATCAACATCGACACCGCCCGTGTCTACTATCAGAGCAGAACGACTTCCCATATCTGCGGAACCGTAGATCCGATCACGGGTAACACCTGGGGTGTCGTTGACAATAGCCGAACGGCTTTGAGTGAGTTTGTTGAAGAGGGTAGACTTACCAACATTTGCTCTACCTACAATAGCAATAATGGGAGATGACATTCGCGTTTAAATGGAAGGACCTTTATCCTGTAGATATTTATGAATGCCTTCTGCAATGGAAGACGCTAGCCTGTAAAGATATTCTGGCTGCGAAAGCATTCTGGCTTCTTTCCGGTGAGTTAAAAAGCCGACCTCAACAAGAATGCTGGGCATATCGGCGCCATGAAGAACATAAAAAGGCCCTTCTTTAACACCCAGGTTTTTTAAACCGCGATACTTCTTTTTGGAAGATTTATAGAGATTGTCTTGAACGCGTCCAGCCAGTCGAGAAGAGTCATTGATCTTGGTCGTAGTGATCAAACTGGCAAGAATTTGCTGCACTTGATTATCTTTGACCGATTTCACCAACTCACCGTTTTCGCGAGCGGCCGTTTCCAGAGCGCGTTCGTTATGAGATGTCCCCAGAAAATAAGTCTCGATGCCATGAGCCGATTTTCTTTTTGCAGCATTGGCATGAATAGACACAAACAGGTCGGCATTTCGTTTGTTTGAAATTTTACTTCGATCTTTCAGCGGAATAAATGTGTCGTCTTTTCTAGTCATCACCACTCGATACTTAAACCGATTCACGAGAATGGTTTTGACATGTTTGGCGATCTTTATATTGACATCCTTTTCTTTTATGCCTGAAGCGCTCCTGGCACCGTGATCTTTGCCACCATGGCCGGCATCAACCACAATCAATGGAGTTTCTATTTGTTTGCGCTTTGAAATTTTTGGATTGTATAAGTAACCTCGTCCAAAACCATCTTTGATTTTAACTTCCTTCTTGGCGGTTCTTATTGGAGCCCGCAAAACCTTTTTCTTAACAGGTGCTTTTTTGGCTGTCTTTATTTTTATCGCTGGTTGTGCAACTTTTTTCTTAACAAGCACCTTGTTGGGTGGCTTTATGGATGCGGGTTGGCTGGCTTTTTTTACAATCGGTTTTTGAGTTTTCTCTTTAAACTCCGCGACAATCTTTTTCTTATCTTCAATCGTTGCAATTGAGGATGCTCTTTTTAACTGCACATTTTGTTTGGCAATCGCAACAGGCTTAGGACGCTTTGTCTTAACGACAGTAGCCATTTCCGCCTTATTCTTAGGGGCAACTTTAATGCTCTTATACTTTTGCTGAGCAATTTTAGCCTGGTCGCCTTGCGGATATTTCTCAAATATTTTTTTAAACGCTGTGGAAGCAGAGGCAAAATTTCTTTTCAAGAGATGTATCTCTGCGACACGGAACAACGCATCATCTGACAGGTTTGCAGACGAATATTTTCCGGAAACATTATTGTAATGTTGTGCAGCCCGATCCAGATCTTTTGAGTTTTTAGAAACTGCGTTCAAACCTTCATACAGTTTTCCTATCGTAAATTCTGCTCGGTAAGCCTCGTTACTCTTTGGGTAACTATCCACCACTTTGGAAAACATGTTTATGGTTTTTATCCAATGGTGTCTGAACTTCTGCTTTTCTGGCGCTGCCTTGAGTTGATAAAAAGATTTTTGCGCCAGAAAATACAAATCACCCGCAGGCAAAGTTCGTGCGGCAACCGCAACATTTGCCTGAAAAAAAAGCAATGCAGCAACAAGAACTGCTTTGTACAGATTTGAATTTACGAAACGGATATCAACCATATCATCTCAAAAGAGCAGACAGAGCCCACTAAGTCATTAATTTTATTGAAGTTGTTCGATTTCAATATAACACTTCCCTCAAACAGGGTCAATAGACCTTTTCCTTACTTAACGGCTCATACCGAGTGCAATCTAAAGCGATACCGGTTATTTTCCCCGTGAAAGACGATCGGCCAGATAGTCGGGGAGTCCATTCTCAATAATTTTATTTTGCGTTTCCGTAAAGTCGTAATCAAATCTTTTGAACTCAACCGTGCGTTCATCGGAATCGTAGAGGATATACATCGGCCTCGTGTTCCCATCGCGAGGTTGTCCCAAGCTGCCATCATTAAATATATAACGATTTTCAGGTTCAATATTCCACAAATCCGCTACATAGTCGTTGATTTCACCCTCGGGCTTTTGTTCCAGAATGATCGGTTTGTGCGAATGGCCGACAAAACAAACTGGTGCATCAAAACTCCGGAAATGCTTTTCCGCATCCTTTTTTGAAACAACATAATGCCATCTTGCAGGTTGGTATGGGGAAGCATGCACCCAGTACACACCGTTCTCTTCCTTATCCATCGGCAATGTTTCGAGAAACGTTCTATTTTCAGCAGTCAGTATTTTTTGAGTCCACTTACACGCTTCAATCGCATAATCATTGAAATAGGCAATATCCGTTTTTTTTATTACCGCGAGATCGTGATTTCCTGCGAGGGTGAAGTCCACATTGTTTCTAACCCAATCAACACAAAAGTTGGGGTCAGCCCCATAGCCTACAATATCACCCAGGCAGACGAGACGATCATAAGGGATAGAAGAGATTTCTTTCTCAAATTGATTTAGGGCTTCGAGGTTACTATGAAGGTCTGAGAAAACGATGTATCGCATTTTGTAGTTCTTATGGAACCACTTTGGAGTCCTTTAATATCTTATCCAAGATTCCATTGATGAAATCGGGAGATTCCTCGGTTCCAAACTTTTTAGCTATTTCAACCGCTTCGTTGATCACCACTTTTGGAGGAGTCGTTGAATCAAACAGCAGTTCACAAATTCCAAGTCGAATAATATTTTTATCTATCACCGCCATCCGGTCTGGAGACCAATGAGCGCTGATTTTCTTCAACAGCTCATCCACTTCTTTTTCATGCAATAAAAATTTCTTTATCAGAGCCTGTGTGAAATTTTGAATTTCTTGACTAACATTCGCTCTTTCACAGAAGGGATTCAGTTCAGAGTCTGGACTTTCAGAATTAAACTCGGTCTGATACAAAAATTTCAATGCCAGTTCTCTGGCTGTACGACGTGTTCCCATTTTTCCCTTTAAAGCTTTTTATATAAAGTTGCCATTTCTATTGCAGCCAATGCTGTTTCACGGCCTTTATTCGAAGATCCAGAACCCGAACGTGCAACCGCCTGTTCAAGGTTTTCTGTAGTCAACACGCCAAATAAAACAGGAACATCAAACTCCAAACCCACTTGCCCGACCCCTCGGCTCGCTTCTGCACAGATATAATCAAAGTGCGAGGTCTCACCGCGAATAACGGCACCAAGACATACAATGGCATCAAAGTTTCCTGTGGAACATAATTTCTTGGCTGCTTGCGGTATCTCAAAAGCCCCCGGGACTTTCAAAACTTTCAGGTCGTCTTCATCAACTCCATATTGGCTGAAAATATCCAGCGCACCTGTCAAAAGATTGCTGGTAATAAAATCGTTAAACCGACTGACCACAACGCCGAACCTCAGCCCTCTTGCGTTTTGATCGCCTTCAATTATATTAGCCATAGGGTTACTTGATATTATGAAAAATATGACCCATTTTTTCTTGCTTGGTACGGAGATACTTGAGGTTATCTTTTCTAGCCTGTACCTCTATAGGAACTCGTTCCACCAATTCCAGACCATACCCTTCCAGTCCCACAATTTTTCTCGGGTTATTGGTCATGATACGAATTTTCCCTAGCCCCAACTTACGAAGTATCTGGGCACCGATCCCGTAATCTCTAAGATCGGGTTTGAATCCTAATGCCTCGTTGGCCTGAACAGTATCTTTACCCTCATCTTGCAACGCATAGGCTTTTAGTTTATTCATTATTCCAATGCCTCTTCCTTCCTGGTATAGATAAAGCAAGACGCCTGTTCCCTCTTTCTCAATCATCTCCATAGATTTCTTTAATTGCTCACCGCAATCACAACGATAGGAACCAAAAACATCGCCTGTCAAACATTGGGAATGCACTCGGACCAAAGTAGGCTCATCATGTTTGATTTCACCTTTTACCAGAGCAATATGGATTTGATCGTCCAACAAATTTTTAAAAGCCACGGATCGAAATTCACCCGAGTGCGTTGGCATGACCGTTGAAGTAACTTCTTCGACCAGCGCTTCCTTCATGAGTCGGTACTCTGCCAGGTCTTTAGTTGTGATCATTTTGAGATCATGTTCTTTTATAAATTCAGTCAAATGCGAGACTCGTGCCATCGTTCCGTCATCATTCATTATTTCGCAAATCACACCATAAGGGTTTAACCCAGCAATACGAGCAATATCTACAGAAGCTTCGGTTTGCCCCATGCGCACCAATACGCCTCCATCCTTGGCTCTTAAAGGAAAAATATGTCCAGGCTTAACCAAATCATTTTTGGAAGTTTTCGGGTCAATTGCTACTTGGATCGTATGTGCCCGGTCGGCAGCCGAGATACCCGTGCTGATTCCGTCACGCGCATCAATGGATACCGTAAAAGGTGTTTCAAAAGCCGACTGGTTATCATCCACCATCATCGAGAGTCCTAGCTCTCGGGTTCTCTTTTCGGTGAGCGTCAAACAAATCAAACCGCGTCCGAATCGAGCCATAAAATTGATCATTTCTGGAGTGGCTTTTTCCGCAGCGATCATCAAATCACCTTCGTTTTCACGATCTTCATCGTCAACGATGACAATCATTTTTCCCTGCCGCACATCTTCAACGGCTTCTTCTATACTGCTAAATTCTTTTCCCATTTATTCTTTCCCCTGCTGTCGCAATAGATCCAACACAGGCCCGGTAGCATCCGGATTCATCAAGGTTGCACATGCTTTATAGACGTATTTACCAATCATATCACATTCGATATTTATTAAATCGCCTATTTTTCTTGTACTCAGGTTGGTGTGACTCCAAGTAAAAGGAATGATTGAAACATTGAATTTATCGTCTTTGCAATTGAACACCGTCAGGCTGATTCCATCAAGCGCAATGGAACCTTTTTCCATTATGTAAGGACGAAGAGAAGTGGGGTGCGAGAACTGCAATAAAATTTCACCTGGTTTTTCTTCGATTTGTAAAACTTTCCCTACCTGATCCACATGGCCGCTAACAAAATGACCACTGATTTTTGAAGAAGGGGTTAACGACCTTTCCAAGTTAACCCGGTCTCCTGCTTTGGAGTTTTTGAAACTGGTTTTATCTAAAGTCTCTGTTCCTAAATCCATTCGAAACGTGGATTCGTCGAATTCGACGACAGTAAGACAAACACCATTCACCGCAATACTTTCCCCATCTTCCAGGCCTGAGAAATTAGAATCCGTCTCGACGACCGCAACCGCACTTTCCTGCCCATGAACAAATTCGCGCAGGGTTCCTACCGACTCAATTATTCCGCTGAACATGGTTCGGCCTCCACCATAAGGTCATCTCCAATTTGCATGACTTTCATATTTTTTAATTTCATTGCCTTAGCTATTTTTGCTACGCCTTTCCCCCCTATCGGACCAGGAGCCTGCTGCCCTCCGACGAGAATAGGACTGATAAATGCAAAGACCCGGTCAACGACTCCTGCTTCCAATGCACTACTGTTGATCTCACCGCCCCCTTCAATCAGAACCGAGTTCAATTCTTTTTTCGCCAGTAACTTCATAAGCTGTTTTAAATCGAATCCTGACTTCAACGTTTTAACCTTCAAGACTTCAATATTTTTAGCCGTCAACAACTTTTCTCTTTTCGTAGAAAGTTTCGGGCCAGGAACATAAATCACCTGCTGCGCCTTGCTGTTTGCAAAAACTTTGGCTGTTAGTGGAATTCTGTTTCTCCGGTCCAGAACAATACGTGCCGGGTGCCTGCCCCGCTTTTTTTTCAATCGGCAGGTCAATTGTGGATTGTCTTTCAGAATTGTGTTTGTTCCAACGAGAATAGCATCATTCTGGTTTCTCAATTCATGCACAAATTCACGCGACTTTACTCCTGAAATCCATTGCGAATCTCCTGCTTGAGTGGCGATTTTCCCATCGAGGGACATGGCCGTTTTCACAGTAACAAACGGCATACCGGTTTTCATCACCTTGACAAACACCTCATTCAATTTTTGACAATCATTTTGCATCATGCCCGCTGAAACCCTTATGCCAGCGGCCTTTAAAATACGTATTCCTTTTCCTTGCACCAGCTTATTAGGATCTTTCATGCCAGCAAACACCCTGCTCACACCCGATTGAATAATCGCATCCGTACAAGGCGGCGTTCGCCCGATGTGGCAACAAGGTTCGAGACTTACATAAAGGTCTGCGCCTTTTGCTTTGCTCCCCGCTTTCCTTAAGGCTACGACTTCAGCATGCGGTCCCCCAGCACGAGAGTGAAACCCTTCCGCAATAATTCGATTATTTTTAACCACCACCGCGCCCACCATGGGGTTTGGAGACGTCTTCCCCTTACGAGCCAATTCCAAAGCCCTGAGCATAAATTGGTTATTCATATTTTTTAACAAAGGGAGAGAAAATGCGAAGGCTTCTATCTATTGCGACGGAGAACATCCACCATATGTTTGCGAACGCTTCCACGCTGATAAACTATTTCAATTCTACGATTGGTAGCGCGAGCCTTACGGCTGTCATTAGGAACTTTGGGACGGTATTGCGCAAAACCTTCGATAGACAATTGTGTGGGCGGGAACCCTGCTTCCACTAATTCTCTAGCCACTTCTGCAGCACGCGCCGCCGACAACTCCCAGTTCGAGGGAAACTGTTCTGTCCTGATGGGGGCATTATCCGTGTGACCTTCGATTTTCACGTCATAATTGAACTGTTGTAATAAATCGAACACCTGTTTGATAATATTGTTTCCCGCAGTGGTCATGCGAGATTTTCCTGCTGGAAACAAAACGGTATCAGAAAGGGTAATGATGGCACCTCTTTCATCAGAGGAAACATCGACCTGCCCTGCCAGTTTATTTTTGAATACAAACTCTTCAACTTCCGAGGCGATTTCTTCAACTTCTTTGGCAACCATCGCACCCACTTCATCAACCGCGTGAATGGTGGTTTCATCCAAAACTTTTTCTTTGATTACATCGAGGCCTTCACGGATACCAATTTCGGGGATGTCCTCCTGGCCGAGAGCGTCGCGTAGCGAAGATTTGATCTGCTTCCATTTATTTTCTTCTATAGAACCCATCGCAAATAGAAGAATGAAAAACACCATAAGAAGAGTTACTAGATCGGCAAAGGTCATAACCCAAGCCGGTGACCCTTCGGGACACTCGTGTTCCTCCTCCTCTTCTTCTTCAGGGGCTTTTTTCTTTTCTTTTTTAGCTTCTTTTTCTGCCATGGCTATTTATTTCTTTTTCGCGGCTTTCTTATCTTTACCGTCCCCCTTCTTCTCTTTTTTACCATGATAGGTATCGAGGTAGTTTTCCAGAACATCCTGCATGAATCTGGGATTGACACCTTTTCGAATGTAGCCAATACCTTCCAGTATGAGCGTCATTTCAAGGGACTCGGTAGCGCTCCTGCGTTTTAGTTTTACGGTCATGGGAATAAATATCAAGTTGGCAACCACCGCGCCGTAAAATGTGGTGATCAATGCGATAGCCATTTTAGGGCCTACGGAACTAACATCGGATAAATCTGAAAGCATCTGAATTAGACCGATCAGAGTACCTACCATTCCGAAAGCCGGTGCAAACGCGCCCATCTGGTTAAAAATTTCCCAGCCGTCTTTGTGAGCATTCTGTAACTGCTTAGCCTCTCTTTTCAGAAGGGCATTTACGGTAGCTTCGTCTTTACCATCTACTGTCATTTCCAAACCCTTTTTAAGGAAGTCATTGTCGACTTCTTTGAGTTTGGACTCAATAGCCAGCACCCCACCCTTTCGGGCGACATTACATATTCCCACCATGCTTTCGATCAATAGATATTGATCCGATTTTTTCACCATGAAAACTCGTAGGAACAAGCCCATCACTTTCATTACTTCATTGATAGGGAAAGCAATCAGGGTTGCGGCAAGGGTGCCCCCCAGAACAATCATGGCAGAAGGAATATTGATAAACAGGTCTAAGCCGCTGTTCATCAGAATCGAGGCAAGTACCAGTCCTACCCCGGCTATAACACCTATTAAGGAAGCTAAATCCATTTTTTATGAAGGTTGTTTTACTTTAATAATCCCTGAAATGGGATCAACATTATGAAACTTCAGAATTTTATCCAGAGTTTCTTGATCCAGAACCGTACCTTGTCTAAGAAGGTTGATCCCTGAAGCTGAGATAATATCCTCAGCCAGTTCCATTCCCTCTGCAAGGGCGAAAATGGAACATTCCATTGTTGGCGCTTCTTCCACCGTTCCCTGCTGTGCCACATATTCTCCCAGAGCACGCATTATCGACTCATCAAAAATAATCCCCGTTTTCTCATCCATTTTACTCAGAATGTCCTCATTCGATTTTTCTGGATGCGCCATTTTATTGTGGTCAAAATAACTCGCCGCCGAAACAATTCGAGAACCCATGGGAATACGATCACCATACATGCCATCCGGTGAACCAGAGCCATCTACATTTTCATGAAGATGCCGGATGATTTCTGCAACCATCTCAAATCCTGGAAACTCCTTGAGCAACATTTCTCCTACTAGCGGATGGTGGGTTTTTGGTTTGTCTTTAATATAATCAAGCTCTTCTTCGTTTACTGCTTCTTTTCTTTTTTCAACTGTCGGCATGGCAACGATGCCCAATTCATGCAGGCGAGCCGCAGACTTCACATTCCTGACTTGATATTCAGTGAGACCCAGTTTTTCTGCTATAAATACGGCTGTTTCGGTAACCCTTTCCGAATGGCCTCGATGCTCCGTCTGGTGAAGTTCAATGATGGTTGCTAACAGGCCTTCTGTAGAATCAAAGCGGCTGGCAAGCTCATCCACCATGGAAGATATCTGCTCATTTTTGCTTTCAAGTTGATCATTCAACTCCGTCATTTCTTTTAGGCTGACACCGAGACGCCTTTTATCATTTCTCAGTTCATCATTCAGAGCAGCCAGTTTCTGGTGAAACTGTTTCAATTGCCCCAAAGAAGCTTCCAACTGTTTATTCTTTTCGAATACCGCATCATTGAGATGAGCCACCCTCATGACAAAATTCACAACGAATAGCAGTTCGCCTTTTTTCAGCGGCTTAGATAAATAAGCATCCGCTCCCGTTTCACTCGCTTTTATGGCATTGTCCTGCTCAGAATCATAGGCAGACATGAGAATCACCGCAGAGCGCAATTTCAATTCGCGCACCTTCTGGCAAACTTCAAAACCATCCATCCCGGGCATGTGGATATCGCAAAGAATAATGTCGGGTTTGATTTCGCGCATCATTTTCAACCCTTCTTCACCCGTACCCGCTTGGAATATTTCAAGCGCCTGAGGGCCAAAAGACTTACTTAATATCTGTTTGACGATCATCTGCAACGTCCGATCATCATCAATACTAAGGAATTTTTTTGCGTGACTGCTCATATATAAAGTTTCAGTTTGTCTAGAAAGTCATACCTTGACATGAAAAATGCCAATTTTAACCTATTTTTGCAAAAAAAACTCGAAATTGCCTATAAAATAGTTAATCTCGTATAATTAGTAGAATCAGGTCTGATTATTCTACCAGTTAAACCATTGATAATAAAATACTATTTATGGGGGGTTTTGATCAGGGTGCTAGCAGAGTATGGCTCTGTCCTTCAATCGTCATCCATATCTTCGGATTCAATTTCAGTAAACCGCGAGCCGGAAACACAGCGTAGACCCACAGCCAGATATCTTTCTGCGGGGTCAAACGAGTTACGATAAAAACATTTTGCGTGTACTAAATAATTCATCCACGAGCCACCTCTAACAACCCGTTGCGTTGAATGCCGGGAAGCATTCAGCTGGACGCACCATTCCCATACATTTCCCGCCATATCAAAACATCCATACGGCGAAAGACCCGGTTCCAGGTCGAATACAGAAGTCGTTTTGCATTCCATAAAGTCACAGGTATTTGCGAATCCTTTTTCATATCCCATAGGTTCACCCCAGGGGTAGACTCGGCCATCCGTTCCTCTTGCTGCTTTTTCCCATTCTTTTTCAGTGGGCAAGCGAAGTCCCATCCAAAAAGAAAAAATAACCGCCTCATAATAATTAACTCCAATAACCGGTTGATCCTCTTCCCATGAATATTTTGGGAACCTGGTTTTATGTTGCGGGTCGAATTGCTCATACAACGCATTCGTCACAGGGAATTTCATAATCGCAAACTCTTTCAGGTTAACTTTATCTTCCTCATCATCCTCTTCCTGATAGACAAACTTGCCCTGTGGTATCGTTACCATTTCACCATATTTTCTAATCTTGGAAAGAGTCACTTTACTGCCATCTTTGGACTCATTAAAAAATCCCTCAAATTCTTTGAGATTCCGGATCGGCTCTAAATCAAAATTATCCAGCAGTGCGTGAATATTCGCTCCAGCTTTAGTCAGCACCAGTTCAAAAACACTGAACAATATTCTGCTGTCGCGATGCTCTCGCATCAACAATCGTTTTAATAATGATTGTAAATAATCTGCATCGTTGGCTTTCCAGACATTCTCAACGCGAATCAAACGACAAGGTTTAAACTGTGGAAGCATTTCCGGGCATTGATACTTTAGCAACTGGCGTACCAGCAAATCTTGTCCTTCAGGGAGGTCTTTAACCTCTCGAAGGGAATTACCCGCCAACATAACAGCGCCCTCTTCAATAAGAATATCGAAAAGTTCTTTCCCAGAAACCATACCTGCTAATATTTTAAAAGCTTCGTGCCATTTTTCATCACCACAATTTTTTCTTACAATGTCTTGCCACTCTGACATCTTGGAAATATGTCTTGCTGCAAAAAACTCCTGGTAAGAAGGATGACGAAACTCCCATCGCCGTGGAGTTTGCTGAAGTATTCGCTTCCAACACGAAGCAAGGTCATCGCCCTGCATTAACAGATCGTGCTTATCTTTTTCAATGTTTGACTTATCGTATCCCGGCTCCTCTTTTTGATAACGCTGGATTTTTCCATCCAGCATTTGCTGAAAAGAAATCTCTGCCAATTGATCCATACACTTTTCTAGTTCATTGTCGTTTTTGTCGGATTCCAACAACAAATGCTTGAACCACTGCGTATATATCTCAGCTCTGTTATCCAACCCCTCCAGCAGCTCACTTTCGTCCAGAGCACGAATCATTTTAAGCAAAATAGGTGTCTTCAATAACTCCGGAGCAAAAGCAGCAAGTTCTTTTATGACATTATTTTTTGCGGCATCCCCCAGATACACGCTGCTTTCTTTTGGGTCGAGAGCTTGAAAGGTCATTTGAAAAGCCGCTCCTTCGCCACGCTTTATGATCGCATCGGTTGCCAGAGAGCCAAATTCAAATTTATTGCTGGTCAGCAAAACAAAATTGCTGTGAAACACATTGTCATCCAAAAAAGAATCCACAAAAAAGCGAAATCTGTCCTGAGGATGAAGTTGGTCAAAACCATCCAGCAAAAACATAAACCGGCTATAACCAAAGATTGAGTTCAACGTAATACGCAGAAGATCTTCATCAAGAATCAGATCTGGATTTTCTTCTTTCTCCAAAAGAATCACATCAATAATTTCACGATTTACAGATTCACGAAACTGCTGAAGCCCACCGCCCTCTGGGACATTTCCTAAATGAAAATAAATAGGGAGAGAATAAATTTGATGGGTCGAAGCATCCAGAAGAGTTTCAAGATAATGCTTAAGAAAGGTGGTCTTACCCATTCCAGGCTCAGCATCCAACATAAATTTCAAGTTATTTACATCCAGCAAATCTTCATTGATGATTCTGGGTGCAGGGAAAACTATTTCGAGTAAACTTTGTCGGTGCGTAATTGGGTTAACGTCCAACAATACTCTAGGAATCAGAGTTTTATTTCTTCTACCCTTGCCAAGGTTTTCGTCTAACCACGAAGTCACTTTAATCAACTGGTGCTTACGATAAGTTTCGATCACCCATTCCATTGACTCCTCCGGTCGCTCGGGAGCAACGGGAAGATTTTCCCCTTCTGATAAGGGAACCAGTCCTTCTATATCATCCATAGCCAAATATTTTTAATCGCTTATAATGTTGTCGTTTGCCAAGTGTATTTCAAATTCTACCATATTGTACCCAAGTAATAGATGATTCCTCTGAAAGATGATAACCCGACGCGCAATTTTCCATTTTTGACTTTGGGCTTCATCGTATTAAATATAGCGGTTTTTCTTTACGGAGTTAACTTACCTGTTCATCCCAGTGTTCTTTACGCCGACTACGCTCTGGTTCCGACGCATTTGCTGAACAGCCCTTTCACAACATATCCGACAGTTTATACATCTATGTTTCTGCATGCTGGCATCTGGCATCTCGGTGGAAACATGCTCTACCTCTGGATTTTCGGAAACAACATTGAAGACGTTTTGGGAAAGTTTCGTTTCGTATTATTTTATTTCGTCTGTGGAACACTCGCCGCATTCGGGCATATCGCCACAGATTTGGACTCCAAAATTCCCATGGTCGGTGCCAGTGGGGCGATCTCTGGTATCTTGGGTGCGTATTTGATTTTATTTCCTTTTGCGAAAATAAGAACTTTTATCTTTCTTGGTTTTTTCTGGACGATCGCGCGCATTCCGGCAATCCTGCTGTTGCTGTTCTGGGTGGGCCTGCAAATCTGGAACAGTACCTCTTCCGAAGCCGGGGGTACTGCCTGGTTTGCACATATAGGTGGGTTCGTTGCAGGTGTTCTGCTAATTCTTCCTTTTAAAAATTTTGCGAAAAGCTGATCTGCTAAACATCTTCCAGCAAACCCAGCAACCGCAAGCGCACAAGGTTCAAAGCGGTTTGTGCGGTACGTTCTTTATTTTTAATTCGGTCATGCGTATATATATATTTTCCGCACCAGGTTCCAGCTGAGTCACTGACCGCTATAAAAGTTAAACCCACTGGCTTTTCTTCGCTACCTCCTGTTGGACCGGAAATCCCCGTAACCGACACCCCTATATCTGACTTGCTAACACGTCGAACCCCTTCTGCCATCAATCGGGCTACAGGTTCACTGACCGCACCATGTTCGTCAATCACCTGTTGGTCCACACCCAAGCGGGATACTTTAGCCTCATTACTATATACAACGAATCCTTCTTTAAAATAATTGGAGCTCCCCGAAATCTGAGTGAGTTGGTGACCAATCAACCCGCCCGTACAAGACTCCGCAGTAGCAATCTCCATGTTTTTTTCAGTCAGCAACTGCCCTACCTTACCTTCCAACGTCTCTTCGTTTTTCCCATAAATATATCGTCCGATACGATCTATCAAAGATTGTTCAACCTCATCAAGAGCCTCTTTTCCTCCAGTTTCTGCCAGAACAGAAAGTCGAATTCGCACACCTAAATGTGAAGGTAAAGAAGCCAGAGTTACCTTTTCCTGCAATGCATCTATAGAACCTACCTTCTCCCACAAATCTGCCTCTGAAATTCCTGTAGTTTTAAGAATGCGATGAGAAAATGTTTGTGACGCATGTTCAACCAGTTCAGGGGCAATATAGCGTTCAAACAAATGTTTCATTTCATGCGGCACACCTGGCAGGCAAAACAAAACATGCCCATCTCTCTCAAACCGGAAGCCCGGTGCCGTGCCCACTTCATTATAAAGAACCTGGCAATTATCCGGGACCTCACATTGTGATTGAACACTTGCTGGTATCGCTCGGTCCCTTTTACGAAACGTCTCTTCCAGCATCTGGATCACCTTCTCATCGCGCTTCAAATTAGACGTAAAAACTTTCATCAACACCGATTTGGTAATATCATCGTGAGTGATTCCTAATCCACCTGTCAGTATGATCCAGTTGGAACGCTGCAAAGCCTGTTCGACACATTCCTCAATAGTAGAGGAGTCATCCCCTATTTTGGTTATGCGCGAAACTCCAGATCCAGATTCATAAATACGCTCGCCCAAATATTTGGAATTGGTATCAACAATCAATCCACTTATTACCTCATCGCCGATAACCAGAATTTCTGCTGAATTTGAATCGCTAAAAATCATAAGGAATGTATCCGAAATTATTAATTTATGATTTTACGCTTACCCAGGGCCAGGTTCGAGAAAAATAATACGATTTCGAGTTGCAAAGCCATATTTATCATTTACCTGTTACAATATCGCTATCAAAATTTATTACACTATTTGAAAATGAATGAAAAAGAATTGTTACAGGATTTATTGAGCGAGGAATCTGCCTTGCGGCAAAACGCAACGCGGGCTTTATGGGATCTTTGGTTCAGTAAAGCAGGCGAAGAAGCAGAAACCCGAATTCGTGAAGGAACGCAATTGATGGATGACCAACAGTATCAAAAAGCCCAGGAGTTATTTGAAAATCTCGTTAGGGATTGCCCGGAATTTGCCGAAGCTCACAATAAACTTGCTACAGTATTATATATGCAAAAAAAGTATTCCCCAGCAATCAAAGAATGCGAGATCACCTTAAAACTCAATCCCAATCACTTTGGTGCCTGGAATGGACATGGCCTCTGCTTATTTGAGCTTGCCCGTTACCCCGAAGCTATCAAAAGTTTCCAAACAGCTTCAATCTTGCAACCCTATGCCCAGTTCAACAAGATTTATATCGCTAAATGCAGGGGCCAACTGAATTGAGCCTACCTGCCGATCTAACTCCCGAAGCTAAAACACAAAAAACTTATCGATGCGATTTATGGCGAGGCGGATTCGAAGGAGTTCTTTCCTCCGGCGCACAAACGTTTTGCCTTTTCATAGCGATTCGACATTTCAATGCTGGTGAAAACACCAAAGCGTTGATCGCCGCCGCACCCTTTATGGGAATGTTCCTTTCCATGGTGCTATTGCATTATGCGTCTCTGACAAATTGGAAGAAGTCTACCTGGGGTGCTCTGCCTTCACTGGTTACAGGCGTTTGTCTTATTCTTGCGGCATGGACAGAATCCCTTACTCAATTTGCCTGCTTGGTGATTGCCGGCTATATTTGTCGCAGTGCTCTGTTGCCTTTTGTTACGGATATTTATGGCGATAATTATCCGGCAGATAAACGCGCAGCTTTTTTTTCCAGGCCTCTTTTGCTTTCAGTAGGTATTGCCGCTCTTTCTGGTTTTATTGGGTCCTGGTTTCTTGAATCAGATATCAAAAACTATCATTGGATTTTTACGTTTCTAGGGTTAAGCGCCATAGCAAAAGCTTTCGCCATTTATTCCATGCCTTCTAAAACGGTCGAGAACACACCTCATACCCATCCGTTTGGTAATATGAAATATATCTGGCTGGATAAATCTTTTGGCTATGTTCTGCTGACCTGGTTCATCATGGGTTTTGCCAATCTTTGGACTCTACCGCTTCGAATTGATTACATCACCGCTCCAGAATGGGGCATTGAAGGGTCGGCCATTTTTGTAGCGATGATTATCACTGTCATCCCGGAAACCCTACGAATGCTTCTCATTCCGTATTGGGCTTCCCTTTTTGATAAGATGAATTTTATCGTTCTGCGAATGATATTGAATCTATTTTTTGGTTTGGGAATTCTCCTGTTCTTTGTAACTTCAATTCCCTGGGTAATTGGCTTAGGGGCAGGTTTGATAGGCGCGGCTTTCGCAGGTGGTAGTATTTCTTGGGCTCTTTGGGTCACTAAATATGCTCCACCCGGAAAGACAGGGGCCTATATGTCTGTACATGTCAGCCTCACAGGAATTCGCGGAACGATTGGTCCGGTTCTGGGCTATTGGACCGTCAACCAAATTGGTGCCCAAAATATCGGAATTCTTTCCTGCTCAATGATGTTTTTTGCCACCCTCATGCTCATCCCGGAAATCAAACACGGACGCCAGATGCAGTTAAAGGGTAAGTCTTTATAAATAAAGGTCTGTTTGCTATAATAAAAGGTAAGGTTTTGCCTTGTTTTTTCCGCTTTAATATAAATAAACTTTATATTCCCCAGCCATGAACCGGAAAAATTTCAGTTTAAAAGATATCCAGCTTCTCAGTGATCATTATTCACAGGCAGGAAGCCCGGAACCTGTTGCTTTGTTTCAGATTATTCAGGGATTTTATCCTTCTGGAAAGACACCTGATTCCGTACGCCCCGTTCCATTTGAAACTCTAATAAAAAAAATAAAAGCCTCGGACAATTTCCCTTCCTTTCCGGAACAAACGGACGACCAAAAGTCCTGGCTGAATTCGTTGCGCGAAAAATTGAATAGCGAACTGCTGGCATTGATGTCTGAACGCGGCAATCCGTCTTCGCTGTCATTGGACTCTGACTTCACCTTCATCCAATTTGAAGGGACAACAGAAATGGGGCCAAAAACTCAACATCGGAAATTCAAAGAATCAGAAATCACATTCAATCTACCAGATGAACTAAAAGCCGAATTCGAAAACCAATTGCAAAGACTCAAAGATAAAGAGGAACTCGCCAACCAGCAAATGAAAGAAATTCTTGAAAAGGAAAAGGTCCTTGAAGAGAGCAAGGTGGCGATGGAAAAGGAAACATCCGAATTCAGAGCTCAAATTCAAAAACTCCGCGAAGAAGAACAAGTTCATATAGACCAGGCTAAAGATCAAAGCCAAAAAGAAACTTCCCGAATCCGCAAGGAATTGGAAGAGGTTCAGGGAGAATTAGATAGCCTGAGAAAAGAAAGAAACCAGAATCTCTCAGATCATGAATCAAACCGCACCCGCCTTGACACCGATTTCAGCCGAAGAGATCAAATTTTCAGGGTAAAGTTTGATGAAATGACAGAGCTCATGGAAAAGCTAACAGCGGAAGAAAAAGGAATATCCAGCTACAAGGAAAAGGCATTCAAATCTGCTAAAGCGAAGCAAGAACAAATCAAAAAGGTATCTGCTCAACAAGCGAAAAAAAATCAGCAATTACTCAGGCTTTCAAAATCTCTAGAGAGCGAGAAAAAACTATTCAAAAACCGGCTCCAGGAAGACTACAAAACAAAAAGGGAAGAGTTGGAATACGAGTATCAGAGACGATCTGAATATCATATCCGCCGAATTGAAGAATTCGAAGAGGATGAAGAACGTCTTGGACGAGAAAATGAAAAACTGAGAATTCGAGAGCAGGGACTCGCACTGGACGCTCAGAAGAAAGCGGACGAACAAACTAAAAAAAGATTCGCCGAACTTGAAAAGTTAGAAAAAGAATATTCCAAGAAACAAAAATTACTCAATAAGCAGGAAAAAGAAAATGACCTGGAAAAGGCTTTACTCTTAAAAGAAATGCGCGGCATTGAAGGTGGAAAGTTTGCGATAGATCAAATGAAAACCGCTGCAAAAACCCAGGAAGACTTGTTAAAAAGAAAACGCAAACTATTAAAGGCCATGGAAGAGGACCGTCCTAAAGTTGAGGACGAGATTAAAGAGAAGCTTGTAGAGCTTGAGAAAGAGTTCGAAGGTGAACAT
>JAJDAW010000116.1 GCA_029261635.1 Nitrospinaceae bacterium
TCTGGCCGTTACCAACAAACCCATGATTGTAGATGGTGATACGGGAGGAGATGCCAACGCATTTGAATATACGGTATCCAAACTGGAAAGAGCGGGTGTATCTGCGGTCATCATTGAAGACAAAGTTTTCCCAAAAAGGAATAGTCTGGAAGCAGGGGTGCAACAAAACCTTGAAGATCCAGAAGTCTTTGCCCAAAAAATTCGCCGCGGGAAAAGCGTCCAAAAATCCGACGAGTTTATGATCATTGCAAGACTCGAAAGTCTTATCGCAGGAAAGCCCATGGAAGATGCGGTAAACCGAGCGAAAATTTATCTGCGCGCGGGAGTGGATGGAATAATGATCCATTCCAAAACCAAATCAGGTGATGAAATTTTTGAATTCGCGCAACACTACAAGGATATTTGCAAGCAATTGAATTTAAATAAAACCCTGGTATGTGTTCCAACAACTTATAACCAAACCACTGAAGATGAATTGAGTGCTGCCGGATTCCGCATCATCATTCACGCGAACCACTTACTACGAAGCGCATACAAAGCGATGCTGGAAACAGCAAAAACAATCCTTCGCGATCAGCGATCCCTCGAAGCGGATCCTCTTTGTAGTACCGTAAGAGAAATTTTTAAAACAGTGGGTTTTCTGGATGTTAAAGAAAAGGATCAGGAAAACGAACAAACCACTAATGTTCCCGTCATCATACCCGCAGCCGGCGAAGACCCTGTCTTTAAGAAAATACTCAATGGCAAACCGAAGGCGATGCTCGAAATTTCCGGGAAGACACTTCTCGATCATCAGATCCAGACTTTAAATAATGGCAATCTGGCGGACATCACCGTTATCGCGGGCTACGGCCGAGATCAGGTGAAAGCAGAAGGAATCAGCATTCTTGAGAACCCGGACTTTAATAATGGATCCGTGCTCAACTCTTTATTTATTGGCAAAGAAAAAATGCACAACGGATTCATCATGCTCTACTCAGATATTCTAATGGAAGACGCAATTATAAAAAAATTAATGGAAAGAAAAGAGGACATCATTCTGGTGGCAGACAATTCCACCCAATACCATGAGCCTCAAGAAGGAAATATTCTTGATTTTATCATCGGCAAACACCAGAACAAACCTGCGCGCAGAGAAATACGTTTTGCCAGTGAAAATGTAGTCGCAAAAATTGGTAGCAAAATTAATCCGGAAACTGCCAGCCACGAATTCATAGGCCTTGCACGATTTAGTAAAACGGGTGCAGAACAATTAATCGAAACCTATAATGATGTCGTAAAAAACTATAAGGGCCAATTTCAGGAGTCTGAAGACATATCACGGTTCAATTTTACCGACCTGATACAGGAAATGATCGACCGCGGTTTCGTCGTCCATTTCATGGAGATACATAAAGGCTGGCTAGAAATCCACAACGCCGAACACATTGCTCTTGCTGAAAAATCTTTTAGCGCATAAAATCACGCTTCGCTAAATAACTCCTAAAAAAATGTACTTTTCAAAATTACTGATCCCTACCTTAAAAGAATCTCCTGCCGACGCTGAAGTTGCCAGCCACCAACTGATGGTGCGCGCTGGAATGATCCGGCAGCTTGCTGCAGGCATCTACTCCATTCTTCCATTAGGACTACGGGTTTTGAAAAAAGTAGAAGCCATCATTCGCGAAGAAATGAATCAGGTTGGCGGTCAGGAGGTTTTCCTTCCCAGCATTCAACCTGCCGAGCTATGGCAGGAAAGCAAACGGTGGGATTTTTATGGGAAAGAACTTTTGCGATTCAAAGACCGGCATAATCGCGAATTCTGTTATGGCCCCACGCACGAAGAAGTTATCACCGACATCGTACGCAAAGATATCAAGTCTTACCGCCAACTTCCTGTGATTTTTTATCAGATACAAACCAAGTTTCGCGATGAGGTTCGCCCCCGATTCGGAATCATGCGGGGCAGAGAGTTTATGATGAAAGATGCCTACAGCTTCCATACGGATGAGGCTGATACGCAAAAAACTTACGCGGAAATGGCCCAAGCTTATGCAAATGTTTTTACGCGCTGTGGCTTAGAGTTCAAACAGGTGCAAGCAGACTCTGGAACCATTGGCGGAAGTTTTTCCCATGAGTTCGCCGTACTGGCAGATTCCGGGGAAGATGAAATTGCCTTCTGCGAAGCGTGTGGCTACGCATCCAATATGGAGCTTGCAGAGTCTCGTCCTGAGTCGGCATCAACATCGACAGACAGCGCAGAAGACCTCAAAGAAATTCACACCCCTGGAAAAAAATCAGTCGAAGAAGTTGCAGATTTTCTCAAGTTACCACGCGAGCAAATTGTCAAAACCATTTTATTGGAAAACGAAAATGGACTGGTCGCTGGACTGGTTCGAGGTGACCATGAAATTAACCCCATAAAGATGAAAAATCTGATTGGCTGCGAATGGCTTTTACCTGCGGCGGAAAAAATGATCAATGAGAAACTCGGTGTACCTTGTGGATACATTGGGCCGGTTAATTTGGATATCCCCATATACGCTGATCAGGAAGTAACCACCTTGGGAAGTTTTGTCACAGGCGCCAACAAAGCCGACACTCATTTCACAGGAGTTCAAGTCGAACGTGAT
>JAJDAW010000117.1 GCA_029261635.1 Nitrospinaceae bacterium
TTATTTTTCTACGGATGATCTTCCGGCTATTGCCATTGTTCCTAACTCAGAAGGCAAACAGCAGGAATTGCAAACGACAAACGAAATAAGAGAAACCGTTCCTGCACAAGTGGTGGCAGTGACACGGCAACGCAATGCTCAATCGGGTATGACTGCACATCATACTTTTATTCAGAATATTGAACGTGTTTTGGAAAAACAAAAATCTTCTACCAATAATCTAGGAATCGATGCTTTTGTTCAAAGTGTTAACACCACTGAGGAACAATTTAAAAAGGGGGAATATTATTATTTTATTTCTACTTCCACCGCACAAATCGAACTGACCACTTCTTTCTAACTCTTTAAAAACAAAAATTGCAAGGGCGCTTTACTCTTGCGGCTTGAGGATAATTTTATGACAACGAAACGTATCACCACAGGGTGGCGCGGGTTTTCTACAGCAAAAGAATCATCTTATGGAACTCCGGCGGCCCTGGCAACGGCGTTCAATTTTGAAGGACCGATCACCGATATCCAGCCCAATGAAGTACAAACCGATGAAAATGAAACAACCGGACTCAATGAACCGGCGGTGCAGGAAATTCTCAATTGGAAACTCGATGGCAGTCATCAACAGCGCGCCATGCCACACAACATGGCTCATTTCCTGTCGATGGTTATGGGTAAAGTGACCACCGATCAGCCAGATAATACTAATGACCCAACCGTGTATCGGCATTATATGGAACGCGATTTAATGAACATAATACTACCTTCATTGACAATGGTGGAGTATGACGGAATTGCCGCAAAGCGTTTTAGCGGATTGTTCGGGAAATCCGTAAAAATCAGTGGAGAACGTGGGGACTTTGTAAAGCTGGAAACACAGTTTGGGGGTATGGGAAAAGAAGAACCCAGTGCTGATAACAAACCCACTGTGGTTGGAGAATCTTATTTGCGTTACGGCGATGTTAGTTTTACTCGCGGTGGATCGCTTTCGGGATCGGTTGGTGCTGGTGACCTGGCTGTAGGGGGTTCGCCCACTTCTCTTCAGGGAGATTTGCAATCCTTTGAATGGACTATCGATAACCAGGCGCAAACCATTTATGAAATGGGGGATAGCAGCAGTTATGTGTCTCGGGTGGAGCGTGGCGATAAATTCAATCAAAGTTTATCCGCAATATTTGAAATGCAAGACGACACTCATAAAACCGGACTGATCAATGGTAGTGAATATGTGATGAATATACCCATTACGGGAGCTGTGATTGCAGGTGGATCGGGATCCTACAATTTTTCCTGCGACATCATTTTTCCTAAAGTTGTTTATAAAGAAGCAAAAAAGGACAGGGATGGTGAAACTATAACCGTCAATGCCGAGTTTCAGGTACTGGAAGATACAACCTACGGTTCTGTGATTGTAAAAATCATCAATGAGCAGACCGCTTATTTGAGTTAACTCGTTCAAGCGAGACCTTTGCATAACCTTGATATCCTTCGATGAACTTAGGATGACGATTCAAAAAACTTCAAATGGGTGTCGTCATGCTGAGCTTGTCGAAACATCTCGTCATTGCGAATGCAGTGAAGCAATCCAGAATATTTTTTGGCGCAGGTGTCTACGAGGCAATCTGGATCGCCGCGCTCGTTTCACTCGCTCGCGATGACATTTAATACAAATATACAGTCTGGCATTGGACTCATATAAATAGGGCATTTAAAAAAATGGAGAAAGCAGAATGAAGGTTAATTTGAACCCAGGTGTTACAAATATAGAAATCCCTTATGGGGAAGTAAAAGTGGTGCTGGTGTTGAGGAGTACCTCCTCTGAAGAGTTTTGTCACTTTTTAAAGTCCCGTTTTAAGTTTGGAACAGGCGGTGGCGTAATGGAAGATCAGTCTTCATCCGCACGCATTGAATTTATTGATCAATTGTTGCTCGATATTAAAGTTAAAGATAAAGAAGGCAATCTTGGCGAGGCTGTTTTTACAGATGCTCAAAGTGGAGAAGAAAAACCTTTAACCCCTGAGACTCCCGGTTGGAAGAAATATGTATTGCCGTCTTTCAAGCACGCGGCGGCTGTTGTTTTTGAAGGGGTCAGCGCAAAAATGGAAAACGCTGTTTTAAAAAACTAATCAGCTACTTTCAGGACAATGTGCCGGAACTGGAAGTAGCGTACAAGAAGTTTTTAAACCGAGTCCATGAAGAAACGGAAAACCCTGAGTGGAATATCGAAAATCATCCAGCGCGAAAAATTCTATCTCGCTATTCGGATGGTTTCCGAAATTGGGTGAACTATCTTGAAAGTATGTTCTTACTTAAAAAGGGTGGGTATCCATTTGGCAAGAACGATTTGAATATGACTGAGTGGAAGGCACTGGCTTTGCTGGAGAAATTTCAAAGTAAATGATTAGTAGGCTTGTATAGGTAGTTCAAAAATATTTTTTTAATAATTTAAAGTAAAACCCGGTCAATGAAATAAAATAGAAAAAATGAGCAACCCATGCCCAGATGGGAGGAGGTGTTTCGCTTTCAAACCATTCATTACTATTTGGTAAATATATAAATAAACTTACCAACATCGCAACCGCTATCATTTGCAACCATATTTTATTTTCGGGTACGGGTTCTTTTATACCGCATCGTGGGCAGAATAAAGCTTCCTGAGCAACTTGATTTTGGCATTTCTTGCAGGGGCTAAGTAAATTCATTTTTTATAAGTAAATGGTTAATAAATTTTTTACGGATCTTTATTTAACGCATCTTGGTAGAGATACCATAACCAGCCACACATATTTAATAATATGCAAACACTACCTAAAAATTTGAAAAAAGGTCCCCAACGGAACCATATATCGTAATTAACTATCAATAAGATTGTAAAAATTATTAGAGATAAAAATATATTGGTTCTTAGATTTGCCTGAGTGTCTGGGTTGCGAATACCGCAATTTGGACATATATAAGCTTTTTGGAGTACTTCGGTTTCACAAACTCTACAAGGTATTAAGGGGCTTGCGATTTTAATTTTTCCTAATGATGAACTGTCTAAGTTGCTTTGGTCGATTTTAGGAACGGGTGCGCCGCAGTTGGGGCAAGTCACGGCTTTGTCGCTGATTTCTTTTCCGCATTCTTTGCATGGAATTAAGGCCATTATTGCACTCATTTGGTTTGTAATTACAAAGATGGTTCAAAAGGGATTTAACCGGACAGATCTTTCATTTCCTTATAATGAAACCATGCTAAAAATAATAATAAACCCAATGAATAAAACTTTTCACTTGAGACAAAACTCCTATTAAATATTGAGAAAAGCAAAAGGGTTATTACAACTAAAAGAAGATATGCTCTAATATTTTTTGCCTTATATGGAATAGATGTTTGGCAGTGCGGGCATTTTGATGCAGATTTTCCGACTTCTTCACCACAAGCTCGACACGAAGTAAACAATTCTCTTTTTGGAGACTTGGTTCCACAATGCGGACAAAAAATACTGGTTTCTTCTACTTCTTTTCTACAAGCTATGCAGGGGATCAGCGGTGCCTGGATGAAAAATTCGGGATTACCCATTTCTGGATTCTTTCTAATTCCAGTTTGAGTCGGCTTCTTGCAATGAGGGCAGGTTAACACCTCATTATTGATGGGTTTTCCGCATTCAAGACAGGGAATCAAATGCATTTTTATTTGGATAAATTATAAAAAAGGGATTTGCTTTAAATGGTATCTGTTATTAATCAAAAATTAAAATTAATAAAGCTCCAATAACCCCGGTTAAAAGTATAAAAAATATAAATTTATTATTTTCATGGCATGGAAAATATGTTCCGCATGTTTGACAATAATTTTGTTCCCATTTTACGGGGGAACGACACTTTCTACAGAAAACGGGAGGGAGCCCCTTTAATTGTTCCGAGGTGTATTTAACCTTCGGAATAGGAATTCCACAATTAGGGCAGGTGATAGCTTTATCGCTGATTTCTTTTCCGCATTCTTTGCATGGAATTAAGGCCATCAATAATCTCTCTCTATTGGCATAGGCAATTTTAGCATATTTTCATGCTATTTTTTCGGACATCTTTATCAGGAATCAATCAATGGCTTCAACAACAATAACAACCCACTTTGTGGTGCAACTTGATGATAAATTTTCAGTTGCTGCCATTAAATCTCTTAAAGATTATGAAAAGGCTGCTGTAGAGACTCAGAAACAGATAGAAAATTTCAAACCTATATTTGACACACCTTTTGAAGAGACCTTTGGAAGTTTGAAAAAAGATATTGATGAACTCAATACTTTAGGACAAGTTCAAGTTGCTGGAGGTTTAGTGCTTGGTATTGCTGCTGCTGCAACCTTAAGCGCCAACTTGGCATTGGTTGGAGCAACATTGACCGCATTTTATGTAACTTGGCTGGCGGGGACAGAATTACGTGAATGGTTGGTTGGCGGTCAACCTGTCGATGAATATCTGGGTGATGTTCATAAATCTGTGGATAAGATTGCTGAATTAGGTAAGACTTCGCTTCCCCCTATTTCAATTGAAATTCTATGTCCGTTACAGGAACTGGAAGAAAAAAGGCGGCTTATAGAGCAGGTTTTTGCTGGCCTGGATATTTTTGTTACTTTGCAGCTTATTGACCAGGCAACGGAAGATGCGATAAAGATTCGTAAAGAACTGGAAGCAATATATAAGACCCCTATCACTCAGATCATAAATATTAAAAAAATAAGTTCTGGTAGTGGCTCTTCCCGATCATTGGATTCTTCCAGCTCTAGTGACAGTGGTGGTGACTCTTCCGACAGTTCTAGCGGCTCGGGTGATTCTGGCGGTGGTTTTGATGGTTCTTCCGTTAATCCGGGTGGGTTTGATACTTTTGCTTCATTTTCTACAGGTATTGACCGTGTGCCTCGCGATATGCTGGCGATGATCCACAAAGACGAAACGGTTCTCACAAAATCCGAAGCAGAAGAACGGCGGCGTGGCAATTCAGGTGGACTAGCCATTCAACGCGTGAGTATCAATATGAATATGCCCGACTCTTTTAATCCCTCAAACATGAAACGGCAAGATTTTCGTCAGTTTGCCATAAAGATGCAGGACGAGTTACGTCGCCTCGACAGAAGAATGTCCCGCTAGCCATTCGGCGTGGGGCCAGTGGCAAACCGCCATTGGTTATAGGTCGATACCCATAATGCAAATGACACTTTTAGGCCTTTAGCTTTGGGTTAGCTTCCTTTGTTAAATAGACCTTTGCATAATAATTTTGAATTTGGAGTTTGTTTATGAGTTTTGGTTTTTATTTTCCGACTAAGGCCGCAGCCACAACGCAATGGGTGCCTTCTACAATGCCGGACCACCCGGCGATTGAACCTGTGGATTATCCTGAACAGATCACTTCGGTTACTTCTGGCGGTACGCTTTATGTTCAGGAAAAAGGCAATAGGCAAGAAACGTTTTCGCTTTCTTTCAGTCGTGTTAACCAGACCGATCGCGATAATGCGTTGGCGTTTTTTGAAGTGATTAAAAAATCGTTCAACAGTTTCGAATATGAAGATAGAACCGGAACCTTGCACACGGTTCGGTGGATGAACCTTTTCGATTTCCAACTGGTTATTTTTGGAAAATATTCGGGATCGATTGAATTACGCAAACAATGAGTGACAGGAGATGGTGATGATTGATTGGAGTACTTGTAAGTTAGAAGATTTTTCGCTTGAAGTGGATGCAGAAGAAATTCAAGAAATTGGACAACGACAAATGTTTCCGGTACGAGTTTTTTATAAAGATGGGACGCTTGCATTTTTTACTTCGGTTCCCATTCGATCGGAATTTTATTTACAACTCCGGCAACGAGAAGACTGGAAAGAAAAACTGATGACGATTTTAAACCAGCGTGTGAAAGATGAAATCGTTGAAAAGATTCGTTGTCAGCAAATGGCTATTGATGACAAATTTGAGTTTATCGAATCGGGCCGTAACGCCATCGTTTGAAATATTTTAAATGAACGACCCCGCCGCAAGCAGAGGGGGTATCCTAGAAATATTTTTTTAACAGGCGTAGCATGCCTGGAGCATTAAACCCACTTTGTGGGATTAAGGTAATTTGATGAGAATTGATTTTACAACCGGGTTCACCAGCGCACGCATCAAAAAAGCGAATGCGCCGGTAAATCTCTTACAAATTGATTGGCCCCAGATGAATGGACTGCCTGCGCTTACTCTGCGGTTGACAGATCGCAGCGGTATCAATATTGAAGGAAACGATTGGTATCCGTTGGTCAAGGATATGGGCAATATAGATAGGCTTGTTTCTGCGGATCGATTGACTGCCAATTCGGGTACCAGCCTCTCGGTTGAAGTTGTAAATATTCCGGTGGATTTATTCAATAACGAACAACGGTTCTCTCATCTCTTTCGTAATCGTCCCCCTGAAGCGGCAACGGTCAAAATATATCAATGGTTTGCTGGGGAGGGACTGGCCTCTTCTGATTTTGCTGCAATTTTCATCGCTCGTATGGGTGACCCCATTGCTTATGATGAGTCGACCTGCTCCTTTGATTTGGTGGATATATCTGAGAGCTATGGTTCCCGTATATTAGGAAATGCTCTCAAGCTTGAGGATTACCCAGATGCTCCGGAAGATTCCGTAGGAAAAACCAAGCCTATTGTGATTGGTACTGTTGAGGATGCTCCGGGTATATCTGTAAGAAAGTCACAGCAGACGGTGTTGACTTCAGTAGCATTACCCGGCGGAACGATTTTAACAGTTGCTTCGACAGAAAAATATCCATCGTCAGGGACATTGATTGTTAATGATGATGAGGTGGACTACACAAGTATCAACTCCACGCAGTTTTTAGGTTGCAGCGGCATAAACGAGTTTCATTATGCAGACGATGCGGTTTTGGAAAAGGTTTCGGACCATCGGTATTTGTTCAGTGACCCGGCATACCCGATAAAGCAAATCAGTAATGTGAAGGTGGGCGGACATTTGGCAAACTCTTTAGATTATTCAACGAATGTTATTCAGGGTGAGGTGGTGTTCAGTTCTAAACCTAAAAAATCTGATTCGATTGATACTAAGTTTCTTCAAGCTCAGAATGATCAGGTAGGTTCTGGGAACAATGCTGGGAACCCGACAAACGCGACTATTCCTAATAGTCCGACTAATTACGCAAGTATTAATCAGAGCAACAATACTCTTTCATTAAAGCAAACCGATAACTTACCTAATATTGGAGAAATTGGAAAAGTATTTTTGCGGGTGGAACATTTTGTTGAAGAAAAACTGCCTAACGATAGCTTAACTGCACATATTACAGGCGTGGGGCAGGTAGGGACTTTATCTGCCCCTGCGGTGGATGACGTTGTACTTGCAAGTGGCACCACGGACATTACTCACACTCATCTGGATACACTTGGCTTTCCGATTAGCGACCCTCAACATGAGCATATCGAGGCGTTGCCACCTAAAATCACACAGAATGCGTTGTCTGGCGTGGGAGGAATGCTCATCTTTTTAAGTGCAGGACAAACGCACACAATCACCTTTCCAGATCCTGGTCCCGGAACCTGGGCAACAGCAGAATATGGAATTGCGTTTGAATTTGGAGGGACAGTAGTGGGGTCCAACAACGTGGTAACTGCGACTTCACAATGTAGTTCCGGATATGGATATACGCTTTGGACTAGGTACGGGACAACTCAGACCTATAGCACAGGTGGAAATATCGATAACGATTGTAATGTTATCAAGATCAATCACAACACCAGCAATATCAATATGTATATTCGATCTGCAACGCGGGTGATTACGATGGCAACTCCTAATCCGGTTTCAACGCAACCTACAAATATTTCTACTTCCAAGACAGGCGGACTTTCACCACATTCCTCTAACCCAAGTGTTAATTCCACGGCTGAAAAGGCGACACGGAGCGTTGTTGATTTGTTTGATATCACCTCTCATGTGAACGGCGACTGGAACTGGTTTGAAGATCGCGAAAGTCAGGTTCAATACAACGGATCGAGTGATGGACGTACGGCATTCGTTGTTCACTTGGCTTATGAAGTGGAATATGCGAGACGGCGGATTGAGTTTACCGATGAAGTGTCTGCCCAAATTGAAGGAGTAAAAGATGATGGGAGTATTACCTCGGTTGCCGATTCTTTAATAGAACGTCCGGATCATATTTATAAATGGTCTATCCTTAATGGTTTGAATTTGGATTCTTCTGTTATGGATAGTGCTTCAATAAGCCAGGCCGGAACCTCATTTGATAATTTGGATTATTTACTGGGGGGTATCGTAAATGAAAAAGTATCTTTTTTAGATTTATGGCAAAGATGGGGGAAAGAGTGCAGAGCTTATTTTTATTGGGATTTAGGAAAGGCAAAAATTCTTTTTCGCCCTTTGAATTTGTCTACAACGGATACCGTTCCAGATAAAGTGATTCCAGGCAATATGGTTTTGATTGACCCAAATGGTGTGGTTGAATTTAAGGTGATACGAAACCCCATTAATAATGTCGTGAATAAGTTGGACCTAAAATATAACCGTAAATGGACCGGAGATGACTATCAGGCAGTGGAAAGTTTGGTTGATTTAGAATCCCAAACTAAGTTCGGGATAAAAGAGAAACTAGGGGAGTTCGATTTTAACTGGATTCGTAATCAACCCATGGCTGTGGATATTGGAAATTTCTATTTGCAAGAGTTGAAAGAACCTCGGGATGTTTACGAGATTAGATTGTTTTTGGACAATATGGAAATTGAAAAAGGGGATATCCTTGAGGTCAATCCTCCGATAAATGAGCTTGATAAAGTTCATGCTCTTGTTCTGGGATCGGGCCGGGTGGTGGGTTCGGGCATTGCACAGAGAATGGATACTGTGAAAATAGTTGCCAGGCAAATGGGAGGAGTTGTTGGAAATGAAGGGTTTGGTTTGCAGGGATTTGGGACAAGTGGATTTGCAGGGGTTGAAAGAAATTAACAATGAATAGAAAGAGTTTGGATATTAAACCTTGGAGATAATGAATGGCTAATACTTTCACAGCAAACTTGAACTTGGCAATACCCGATCCGGGAGATCTAAACTGGGAAAATGAATATTCAGATTTTTCAAACGCGGTTGATGATTTGGGTAATCTATTATCCTTTACCGTTACCGTTCACGACGCTGCTGTTGATGGAACGGTTTTTTTTGATGGGTTCATTCCTCAAGAAAATATTTCGGTTCGGGCTATAGGCATTTTTGCTCTTATACCTCCAACGGGACAAGACTTGATGGTTGATATTGTAAAAAACTCAACAGTTCAAAATAGCGAAGGAGTTTTGACCGATGGGAGTCAGTTTGAAAAAACTTCCTTGGGGACAGCAATAGAGTTTTCTAATAGTGATCGATTGGGTCTTAAATTTACTCAGGTGGGGTCTGTCAATGTGGGGGATAAACTTGTGGTTACGGTTTATTTCCAAAAGGAAGCTATTGCTGCGGCTTAAAAAAATATTGGTTTATTAGGATGATTCCAAAAACTTTTCAATGATTTCTCGAATTTGTGTGACGACCTTTTTTATTTCTAAGGGTTTGGTAATGATTCCGTTCATTCCGCCCTTTAAATAGTTTTGGTGATCACTTTGTTCATTGTTTGCAGTCATTGCGATGATGGGGGTGGGACGGCGGGAGGAATCGGAAGATTCGAATTCTCTTATTTTCTGGGTTGACTCTAACCCATCCATAACTGGCATATGGATATCCATAAGAATTACATCAAATGAGTCCTTCTGAAAAGCTTCGTATGCTTCAAGGCCATTTTCGACCGCTGTGATGTCGTGACCTCGCTTTTTCATTAACTTGGTAGCGAGTGCCACGTTAACTGCAGTGTCATCTGCCAGTAAAATTTTTAGTGGCGGGCCAGTATCTTTTTTCTTTTCTTCCATGATAGATATTATGCCCCACTTGGATTCGTTGTAAAACTAAAAAATGCAAAGGGATATGGGAATTACAGTTCTTTCCACGCACCGATAACTCGTCCCACTATAGGATCTTGGTTTTCATCCAAATTGATAATTTGTACTTGGGAAAGCGGGTTGATGGGTCTTAGGATTAGCAGATTTTGTTGTCGCTCTAAATATTTGGCTGTTAAACCGCCGTCGTAAAAAATTGCGAATATTCTATTTTTGGATAGTTTTTTATCGTCACGGTCAATGACCACAATGTCCCCTGAATGGAGCATGGGTTCCATGGATTCCCCATCGACTCGGCTGGCCACTAAATTTTTTCTTTTTCCCGCAGCACGGATATGGAGAAGAACATAATCTTCAATGTTATTTTCTTGGATAATAGGATGACCCGCTGCTATGGACGAGTCTGTCAGGGGTATCGATACATAATCTTCGCTTTTGATTGATGGGACTGCCGACATACTTTCGGGTTGAAAAATTTTTAGCTCTGGAATTTGCACAGGGTCGGAATTCCCCTCTTTAATCAACTCATGCGGAGGGATGTTCATTTTTTCTGATAGGTTACTTAACAAATCAGAGGTTATGGGCCAGCTTCCATTTTCATAATATTTTAAAACCTGAGGAACCATACAGAGGTGTCGACCAAATTCTTCAAGAGACCAGTCATTCTCTTTTCTATATTTTTTTAATTTTTTACCCACAATCTGGTTGATGGGTGTGAGTGAATCTTTACCTGTTATTAGCCAACTCAGATTCAGGCGAAAATGGTTTGCTATTTTTTCCAAAGTTATGGAATCGGGTGGCCCGCCATTCCTTTGATAACTTTTCCTAAAACTTTCATAATTTATGCCCACCTGGCGACAAAACTCCGCCAGATTATCGCTTCCCGGTAATACTTCTATTCTTTCCCAGATCCTATTTCTATTTTGCATCGAAAAAGCTTGACAAATTGAGACATATGTCCCATATTGATATTCGGTTATGTGAATATTATCCCTATTCCGAAACACGCTGATGGCTTTTATTAATTCGGAATTAGAATAAATATCTATCTTTGGAGTTAAAGTTTCCTAAATTCATAGGACCTAAATTATAGCATTAATACTGTCTATTGTATAAATTGGCTATTTATTTTTATTTAAATAAAAATACTCTATACCAAAATAATAGATATTAGAAATAAAATAGTTTTCGATACTACTTTTGTTGATTTTTATTTTCCATTGAGGGAGGCCTTTCATGGCAAAAATTCAAATTAAAAATATTTTATTAAAACGACATAATACTAAGCCAAAGTATTATTTAAAGGAGTGTCAACAGCAAAAATTTCTTCTTGAAAATGGAGAGGAAATTCAAAGGGGTTGCGGTTTGTTTGGATTATACAGAACGGATGTCGGGTGGAGATGCCTTTATTGCGGTAACTATTTATATCAGGAAAAGTCGCCCTTGGATGCTTTATGGTTTCATTTTCGAATGGGACGCGAGTATTGGAAAATTTCAGTTTCTCAGAATAAAATTTTTATCAACGGTGTCCCTGTAACGGGGTTACCCGATTCTTTACCTCGAAAATTTATTTCTGATTTGGCTGAGCCTCGCCCTCCGAAGTGGTTTCCATATTTTGTTTCTTATGAGGGAGATCAATTTAAAAAATATTTGGAGAAATACTGGAATGGCTGATTCGTGCCGAGTTTTAAATGTAGAAGAAAATCCATTGGATAAGGGGGATTACCATTTAAGTTATTTTTCGCCGGATGATCTTGAAATCCTGCGGAACTATCAGGGGCTTCATAATGATTCCTTGGAATATAAATCCCCTGAAGAATATTCATATCTTAAAGAGCAATCCATGGATATCGGTGATATGGGGTTGACCGATCGCCAGATTGTTGCCGTGTCGCTTGTTTTTTATGGGGGAATTAAAAAAAACCTGGCCGCAAAAATAATGAATATTAGTAGCGCGGCTTTAAGAGGCCATATTAAAGCTGGGTTGAAGAAGATGAGTAATATATTGAAATAATGGTAAACAATTCTTTTTAGTTTTGTAAAAACTTTTTATATTTGAACTTCGATGCGATAATAGGGCAACTATATATTCCATTAAATAGAAAACTCCTTTATGAAAATAGTTGTTTGCATCAAGCAAGTTCTTGACACCGCAGCTGAAATCCAAATTCAGGATGGCAAAATTGTTTCTCCTGGCAGCCCACTGATCATGAACCCCTATGATGAGTTTGCTGTCGAGGAAGCGGTTTGTATAAAAGCCGCTTTTCCAGAATCCGAGGTTACTGTTATTTCGTTGGGGCCGGATAGTGTTAAGGAAACGCTGAAAAGGGCTTTGGCTATGGGAGCTGATCGAGCTATTCATATTTCAGATCCTTCATTTGCAGAATTGGATCATTCTATAGTCGCAAAAATTCTGGCTAAGGCGATTCAAAAAGATTCCTTTGATTTAGTTCTCTGTGGCCGGCAGGCGGTAGATGATGATATGGCGCAGACCGGCCCTGCATTAGCCGTGTTACTGGAGATACCGTTCGTAACCGTTGTGACTAAAATTCAATTTTCTGAAAATTTTGAAACGGCGGATATCACGCGGCAGGTTGAAGGAGGATGTGAGACTCGTAAAGGCATGTCCTTACCTTTTCTTGTAACTTGCCAAAAGGGATTGAATGAGCCGCGATTGCCCTCTTTAAAGGGGATAATGGCGGCAAAGAAAAAAGAGATTCAAACTCTCGGTGCTACTGATCTGGAACTGGATGCACAGTTTCTTGACCCTAAAAATAACCTGTTGCATCTGGTAAATCTCTCCTTGCCTCCTGAAAGAAAAAAAGGAATAATCCTGGAAGGCGAAGATATCGCTAAACAGTTGGCTACCATTATCCGTGAAGAAGAAAAGATCATTTAATTTTATAGGGCTTTGCCATAATGAATGAAACCTCAATACCGAGTGAGCAAAATTTTTTCCAAAAAAATAAAGCAAAGTTTGGGTTGGGAGCTCTTGTTGCTTACGTCCTTCTTCTTGGGTTGGGTACTGTAGGAGAAATATGGGAGATCGAGTGGATTCTGGATTTGCCCCTGTTCCGCCCCCCCGGTAAGTACTGATAAATATTTATCACAAAATGGGCGAAGCCTAAATCGTCTTATTAAAATTAAATTTTGTTTTCCTTCCTGTTTCCTTTTTCTCCGTTGTAGTTTTCCCGCCGCTAGGTTATCCTTCTTGTTTTTCAAGCTCAACCCATTTTTCTGGAGTAAGTGTTGGATAAAGAAATTACCATCATTGTTGTCGTTGAACACGACCAAAGCGGAATTAAACCGGTCACCTATGAGCTTCTCAACGCGGCTAAAAAACTGGCTGGTAGCGGGAAAATAATCGCTCTTTATTTCACCGATACTGAAGAAGCAGATGAGTTGGCATTGACTCATTATGGAGCCGATGAGGTTCGAGTCTGTATTCATCCAGACTATCATCAGTATATTCATGAGACATATGAAGCCGGGCTACTAAGCGAGATCGAAAAAGCCCAGCCAGATATTCTCCTGATGCCTGCTTCCAATAGCGGGAAAGAACTGTCGGCCGCAATTGCGACTCGCCTGGAAGTTGCGTTGGCAACCGATTGTATCGATCTTCAGCTCTCTGAGGATGGTGAAGTGACTATCAAACGGCCTGTATTTGCAGGAAAAGCCTATTCACTGTGCAAATTGAGCGGACCCAAACCTTACCTGATTACTTTGCGACCTAATATTTTCCGAGGTGAGGGGGCTGATGAGACAAGAACAGGTGAAATTGTAAAAGAAAAAATTAGCCTGCCGGACTTCTTAAATCCGGGTCTTGTCCGTGAAGTCGGAGCGGAACTTGATGTTACTGAGGCCCGAATAATTGTTTCTGGCGGACTCGGTATGCAGGGCCCTGAAAATTTCAAACTATTGGAAGACCTGGCAGAGGTTTTGGGAGCCGCAGTAGCAGCTTCCCGACCTGTGGTGGATAATGGCTGGCAGGAATATTCGCATCAGGTGGGTCAAACAGGAAGAACAGTCTCTCCGGATCTATATATTGCCTGCGGCATTTCGGGTGCTGTGCAACATTTGGCTGGCATGTCTTCTTCGCGTTGCATCGTTGCCATTAATTCCGATCCAAATGCTGCCATATTTTCTGTCGCAGATTATGGCATTGTCGGGGATGCGCTGGAGATAGTCCCTTTACTGACCCAAGAATTCAAACGTATTCTAGAAGGTTGAATCCTTTTAAAGTATGAATGAAATTTTACAAGACCCGCGCCTAAACTTAAGCGTGGATGCCCCCCCTGAACTAATTGAGTCGCAACTCAATTCCTATCTTGACCTGTTGGTTAAATGGAATCGAAAGATAAACCTCACCTCAGAAAAAACTCCCTCTGAAATTTTACACCGGCATATTTTTGATTCCCTGCAATACGCCAGAGTTATATCTCCCAGCGACCAGATAGTAGATATTGGCAGCGGGGCGGGTTTCCCCGGAATTCCTTTGAAGATCGTTTATCCTCATCTAGTTCTCACCTTGGTTGAGAGCCAGAGAAAACGTTGTAGCTTTCTTGAAGCTGTGGTTTCCAATTTGGGCTTGCAGGATACGCGTGTCATCAACGAAAGAGCCGAAGAAATTTCACCCGTGCCTAGGGTAGATGTGGTTATTTTGCGAGCGGTCTCTGATATCAAGAGCTGTCTCGACCTGGCCGTAGGGTTTCTAGAAAAGAGGGGTAAGGTTGTTTTAAAAAAGGGCCCCGAGGAGAATATGGCAGAAGACCCGCCCCATAGTGACTTTTCCCTCATCGAAGAAATCGGGGTTATCGGGTATAACGGTAAAAAGTCCAGCCTGTTGGTATTCGAAAAATGCGTCGTTTGAAAAATGTTTCACGTGAAACATTCGCAAAGGGATTTGGGTCAGATGGCATTGTTTCACGTGAAACATCCAGATCTATCGTAAGTTATAAATCAAGAAATTTAGACACTTAGGCATATCGACCCATAGAGTCCAGCGTCACGCTGGCAGGCGTTGCGGGATAAGGGGATTTAGTTTGGTAGATAAGAGAAATTATGCTAATTTCAAAGGAGTATTTCTCGATATTCGGGTGCCATGAGTAAAATTATCAGCATTGCAAATCAAAAGGGTGGTGTGGGAAAAACAACCACTGCCATTAATCTTGCCGCATCTATAGCCATTTCAGGCAAAAAAGTTCTCCTTATTGATGTTGACCCTCAGGGTAATGCATCCAGCGGGTTGGGAATTGCCGAAGATGCTAAGGGCGTGTATGAGTTGATGATGGGTGAGGCAAGTGTAGAAGAAGTCACTTGTTCAACGGAAATTGAAACCCTCAAAATAATCCCTTCACGAGTTGACCTGACAGGGGCTGAAATTGAACTGGTGACCCGAGAATCGCGGGAGACAGTATTGAAGCGGGCGTTGACTAAGATGGACGAGTATGAATTTGTGGTCATTGATTGTCCGCCGTCATTGGGGTTATTAACGTTGAATGCGCTGGCTGTTTCCAGCTCGGTATTGATTCCCATGCAATGCGAATATTACGCTTTGCAAGGTCTCAGTCATTTGTTGAAAACGTTGAAGCTGGTAAAAAAATCCATAAACCCGGATCTAAAGGTTGAGGGCATATTGTTGACGATGTTTGACAGCAGAACCTTGTTGGCAGCACAGGTAAAAGACCAGGTGCAAAAATATTTCAGCGATTTTCTTTTGAAAAGTATCATTCCCAGGAATGTGCGCTTGAGCGAGGCACCCAGTCATGGCAAGCCTATCATGCTTTATGCCGGACGCTCGCGGGGTGCAGACTCTTATGTTGAGCTTGCAAAAGAAATTATATCCCGATCTAAAACCGAGACTAAAACTTCTCTAACAGGTTCTGCGGCATGAACAGAAAAGCACTAGGCAAAGGTATCAACGCATTGATACCAGATTTTGAAATGGGTGTCCCAGAGGCAGGGCCTTCTGCGACCGGAGATTTACTTGTCGATGAAATTTCTCCTAATCGTCTGCAACCCAGAAGCTATTTCAATGATAAAAAGTTGGAAGAACTGGTCTCTTCAATTGAAGAGCATGGCGTATTGCAACCGGTTGTGGTGCAAAAGGCCGGCTCAGGATATGAGTTGATTGTCGGTGAAAGACGTTGGCGAGCTTCGAAGAAACTTGGGCTCAAAAAAATTCCCGCTGTGATTCGCGAAGTCAGCGATGCCCAATCGCTCGAAATAGCAATCATTGAAAATATTCATCGACATGATTTGAACCCGATAGAAGAGGCCGAAGCTTATTCCCGACTGGCTAACGAGTTTGCGCTGACGCAGGAAATGGTCGCGAAAAAGGTAGGAAAAAGTCGAACAGCAGTCGCCAATACTTTGCGCTTGTTAAAATTGTCGCGGAATATAAAGGAAGATTTGATCTCTGAAAAAATATCCATGGGGCATGCGAGAGCTTTACTCGGTTTGGAAAATTCCAAACAAATGGAAATTTTGAGAAAAGAAATCCTCAAACAGGATTTGACGGTCCGACAAACAGAAGACAGAGTTAATAAAGCAAGAGCGGGTTCTGTAAACAAGCCCGGACCCTCAGCGGCAAAAAAGGATATTTTTATAAAAGATCTCGAAAATGATTTAGCACGAAGGTTAGGGACAAAGGTGGATATATCACCTAAGAAAAAGGGCGGAAAACTAGTTGTGACCTATTACTCTGATGATGACTTGGAGCGGATTCAGGGGTTGATGGGAAGCAAAAGAAAATAATAATTTAGAGGCAAGGTTTCTCATGTGGAAGGGCAAGGAAAACATGAAAAAAGATGATGCGCAAATAAAAGCCTATATGGGCGAAGATACGGTTTTCAACGGATCACTCACTTTTGATGGAACCGTTCGCATTGATGGTAAGTTTGAAGGTCAGGTCATAACCGAAGACACTTTGATTGTTGGTGAGACGGGACATCTGATAGCTGAAATTTCTGCAGGTACCGTTGTTTGTATGGGTCGTGTAGAAGGCACGGTTATGGCTTCCAAAAAAGTAGAAATTCATTCAACCAGTAGGGTTGTGGGAAATGTAAAATCCCCAGCTTTATACATTGAACTGGGTGGAGTATTAGATGGAAGCTGTGACATGACCGGAAAAGAATCTAAAATTATTCCTCTGGTTAAGGATGAAAAAGAGAAAAAATCCATCAACCAACCTAAAAATGGGTAACGTCAAAGACTCAAAGTTATTGTTTTAAAATTACTTATTGAGTTTTTGCAGGTAGGGGATTAAAATAAATTCGTATTATGGAAAATGAGGGTGCCCTGGATCCGGGGACTGTTTATATTGTAAGTACTCCGATTGGGAATTTAGGCGATTTTACTCAAAGGGCGGTTGAAACTTTAAGTGCCGTGTCCTTGATTGCTGCAGAAGATACCCGCCGCACACGGATTTTGTTAAATCGTTATGAAATCCAAACCCCGCTTTCCAGTTACAACAGCTATAACAAATTTAAAAAGGGCGCATTATTCGTGGACCGCCTTAAAAAAGGCGAAAGCATTGCCTTGGTTTCTGATGCAGGAACACCGGGGATTTCAGACCCGCATTATCATTTAGTGCAGTCGGCGTTAGAAGAAGGTTTTGCCATAAATGCCATTCCCGGGCCATCGGCCTTGTTGGCTGCACTGACCGTTTCCGGTCTCCCCATGGATAAATTTGTTTTTGAGGGTTTTCTTCCTAGGAAAAAAGGAAGGACAACAACGCTTGAAAATTTGGCAAGTGAAAAGAGAACTTTGGTCATCTTTGAATCGCCGAATCGAATTCAAAAAACTTTACGTGATCTTTTAAAATTTTTTGGTAATCGACAAATTGCGATTGCCAGAGAATTGACAAAAATGCATGAAGAGGTGATTCGCAGTAACTTGGAAGACCTCGCAGATCAGGAACGCAACTGGCGAGGTGAGTTAACTCTGGTGATTGCGGGATTAAATGTAAAAAAAAGGAAAGATTGAATGCCGGTAATTTCTATCATCGGTCCAAAAGGCGGAATTGGTAAAACAACGTTGTCGATAAACACGACAGCGGCGTTGACGCGTATGTTGGGCGATTCACTAAATCATGACAGTGTTTGTCTATTCGATCTGGATTTACGTCTGCCAACTATCTCAAGTATTCTAGAAAGCCACCCGAGAAAAACCTTCTACGATCTGTTTGAAACACTCGCCAATAAGACTTATCAAGTCGATTTTTTGCAATCCATTTACAGAATTCTGACTCTGTTTCAGGCTTTCCTTGATAATGAAATTGACAGCAACAATGCACAACTGCAAAAAAGTCTAGCATTGTATAAAAACATGAATATCGAATTGTTCCATTTTTCAGAGTTTAGCTTTGGAAATGTGTTGCAGGAATTCTTTCTAGAGCGTGGGCAGATTCACACGGTTAAACAGATTAAAGTTTTGAAGCCGCTTTTGAAAAAAATTGATATGGATTCGTTTAAAGAAATTATCAAAGATCGTGAAAATAATTCGCGACCAGTAGCGGATGAATTCATAAACTATATAGAGGAATACAAATTCTCCTTGCTGGGAGGTGAAGTTCCCATTCTTGGTAAAAGGAGTCACCGAAAACGCATCAATGAACCCGCTTTTCTGTTGTTGTTCCTGGAGTTTGTGAACGAACTCATTGGGCGGTTCAAATATATTGTCCTCGACACTCCTGCCGGGGGGGTCAATCATTTATCTTCTTTGATGAACTCCATCGATCAGGTACTTTTCATTTTTGATATGAGCAATAGTATCGCCGTCAATGGCAGCATCGATGCTCTGCATTCGTTCATCGACTACTATGAAGATTTTTATGAGGATTATAAACAGGGTCGATTGACAGGTCTGGACAAGGCTTATGTAAACCGGATGATTGCGATGCGAGGGCAGGAAGCGGTTACAGAAATTCTAAGTAATAAAAAGTTTGGCATCATTTTCAATCGCTGCCAATCCCCAAAAGAAATTTCCAATTGTCTGGATCAGCTACGGGAATATTTAGAAACTCTGGATCGTTATGATGAATACAAAGATCGTATTCATATGGTCGGAATGGTGCCGCACCACAAAATTATTAATATCACGAACAATCGCGGAACTTTGTTTTATGATAAAGACAGTTCCTTATCAAAATGTATAAATCTTATTGCCGAAAATATTCTAACGGATAATCAAAATTGCCCTACCTTATCTAACAGTAACGGAGAAATTTTGCAGTTCCTGCAAAAAAAGGGACAGGGAAGCTGGGCCAGCCGTTTTGGTAGGATAGCCAGTAGCCTCAGTTAGTTCTTTGCCATGACCGACATCAAACTCAAAATCCTTACGGAAAAAGATTTTTTATTCCTCGCCAAAAAAAACCCGGAAGGTATCTATGACGAGGAAACCCTAGATAATTTAGATAGGATTATTAAAAGGTTAATTCGAGGAAAACAATTTTGTACTGGCGATGAAAAGCAACTTCTCAAAAAATTCCAAGATGTAATTTTTGGAATTCTATTGCGTAAAGATACGGATACAAAAGGAAAAATAAACCACCCTGGAAAGGTCCAAGTGGCGGGAAAATTTTCTGGAAACATTGCGGCAGAGTCGGTTCTTATTGAAAAAACAGCAACGGTTTTGGCTAATATCGCCGCCGAAGAGGTTTTGTGTAAAGGCAAAGTGCGTGGGGATATCCGCGCTACTAATAAAGTGAAAATTACAAAAGAGGCAGAAGTCACAGGAGATATACACTCCCCCAACCTGAATATTGAAAAAGGTGCTTTGTTTGAGGGCCGATGTTCCATGCCCAAAAACAGAACATCTCAGCCACTTTTTTTAATGAAAAAAGCACCCCAAAAAACGGGTTGAAAAGAACTCCTCCTTTTTAATAAGGGTCTTATCGTTTGAGGTTTAACGTTTTTGGATATCAAGCTTACGGTTTTGACCGTCACAGAATATAATTTGATAGGTACTAAGGACCCTAGCGGTAGCTATGACCGCAAGACAAGGGAAAACCTGTACTGGATCATTGAAAAACTGCGAACCACCACCCTACCTCTCTCGAAACTCGAGTTACGCCTCTTAGGAAAATTTAAAGAGGCAACTTTTGGAGCACTGGAAGAAAAGGACAAAAAAGTAAAATTTGAAGTCGCGCGCTACCGATTGTCGAGCAATGTTAAGCATACTTTAAAGCTCGTTTCTTCTGGAGTTGGCATATTAATCGTTATTGGTTTTATGGTTTATCAATTTGTCTTGGATAACTCGTACCGACAAAAAGTAGATGTGGCCTGGTATCAGGGATTAAATAAGGTAGGTCTGGTTTCCAAGGAAGAGATTGATCAAATACGCAATGACCTTTCTGTTGCTTCCGTGGAACTTGAAGAAACTAGGAAGTTCAATGCCGAGCTCAGTCAGCAGATCGAGCAAATGATTTTAAATAATAAGGTGACGGAAAATTTAAAATATATTGTTAAACAGGTGTACAACAAAAAAGAAGCAAGTTATGAAAAGTCTGGGAAATTAATGACCTTGAAATACAACGGAAAAAAAGTCGCTTCCTATAATTATAAAAACCCGCAACTATGGTACCTTTTAGGGGTCATCGAAAGTGGAGAGTTGAGGGTTTATTATAACGATGAAGAACTTATGCAAATTGAATCTATTTTCGGTCGGGCGGGAGAAGAAACTCCTGTGGGAGAATATGAAATAAAAAATAAAGCTTACAAACCGACTTGGTATAAAAAAGAAACAGTGGATGGGAAAACTAGAGTGCGGGCCATTCCTTTTGGACATAAAGACCATGAAATCGGTCACTGGTGGATGGGAATGAAAAAATTAGGAGAACCCGTTCCAGGGAGTTATGGAATTCATGGGGTTAACGTTAGTAAGGTCAATGAATTCTTCAAGAAAAATTTTGATTGGAGAAACGGAAGCGCAGGTTGTCCTAACATTCAGGACTGGTATCTTCACTTCCTGGCGAAAATGGTTCCCCGTGGAACACGGGTAAATATAGTGCAGAAAGATAAGTGGAATAAGAAAAAGGATTTTATCCCACCTTCCGCAGCTTAATTCTCTAACGAGGAAGATGGCTAGCCCAATCAAGAATTCTAGTTTGGAAGAAAAGTAAATGAAAAATAAAACAGACGCCTCGAAAAAACTCTGGGGTGGCAGATTCAAGCAATCGACCGATGCGTTGATGGAAACTTTCTCAGCTTCCATTTCGTTTGATAAACGTCTTTATGATTGTGATATTGAAGGCAGTATTGCGCATTGCAAAATGCTGGCGCGTTGTAAAATCATTACCTCGGTGGAATCCAAAAAAATTATAAAAGGCCTCCAGCGGATTTTACGCGAATGCGATGAAGGGCGGTTCGAGTTTAAGGATAGTCTTGAAGATATTCATATGAATATAGAAAGCCGACTTCGAGAAATTGTGGGTCCTGTTGCTGGCAAACTGCACACAGCCCGAAGTCGGAACGATCAGGTTTGTCTTGATATACGACTTTATCTCCGAAAAGAAGTCGATGATATCGTTGGCGAGCTTAACAGTCTATGCAAAGCCTTGGTTGCGATAGCGCAAAAAAATATAGACCATGTCATACCCGGTTATACGCATCTACAACGGGCGCAACCGGTTTTGTTGTCCCATCATTTATTAGCCTATGTAGAAATGATGCTTCGCGATAAAGAACGTTTTCTTGATGCCTATAAGCGGATCAATGTTATGCCGCTGGGTTCGGCGGCGTTGGCAGGAACTAATTTTCCTATCGATCGAAAGATAACAGCGAAACTTTTGCGGTTCCCAGAAATTTCTCATAACAGTATGGATGCCGTTGCTGATCGCGATTTCGCGGCAGAATTTTGTAGCGCTGCGGCGTTAGTCATGATGCACCTGAGCCGGTTTTGTGAAGAGGTTGTTATATGGAACTCCAGCGAATTCGGATTTCTGGAACTTTCGGATGCGTTTACAACTGGCAGTAGCATCATGCCGCAGAAAAAAAATCCAGATGCGGCGGAACTCATCCGCGGTAAGTCCGGCAGGGTTTTTGGTAACTTGGTATCTTTGCTCACATTGATGAAAGGTTTGCCGCTTGCGTATAATAAAGATTTGCAGGAAGACAAGGAACCGCTTTTTGATACCGCCGAGACAGTCAAGGTTTGCCTGAGAATTTTCACAGATATGATGAAGTCAGCAAAGTTTATACCGATTCCACAACAAGAATTAGAGGCAAGTGGATTCCTCACCGCAACCGATTTGGCGGACTACCTGGTATTAAAGGGAGTGCCATTTCGCGATGCTCATGAAATCACTGGCAAAACGGTTGCCTTTTGTCTGGAAAAAGAAAAAACTCTGACCGATCTTTCATTACCCGAGCTTCGAAAAATATCGAAACGATTTGATAAAGATGTATTCGAGCATATTGCGCTTAACAACTCCGTCGACAGAAAAAATGTTTACGGTGGAACAGCAAAAAAGCAGGTGCGCGCGCAAATCACTCGCCTGAACAAAAAACTCAAACAAAAAGGCAAATGATGCACCGTTTATTATTTTCTCTACTTCTTATTTTGTCCCTTGCCGTAGGCCCTTTGGGTTGCGGTCACAAAGCTCCCCCCAAACCCCCTGCCGAAGAAGCCAAAGTCTAACGCCACTAGCGTGGGAGGCAATATTGGTAAAAGGCTTAACGATTTTTATCAGCATTATGAGAATGGATATTTAGATTCCAGCGTCACGCTGGCAAGGCTGCCGCCTTGAGGGAATATAAGCGAACCTACCGTAAAAGGCTTGATGGTGTTTGGTTAATTACGGGCACCGACCTATTGGCTTCACGCCGAGTGACAACAACCCATTGTTTTTATTGAATTTATGGCTTTTTTCGCTGAAGGCTTTATGATATAGTGCTTGTCTATTTCGTTTTATAAAGACCGAAAATTTCTAAGGGAATTGAAATGAATAAAGATCAAGTCGCGATTTATCTGAATGAGCACCCGGAATTTTTTAATGAATATCCTGAGCTTTTAAGGAAGATAAAAGAAATTGAAGAAGAAGATCTTCCTATCGAGCCGATGAGCACTTTGAGTCTCGCTGACCGCATCATCAAACGTGTGCACGATGACAAGGAACATCTTAAAAGCAAACTCGAATGGTTGTTCGAAATTTCCCGCGCCAACGAAAAAATTCAGGATCATTTATGCGAAATAGAACAATTGGTTTTGACAAGTACTAATCTTGACCAGATGGTCAATCAGTTGAGAAAAGAAATTCCCGATCGATTTGGTATCCCCAGTGTTGTTGTTTGTCTTGTTCAAGGTTCTGACCATTTTATGGAAGACCGGTTGCGCGAGCGATATCAGGGGGAACTTGACGAGACGGTGAAGTTCATCAACAAGGAAACTGCCGCAAGCTGGTTTGAGGGTGGACTCAAACCTATTTTGCGTGGCGAGATAGAAGGGTCAGAAGTATTTGGTCCACCCAATAGCGACGATCCAATCAAATCCGAAGCACTCATCCCCATTGTAGCGCAGGAAACTTTAGTGGGTGTCATCGCGTTTGGCAGTCCCAAAGCCTTTCATTTCCATGATGGACTCGGTACCGAATTTCTCGAACGCATGGCTGACAAAGTCGCCATCTCCATCAACAATATCCTCCTCATCGACCAACTCAAAGACCAACTCGTCCACTAACCGGCCCACTCGGCGTGGGGCCAATAGGTCGATGCCCGTCAAGAGGGAAAGCACTGTTACGCTTTTGACCGTAGCTTGTAAAAACTTCCTACCCACGTAGTAGGTTTGCGCCTTGATTCTTTTCGCTGGGTAACCTGACTGCACGTCATCGCGAACGACCATCGGGAGTGCGGCGATCCAGATTCAAAAATTACTTCATTTGCACCCTGCGTTTTACTGCGTTATCCTTATCATTCCCTTTAATAAAGTTACCCAAATAGTATTAAAATTTTAAGGAGCAGATTATGTCAGAAGAAATTTTAAAAAATTTAGGACCATTAGCAACCTTGGCAGGCAAATGGGCAGGGGATAAGGGCGATGACATTGCCCCCGATGACGATAAAAAAAGCGAAGAAAATAATAAATTCCGGGAGGAAATGATTTTCGAACCCATGGGTCCGGTCAACAATCACGAACAAACTCTTTATGGATTGCGATACTCCTTAACTGCCTGGCGCATTGGTTCTGAATCCGCTTTTCACGAAGATCGCGGATATTGGCTCTGGGATGCAAAAAACAAACAGGCCATGCGTTGCGCTATAGTTCCACGTGGTGTTTCAATCATTGCCGGTGGAACGGTAGAACCCGATGCAAAAGAGTTTGATCTGGCCGCCGATGTAGGATCAGAAACATATGGAATCTGTTCCAACAAATTTCTCGATGAAGAATTCAAAACCGTTCGCTTTGAGATGAAAATCACCATTCACAGCAAGGATAGTTTTACCTATGATCAGGACACGCAACTTCAGATCAAAGGCAACCCCAACCTTTTCCACCACACCGATAAAAACACCCTGAGCAGAGTGAAATAGTTGTCGTCTGAGGCTAGTTTATTGACCTTTTTTAATAGACAGCGCTTTTTCGATATAAAAGGCCACTAGTGGATCTAAAGTAAAAGGCGGAATCAATTCCGCTTGCTTTACGGGCATTGACCTATAGGGTCCAGCGTCACGCTGGCGGCGAGTGGGGCTTGACTAAACCTCGAAACTCGTTGATACTAAAGCATCACCAGCCAGTACCACCTTTTATTGGATTGATATTTTTACATTATGTTACGCCAAGCAAAATTTGAAGATGCCCAGGCCATTCAGAACCTGATCTGTTTTTATTCTGAAGACGGCAAAATGTTGTTCCGTTCTTTAGAAGATATTGAACAGAATATTGCCGACTTCCGGGTTTATGAAAAATCGGATGAGGTCGTTGGTATTGTGAACCTCAAATTCGGTTGGGACAAACTGGTCGAGATCCGATCACTTGGTGTTGACCCGCGTTTTCACCGTCAGGGAATCGCCACGAAGATGGTTCAAGATGGTATTGAGCAGGCGTTATTGAATCAGAATTGCGATACGGTTTTTGTTCTCACCTATGCGATCCCATTATTTGAGAAGCTGGGTTTTCAAATCATAGATAAAATGAATTTGCCGCAAAAAGTCTGGAACGATTGCCAGCAATGTTTGCATCAAGATAATTGCGATGAGACGGCAATGAGCTTTTCACTGCAGCCTCTTAGAAAAGAACCTGCGGTAAATGACACCAATAATGATGAAGTTCTTATCCCCCAATAATCGGAGGGTTGAGTTATGTTAGGTCCTACTTTTAGCGCTTTAACTGGATTGAACAACGCATCTAAACGGTTGCAGAACAGCGCAAATAATCTCGCCAATGTACAGACTTCTGGATTCAAAAAAGGTGAAGTAAACAGTGTCGAAAATAAAACGGGTGGCACACGCGTAAACTCCATATCAAAGGTCAACACGCAAGGCGGTTTGATACCGACTAACAATCCTTTAGACCTTGCCATCGAAGGAAACGGATTTTTCCAGGTGGCTAACCCTAATGGCGGCTCGAGCTTTACCCGTTCGGGAAGTTTCAATTTGAATGGTGCCGGTCAAGTGGTGGATTCCAGCGGAAACGCCTTGATCCCCGAGATTAATGTTCCGGCGGGCAATAATGGTATCAGTGTTGGAGCCAACGGTCAGGTTTCTACTCAGACAGCGGGCGGACTCGAAGTAGCAGGCCAGATTCAACTTGCCAATTTTAATAATCCAGAAGGACTGAGTGCAGTGGGTGGCAACTTATTGAACGAGTCGGCTGCATCCGGCGCACCGGCTGTGGGCAATCCGGGTGAAGGTACTTTTGGGTCTGTACTTTCAGGTTTCCTTGAAGGTTCCAATGTTGATATTGCAGAAGAAATGGTAGACCAGATTGTTGCCAAAGCGGCATTTAAAGCCAATGTCAATGTTATCAAAGCCAACGATGAAATGATTGGCTCGCTGCTCGATATTAAGTCATAACCGGGCCTCGCCCGATGGAGACTTGATATTTTCCAATGATGTTATGTTTTTTCTTATGCGGCGTGAACCTTTCTCGATATTAAAGCCGGAAATACTTTTTTTCGCGACTTCCCTGTAGTATCCTTACCGAAATTTTTTACAATTCACATTATTAAATAAATGGAAGATTACTTTGTGACGATAGAGCGGTTTGTTCTATCGCTGAAGGAATCGGGTTTCTCCCTTTCCGCAACGGATTACGACCTCATCGAACAATGGGAAAACCGTGGCGTGTCGGCACATGTGGTATGCCGCGGAATTGAAACTGGATTCATCGAGTATGAACGGACTAATCCCCGACAGCCAGGGCGAGTTAGCCTGAGTTATCTTAAAGTTTTTGTTGAAGAAGAAATCGAACGCGAATGAAACAAAAAATTAAACAAGCTATCAATTGCGGCCGTTGTCGCGATAAAAAATATATTTTCGTAAACCAAAAAGGAAAAGTGCAAGCCGAAGCCTGTTCCTGTTTTGAGTGTAAGGTTTGTGAAGGCAGTCGTAGAATTTTTGAAGAAACTCCAGAAGGTCATTCAAAAATCAGGGAATGCGAATGCAGTGGACTTTTTAAAAGGATGGCGCTTTTTAACAATGCGGCAGTGCCGGGTAAATTTGTTCACGAAGATTTTAGTTCCTATTCCGTCAACCCGCCTCAGCACCGAACTCAGAAAAACGCCTTACTCAATTCGCAAAAATTTATAAAAGATTATATTGATAGAAAAGGCCAGTACAGCCAGGGCCTTATTTATATGGGCGCACCCGGTCTTGGCAAAACCCATCTTGTCGTTTCTGTTATCAAAGAAATGGTTATGCAGTATGGAGTGGAATGCAAGTTTGTCGATTTTTTTGAACTGTTGAGAGATATTCGTCACGGATATGGGGAAGATATTTCTGAAAAGGATTTTATCGATCCTTATGTGGGAGTCCAAGTGTTGGTGGTCGATGAATTAGCTAAGGGCCGCAATACCGATTGGGAATTGACCATTCTCGATCATTTTATTTCCGCCCGTTACAACGACGATGACAAGGTCACACTGGTCACGACTAACTTCAGCGATAAGTTAGGAAACGCTGTTTCGGCTGAACGCAATGACAAGCAAGGTTTGTCCAATGCTTATACGCGTTTCACACTTGAAGAAAAAATCGGTGCCCGCATCCATTCCCGCCTGATGGAAATGTGCAAAAAGGTATATCTCGAAGGCAAAGACCATCGCGGAATGTAGTTTAAAAAACATTCTCCCCGACTGGCTTCTATCCTTATAATTCCTTAGGAACTCTTAACTTAATTTTTTGGGTTTTTGTAGATCAGAGGGGAAATAAAAAAATGGGGCACGTGGGAGGCGGCTCCTCCTGGATTTGCCTCCCACGTAATAGGAAATTTCAATTTTTTGTCAACTCAACCTTGGTGGAGGATTAGGAGTCAGCCAGTAATTGAAACGTCCCTTTATAAGTTGCTTCGCAATTAACTTGCGGCTATTCTTGTTCTAAGTTTCGGAAGAAAGGTTTTCGTCATCGCAATCGACTTTTGGCGATTTTTGACCGCCCTTTTTTCCTTTGCTTCTGATGGGTTCACCCATCTGAAAAAATGAATTCCAATAATCTTTACTGAGCTTCTCACTGGAAAGGACTTCTTTCACTTTTCCTTTTTTATCGAATATTTTTACTTCATGAAACATTTTACGCTCCAAAACTTGAAGGCCTATTCGGACTCCCCAACTTGCGCGCTCTATACTGTTTCTTTGAGAACGCCGAGTACGTCGGGTTCGGTCTATCAGGGCCAATTGAAATCTTATTTCTGGATCTATTAATTAGAGTATCAAGCTACTGATCCAGAACTATTTCCAAGCCTTATGACGTCTTATCGGAGGAACATTTTGAAACAATTAGCATTATTTTTATATATGGGTTTGTTTTTCACTTTTTCGGGTTGTGAGCGGGAAATGAAGGAGCACCCTCTACCTGAAAGCCTCAAAAAGGAACTGGCACGTAAAAGCGACCCAAATGCCCATAAAAACGATGTTTCCGGTACTATTTCGATGGCTCCTGGAGCTCAGGTAGCAATACATCCAAGTGCCGGATTGTTCATTTTTGCCCGTCCCGAAGGAGTTGATGCAGGTCCTCCTTTAGCTGTAAGAAAGCACGGAATCTTCGAATTTCCGTTTAATTTTGAAATCGGTCAGCTCAATACGATGATGGAGGGCAGTGTTTTTGAGGGTGATTTGACTCTGACAGCCCGACTCGATCAGGACGGCAACCGGAAATCAAGCCCAGGGGACGTCGAAGGTAAGGTAGTCGTAAAAGCTGGGGAAAAAGGCGTGAAACTGGTTCTTAATACGGTAGTGGAAGGCGAAGTTTTAAATATTCAGGGAACGGTTAGCGTCAGTGAAGGACTCAAAAATAAAATACCCGAAAATGCCACATTATTTTTGTTCGTAAGGAATTTGGATGTGAAGCGAGGACCGCCTTTGGCCGTTCAGAGACTTCCTGAAATTAAGATGCCCTTTAAATTCACACTGGGTCCGCAGGATATTATGATTCCGGGAACTCCCTTCGATGGGCCGATGGTTCTGACAGGAAGAATTGATGCCGATGGCGATGCCCGCGTCGGTGCTGGCGATATCGAAGGTTTTGTAAAAGTAAAACCAGGAGACAAAAACGTAGAACTTCTGCTTAATCATTTAACAGGAGAATAACGGTTTAAGCTAAGCCCCTTTTTTATCCACAGCCAAATTGGAGGGGGCTTGGCTTGTTGGCATCATTTCTATTCTGTTGATGTTTACATGTGCAGGTTGCGACAAAACCCAAATTGCGCACTC
>JAJDAW010000118.1 GCA_029261635.1 Nitrospinaceae bacterium
GCTGTTTCACCGGAAAGCATAATGGCATCGGCGCAATCCATCACCGCGTTGGCAACATCGGAAACTTCCGCTCGGGTAGGTCGTGGACTTTCAATCATAGATTCCAGCATTTGCGTGGCCACGATTACGGGCTTGCAGTGCCTTGCTCCTTCCCTGAGAATCCGTTGCTGCACGACAGGAACCTCAGTAAGAGAAATTTCGACCCCCAGATCGCCGCGTGCCACCATGACCCCATCCGCTTCCTCAACAATTTCCTCAAGATTCTCGACTGCCTGTTTACGTTCAATTTTGGCTATTACCTCAATCCCTTCGCCGCCGTGTTTTTTTATTAAACTTTTCAGCCGCTTCACATCCTTAGCGCACCCTGTGAAAGACAATGCGACTAAATCGACACCTTCCTGAATTCCAAATTTCAGATCCGCTTTATCCTTTGCAGTTATGGGGTCTGCGGTTAGCTTAGCATCAGGCAAATTAATTCCTTTATGATCAGACAGAATCCCACCGGTCTGAATTTCAACATCGACTCTCTGCCCCGAAACCTGTTTTACTACTCCGCTGAGGTTTCCATCATCGAGAAAAATGCGTTCGCCCTTCGTTACCTCCTGATGAAACTGCGGGTATTGAACCGGCACCAAATTTTCATCGCCTATCTTTTTCTCCGTGGTAAAAGTCAACCTCTGACCGCGCTTGAGATGTATAGAACCTTCTTTAAATTTCCCTACTCTGATTTTTGGCCCCTGCAAGTCCAGCAAGATGCCAACATAAGAATGGTGTTCGTCTTCTACTTCACGAATCCACTGAATCCATTTTCGTACGGTTTCATGAGTTCCATGCGAAAGGTTGAGTCTGAAAATATTAACGCCCTTTGCTACCAGACTTTTTATAGAAGCCTTATTTCCGCTGGCCGGCCCCAAGGTGGCAACAATTTTAGTCAATCGAATAGTCATAATGACCTCTTAATCCTTTTCTGGGAAAAGGGAATAGTTTCTGGGAACTACTTTGAAAGGCATCAACAATAAATTTTTCAATGATACTTCCTCACTGGTTCTGAATTGATCAACACCAATAATTATTTTTGGTTGCTCTCTTTTTGCATCTTGAATATAGGTGCCTAAAAAACGGTCCCATATAGAAAGGTTGAACCCAAAGTTGGAATTGGTCTCCATTTTTTCAACAGAATGGTGAATGCGATGCATATCAGGTGTGACAATAACAAATCGCAATATACGATCCAGTTTTTCCGGCAGAGTAATATTTGAATGAGAAAATTGCGCCATTCCATTTAAAATTGCTTCAAATATCACCACCGCAATGGGTGCAGGCCCCAAAGCAAATACCAGCCCGATTTTAAACAACATGGATCCCATAATTTCAATGGGGTGGAATCGTAATCCGGAGGAAACGTCTAGATCAAGATCCGAATGATGGACAATATGAAATCGCCAGAAAAAAGGAACCATATGAAGCACAACATGCTGAATGTAAATCATCAAATCCAGAATTATAATCACAGCAACGATTTCCAGCCCGCTCCACCAGTCTAAATAGTTGAACAACCCCCATCCATTTGTCTCGGCAAACTGGGCAGCCCCTACAGCAGCGGCACCAAACACCAGCCGAACTACAAGAATATCTATACCGGTCAGGGCAAGGTTTATTTTCAATCTATTTTTCTTAGAATCGACGGTGGGGTGTCTTTGGATAACCGACTCCAATGCCAGCATCAGCAAAAACACTCCCAGAAAGACCACGAACCGAATTTGTTGAACATCCATCTGCATATTTTACTCTAAGCGTCGACAGTTTGCATACAGTGTTTTACAGCTCTCCCCTCTTACCGAATAACGAGGTGCGACCAAAAACTTATTCTTAAATAATCGCGTTTTTTCTCTCTGATGTCCATCCCAAAGAGCAAAAGCAAACAGAGTCGTTGTGGATTCAGAAAACTCGATACTAACGGGACTGAAGGCTAGGAGTAGCTATCTAAAAATACAAACTTTAATCGGTTTTTATTGGGGGGGGGGAGGATCTGGCGCAGAGCAGATCTACAATTCTTTTTCTCGCTCGATCTGTTCTTTTTCCAACTTATAATTTTTAACTCTCGCTTCTGAGTTTCGCCGCATGAGAATGATGCAGGCTTCGCCCATCAACCCGAGAAACCAGAAAGTGGTAAAAAATATCACCCAGGCAAAAAACAAGTTGAACCAATATTGATTAGGCGTGTAGTCCGTAGATATGTGGATGAGACCGCTTAATTTGGACCTTTCCGCCTCAGTAGCCTTTACATACTTTACATAGAATGGATGCTTTTTTTTGTACGCAAAGGCAATCATTTCGTTACGTGGAAGGTCTATAAACTTCATAACATCGCGATTATTCTCTTTAAAGAAAACTCGCATCTTGACCACCGCAGGTGAGTCTGGAGGGTTTTCGTTGTAATACCAAACAACCACAATCGTAGTCAGGAGAATGGATACCCATAAAGAAATACGGCTTATCAATTTTTCTTTTTGGTCTTCTATTTCCTGATGTATTGGCTCAACTTCATCCATATTTCGTTCTTTCGCAGAAGGCGATTTTTTTCAAGTAAATAACATTTTCTGGTTTAGGTTCGAACTTTCTTGCCAAATCTCCACCTGAATAAAGCACAACAATAAACATACCAGACCACAGAAATGAATTCCAGTTGCAGATTCAAGCTCTCCTGATTAGTATGGTGGTTTTCCCGCCTGAACAAAAACTTGGGGAAGGATCTATGCAAAACAAAAGTACAATCGGATATATTCGTCTGTTGCGAGAAAATGATTCTTTTCGCAATCTCTGGTACGGACAAGTGGTGTCTGAACTGGGGGACTGGCTAAACAGCATCGCCATTTATGCGTTGATTCTCAGACTCAGTGATTCCGGCATGGCTATGGCAGGTGCCATGATGGCAAAACTTCTTCCCATAGTCCTGATCAGTCCTATCGCTGGCGTTGTTGTAGACCGCGTCAGTCGAAAAACCGTTATGATCGCCAGCGATTTATTGCGCTTCATTGTCGTCCTCGGATTTCTTTTCGTAGAAGACCAGGGCACCTTATGGTTTATTTATGCTCTGGTTATTATTGAGATTTCTTTATCCGGTTTTTTTGAACCTGCAAGAAGTGCCATTATTCCCTCACTTGTCCCCAAAGAGCATCTGGTAACAGCCAATGCCCTGAGTGGTTCCACCTGGTCGGTCATGCTGGCTTTTGGTGCAGCTCTCGGTGGCATCGTAGTGAGTTTATTCGGAATTCGCGTTGCCTTTATCGTCGATGCCTGCACCTTTTTAGTTTCTGCATGGTTTATATCGAAAATCCCTACCAAAGAAAAACCTGTCGAAATACTGAAAAAGAAAAATGGTTTTCAGGAATGGCTCGAAGTCACACGCTTCCTTTTCAAAGAGCCCGTGGTTCTGGTTTTGAGCTTATTAAAATCCGGCCTGGCTGTAGCAGGCGGGATAATGACGCTTATTCCTTTGATGGCCAGTCAAGTTCTTTCAAAGCCTGCCATGCTGTCTTTGGGGATCGGGGTTCTCTATTCTGCGCGCGGTCTGGGAGCCGCATTAGGCCCTCTATTGGTCAAACGATTTTTTGGCGAATCCGCAACTGTATTGCATTGGGCGATCGCCGCCAGTTTTTTTCTAAAGGCCGCATCCTATCTATTCATAGCCAACTCCGAAAGCCTGTGGACGTTATCTTTTGGCGTGGCAGCGGCAACGTTGTTCGGTTCTATCATCTGGGTATTCAGTTCGGCATTAATTCACTTATCCACTCCAGATCGTTATCTGGGCAGGGTCTTCAGCTTTGAATTGGCCGTTATGACATTGGTAATGGGGGTCAGCAACTGGGGAGTCGGGTTTGCAGTCGATGGGCTGGATCTCACATCCAATCAGGTGGCTTTGTGGATGGCTGTTTTGGTAGTCCTTCCCGGTTTATTCTGGACCGGATTCCTAACCTTTGTTCGAAAAAAATTACAACAAGGGGATTGTGTGGGTTCAGTCTGCCCCATAGACCCGAGCGGATTCAATCCACTACCTCTGGTTCACGAAGAACAAGTTGAGAAAAAAGTTCAGGAAAAATAGTCCGCCACTGATTTGCCAATTTCAAAATGATTGATAATTCTATCAGAATCTTCCTGCGTATTGGCCCAGCTATAAGCTTCGGCAACGCCCTCATCTTGCCCCAATGCATGCAATACCCCAACTGAAACAAAAGAAGTGGCAAGGTCAGTAGACTGTGAGTAATTGACCACCATTTTCATCATCTCCTGCATCCCGTCTTTATCCAGACTGCGGTACTTGTCCAATAAATTACGGATATTTTCTTCGCCGTAGGTATTCGTATAAGAAGCACCAATTGCAGGTTCCTGATAAAGGTGCAGGATTTCTTCTTCCATCTTTTATCCCCGGGAAAATCATTTTTTTACGAAGAGGCGGTATCTTCCTTTTTCAGCCAGAACTCTTCAAACTCTTCTTGATAAGATAACTGCGTCAAGTCCTTCATTCGATCCAGAAATACATAACCCTTGAGGTGGTCAAGTTCATGTTGCAACACCACCGCTTCAAAATCAGAAACTGTTTTTTGAATTTTATTTCCTTCCCGGTCATAGGCATTGAGAGTCACCGTGGTAGACCTAGGAACAAGTCCACGGAAGTCCACTAAACTTAGGCAGCTCTCCCACCCCTCCTTTATCTCCTGACTGTAATCAGACAATACAGGATTAACCAGAACGGTAAGGGGGATGGACACCTCGTCAGGATATCTTTCATTCTCAGCATACTCAAGCACGACAATCTGTATGGATCGGTTGACCTGTGGTGCGGCAAGCCCCACACCACCTTCATGATGCATGGTTTCGATCATGTCATCGATAAAAGTTTGCACTGTACTTCCTGTTAAATCATTCAGATCTACGGGTTTGGCCACCTGCCTTAAAACAGGGTTCCCCAGCTTTGCAATTTTTAATACCGCCATTATACCTCCCCATATTCCGGATCAAAATATGCCGGGATTATGAAAAAAAACAAACTAATTTTTTATTTATGAAACAAAAAACTGCCCCCTAAACTCCTTAATTTTTATATGTTATTTTACCACATCCAAATCAAAAGAGTCGATATCCCCCGTCACGACTGCTTAAAAGATAGGCAGGCTGATTTTTTTTGTTTGACATTTTCACCCGTTTTCTTATAATGCACCGGCAGATAATCCTTTTACCGACGAGGGGGAAACCTTGACTAAAGACGAACTTATTAATGCAGTAATCAAAACTTGTAAAGACGACAATCTCACAAAAAGATTGGCTGGAGATGTAGTCGATGCCGCCTTTGAAAATATTTCAAAAGCCATCAAAAAAGAAAAACGATTTGCCTATCCTAGCTTTGGAACTTTTACCGTAAGATCCAGAAAAGCAAGAAAAGGTCGAAATCCACAAACGGGTGAAGAAATTAAAATTAAGGCCAGCAAAACAGTTGGCTTTAAACCGGCTCCGACTTTGAAAACCTCACTATAAGATTTTCGAACTGTCAAACCGCCCACTTTTAAAGTGGGCGGTTTTTTTGTGCCTGCAATCCGTCCCCGCTAATTTCATGGACTGATTTGTTTAAAATTAAAGCCCTCCCGCTCCAGCACTTTCATCAGCCAAATGGCATTATCTGGCTTTTTGAATGCTCCCACAAGGACCTCGAACTTGATGCCTTCAGGTTCTCCGCTTGAGATAGACAAAAAACTCGAAACCCCCTTTATCCTCAATTCCTCAATGAGTTGCCGCCCCTCTACAATCGAGCCCACATCCCCCACTCGCAAGGCAAAGGGATAAGGAATAGCCGTAGCGTGCCTCGCAAGGCGCTTTTCTCGAAGAGCTTGTACCACTCGATACGCCTGACCCCAGTTCGCGAAACGACCGAGATAAACACGATAAATCTGAATACCTTTAGACACTCGCACCGGTGCGGTGTAGGCATCGTACCCATTTTCCCTTAGATTGTTGGAGGCAGAAATCGCTTCCAGTTTATTCGAATGGCTAGACACATGGATAACAAAAGGGAATTTATTTTTAGATAATAAATTCGAATCGCGCAGACCTGTGACTTTAATTTTTTCAGCGTAAAATTTTTCTTCATCTATTCCCCAAGTTCCATTTTCCCATACCACTCTCACCTCTTTTGTCCCTCGGCTTTTTAAAGACTCCGAGGAAAAGTGCTGCTCGAAAATCACCCAAGTCATTCCTTGTTTCAATATTAAATTTTTCGAAGACAAGCTCAGACGGGGGCTCGGAAATTTAAAAAACAAAGTCTTTTTCCTTTTACGAACAGAGCTTTCCTGGGCAGGATTTTTCTGAATAGAAGAATTTTCTGATTCTTTTTCTCTATAAAAAGAGATGTGCTTTTCAATATCATTTTCTTCCCAAGAAGACTTCCATCCCGATATCCAATCAAAGATGGATGCGACATGGTCCATTCTCTCCACGGGGAGAGGGATCTCCTGAATGCTAGCTTCTGTTTTTTCACCCTTATCCAATTTTCTTTTGGTCAACATCCATTCATGGAGCTGGCCATTTAAAACGTTCTTCGCAGTTTGCAGGTCAATTTTTTCTACCAGTTTCTCGATCCCCAACTTGTCAAGACGCGTGTTTGATTGAATGCCATTGATATTTCCGTAAATGAACTTATCAATATTTTTCATCCACAGTGCGACTGCAATTCGCGCAGGGTGGATGTCCTTGATTTTAATCTTCCTAGCAACCGTAAATAACCCCTCTCCCTTTGCAAGCAGGATGGTGTCTTCAGGTGACGAAAAACCATGTGAACGCTGGGTAGTAAAAACTCTTGGAGCAGCCCAGATCGCCCCAGAAAGCATTCTACGACTCTGCAAGCGGTTCACGACTGCAGTAGGAGCAACCGACAAAACCTTCCCGAAAGAGGTTGAGGGAGCCCCCCCCGGTTCAACCTCAGGCTTTCGAGACACTTTTGCCTCTTCCTGCGCAGGTAAACCACTACTTTGGTCTGGTTGAGGAGCTTTTTCTTTTTTACTCGGACTTTTAATTTTCTCGGTGTGGGCTTTGGAAGGTGATGCTGCCTTTTTATTCTTCTTTCCCAACGCATTGAGAGCTAAACCCTTTTGAAAATCCACTGTCACAAGAAAGTTTTCCAGCAAAGTCCCACCATTATGTTTTGCTAGTATCACCAGATTAAAAGAAGGGAAAAATAATGGGTTTTGGGAAGAAATATGGATAATTCTTTTTACTCCGCTAGCGACAACAGGCTTCTTTAGGGTCAACAAATTCACTAAAGACGGGCGAACCAATCCAAGCCTTTTGTAGTCACTTAAGTCTCCCAGAACCACCTCATAGGCACCCTCGTAATCCAGGGTAATTTCAAAAGAAGCGTCAAAAATTTCTCCGAATTTACTTTTTATTTGTATGTCACCAACAGAAAAGGGAAAGACAGGGGAAGCCATCAGGAAAATTGCTAAAACCGTCGAAATCAAAATTTCGATTTTTAAATTTTTCCTCATTATAAATTTGATCGAGTTAGAATTTTTCACTCGGAAACAGTTTGAATGTTTTTTTATTAGCACGCTTCTCTACTAATATAGTAGTCCGAGTGCAAGGTTTTTCAAAATAGGATTTTTTTAAAGGAAGGAGGGAAGGACTTAATTTTTGCTACGCCGGCTCATTTCTTTCTTCTCAAACTTTCTAAACTTTCCACGATTAGCATCGCCTGGCATTCGGGTTTTTCGTTCGTGCTGGTTATGCATCCAGTCTTTTTCAATATAATGGCAAGATCGGCATTCTCTGGCTTTTCTAAAAACGGGCCTTTTGTAAAGACTACGCACTTTTGAAACGTGCAGAGATGGGTCGAAATCCTTATGGATATGGCAGCTTTGGCAGTATTCGCCAATTATTTTATTGGATTTTCCTGCTCGGAATTCCCCCTTGAAAGCTTGCTCTACCTCCACGTTGGAACATCCCGTCAATAGGGCCAACAGCATTCCTGCAAATATTTGGTTTCTTTTAAAGAGTAAAAGCCAGCTGGCTTTTAGATAGCTTTGCATATTCGTTTCCCGACTAATCACGCGCGCCTTTCCAATTCAAAAACAATGAACGACCTGCCTTAAATTGGCTGGAAACGTATTTCTCTGTAGTGTTTCAAAACCTTCCGGGAATAGCGTTTAGGCTGGTAACCTTTTCGAAGGTATTTGCTTAAACGTGACGGACCATGATTATAAGCCTCAAGAGCAAGAGTAAGGTCACCAAAACGAGCGACCATTTTATTGAGATAATAAGCCCCGAGGGCAATATTTTTCTCAGGATCGAAAAGAGTCCGAGTTCCTTTCCATTTCAGGCGGGTTTCAGAAGCCAGAGCAACGGCTGTAGCGGGCTTCAACTGCATCAGGCCTCGAGCACCTCGATTGGACTTAGCCCAATTATGAAAAGAGCTTTCCGTTATAATCAGCGCTGTCAAAAAAAGAGGATCGTACCCATATTTTTTACTCTCAATGAGTATCCATTCAGGAATACGAGAATCATTTTCCTCGTCAAGCCCTGTATAATATTTAGCAATTACTTTACGAATTCTATTTCTAACCCGGTCTTCATAGACCTGCTCTTGTACAAAGCGCGAGTCTTTAGCTTTGCTAAATACAACGGCTTCTACTCGACCCATATCAGAAAAGAATGGTGATAAACCACTAACGTAATAGGGGGTTTTACCCGTAAAGAACCCTGTAAAAGCTAAAATCAGAAGAACAGGGACTAAGTTTTTTGTTGTCTTATTCAGTGTCATAATTTCTTATCGGTCTTATAGCTGATAAAGCTTAAATGGCTTGATAGATTTTGGGTACACTGGGTAATCGGGTCAGTCACACCTTATGGGGATGGAAAGATGAGGAACCCTAGAAGTTTAAATTCACCTCTATTATATTAGAATGGAAGTGCCGTTGTCAATTTGACTTGATAAAAGCTTGAACAGAGAAACCTGTAACAACCGAAAACGATTTACTTTCGGCGAAAAAATAAATATAATTTAAACATCAACTCATTGATATATATGTCGTTATTTAAATACGACATCCCAAAAGTTTTGTCGGGAAATCAAAAATTATGGCTGAAGATAACGAAAACAAAGACGAGCAAAACTCAGATTCGGAACTCGACAATATACTCGATGGACTCAGTAGTGACGATGATGCGGCGGAATCGGAAGAAGTAAGCGAAACCACCGATGAACCCGAACTCGACAATATGCTCGATGACCTCATCAGTGAGGATACAGGAACCCAAGAGGACTCTGGAGAAACCCTGAGTGATGCAGGGGAGGAACTGGAGTTAGACACGATGGCCGATGATCCTAAAAATGAGTCTTCTGATTCAGCAGAAGAAGATAAATCTTCAGAGTTGAACGACGAATCCAATGACGAGGATGAGGATGAGGATTTAGATAGTCTGCTAGACGATATTCTAAATGACGATGATGAGGAAGATGACAAAGCAGAAGAGGCTGAAATAGCCGATGATGAAGTCTCCACACCTCCTGAAGCAGAAGAAAAAACAGAAACAGAATCTGCTGTTGAAGAGGAAAAAGAAGAAGAGGTTGTCGAGGCCAAAGAAAAAAAGGAAGCTGAGGAAATGGTAGAAGAACCAAAAAAAGAAGAACCCGCCGAAGAGACCGCTGAAGAAAAAGCAGAAGAACCCGCTGAAGAAATGAGTGATGAAGATATGTGGGCCGCAGCTTTTGCCGATCAGGAGGGTACAGAGCAAGCCGCAGGAGAAGAAAAAACCGAAGAGACCACAGAAGAAAAAGCAGAAGAACCCGCAGAAGAAATGAGCGAAGAAGATATGTGGGCTGCAGCTTTTGCCGATCAGGAGGACACAGAGCAAACCGCATCAGAAGAAAAAGACGAAGAGGCAGACGAAGAAAAAGACGAAGAGGCAGACGAAGAGACAGAGGATGAGGAAGATGAAGAGACAGAAGATGAGGAAGACGAAGAGACAGAAGATGATGAGGAAGAGGATGCTGCTGCCGCTGAATTAGGAATTTCCGAAGACGATTATCCTGATGAAGATGACGACGAAGAATATGAAGACGATGATGAAGAGTCTTCAGAAGAAAGAATAAAGATTGGCCCCATTTCGGTTCCTGCAACTCGAACCGGGAAGATGATGCTAGCTGGGGGTGTACTCGGTATTTTACTAACTGCGGGTGGAGTGTATTTTGCTATGCAAACTTTTGCACCTCCTGAACTTGCGGAAGTAGAAAAACCAGAAGCTGAAGTTCCCGAAGGCTTAACCCCCAAAAAAGGCGAAGATGCAATGACAGCGCCTGAAGAAGAGCCTGCTGCTCCGCAAAAAAACCAACCCGAAGAAACTAAAAAACCCGATGTTCCGGGAATGACAAAAGAAGACACTAAATCTGAAGTTGCACAAGAATTAAATAAATCGGACACCTTGTCAGAAGCGGCAAAAGAAGTAGAAGTGGTTGAAGAAGATTCCGCAGGGCTACAAGCTGCCTTATCACCTGAATCCAAGATGGTTAAGCTGGCAACCATTATGCCGGTCGCTTTTGATGTCAACGATATCCGGGTTCTCAGCTTCACACTCGAAATTACTTTTGACAACGAGGCTGGGGCAAAAGTTTTGTCAGGCGCATTACCTGTTTTTGAAGAGATAACGGTATTGACAGTGGAAAGGTTTCTCAAAAGAAAATTCTACAACGACATTCTTTACGTAAAAGAGAAACTTCAAAAACGTTTAAAACTTGCCTACAATAAAAAAATCGAAGGCGACACACGAGTAAAGAAAATTAAATTCGAAGACTTCTTGATTCAGTAGTCAACCCAACATTAAGCTTCCGAGTCTTCGCCAATAGCTAAACCTTCCTTGATCTTCCATAGCAGTTGTTCTATCCCTTCTCCTGTCACCGAAGAAATTGTCAAAATCGAAGTGTTGATTTCCTTCATGGCTGACTTCATCTTTTCCAAGTTGATCACAGACTGGGGGTCATCCATTTTTGTAGCAACGAGAATTTGCGGTTTATCAAACAAGTCCTCGCTAAAAGCTTTTAGTTCATTCTGTAATTTGTGATACCGATCCAGAATATTATCTGAGTCAATATCCGAAAAGTCGATCAAGTGCAGAAGTAGACGGGTACGTTCTATATGCCGCAAAAACTGATGGCCCAAGCCTTTCCCCTTATGGGCGCCTTCTATGAGACCGGGGATATCTGCTGCCACAAAGGATTCGCCTTCATCCAACCGGACTATCCCGAGATTTGGAACCAGAGTGGTAAAAGGATATCCTGCAACTTTCGGTCGAGCATTTGAAATTCGTGATATCAAAGTCGATTTGCCAGCATTGGGGAACCCAATAATTCCCACGTCCGCCAGCAATTTGAGTTCTAAAAAAAGCTGGCAGGATTCGCCGGGCTTTCCTGTACCAAATTTTTTGGGTGCCCGGTTGGTGGCAGACTTGAAACGGATATTGCCTTGGCCGTAATTTCCACCTTTTGCTACAACAAATTGTTGGCCAGATTCCTTAAGGTCCACCAGTAATTCATCGGTTTCCTTATTTTTTACTAGCGTCCCAGGGGGAAGAGAAACAATAAGGTCTTTACCACTTCGACCCGTCATCTGGTTTCCTTTGCCTGGGTTACCGTTTTCTGCCTGGTAAAGTTTTTTGTATCGAAGGTCTATCAGAGTGGAAAGATTAGAGTTTACTTGCAGAATCACATCGCCACCTCTTCCTCCATCACCGCCATCGGGTCCCCCAAGGGGAAGATGTTTTTCCCTTCGGAAACTACAACAGCCATCGCCTCCATCTCCTGCTTTTACGGAGATGGTTACCTGATCAATGAACATGAATTTTGAAGTTTGAATGGGTTATTAAAATAACCCAAGGTGGTTTTTCAAGCTTTGCCTGGAAAAGCTTAGAATGGAGGGGTAGTGTCAGTTTTGTGGATGGACACTAATTTTTTGCGTTTTGCGGTCACGATGCTCAAACCTAACCACGCCTGCAATTTTTGAAAAAATCGTATAGTCGCTTCCCAGCCCAACATTATCTCCTGGGTGAAAAGAAGTACCACGTTGGCGCACGAGTATTTCTCCGGCTTTAACCGTTTGCCCGCCATATCTTTTTACTCCCAGCCGTTGCCCTCTGCTGTCTCGACCGTTTGAAGTACTTCCTTGTCCTTTTTTATGTGCCATGTTTCATTTTCCCCGATTATTATGCGTTAATTGCAGTGACCTTCAAACGTGTCAATGACTGTCGATGTCCATTTTTTCTGCGATAATTTTTTCGTCGATGTTTTTTGAATACGATAATCTTTTTGTCTCTATATTGTTCTGTCACTTCACAGACGACTGAACAACCTTCCAGAAATGGAGTTCCTACTTTTGCAGACTCGCCTTCTCCGCAAATGAGAACTTTATCCAGGTTAACACTTTCGCCTACATTGCCGTCCAGCTTTTCAACTTGAATCTCATCGCCTTCAGACACTTTATACTGCTTACCACCCGTTTGAATTACTGCAATCATTCCCATCACTCCTGAAATCTAACAAAAGAAGACGACAACTTCCCCGCTCCTCTAGTTATAAATAAAACAGGTATCTTAGAAAAAAAATAGTCTCATGTCAAGACTTTGCGTAACTAACAGGACCTTTACACAAATATTAAGAACTGAAAGGCAAAAGGCTTAATGATCTTTTTTAGCTCTTATGAGAACAGACCTGTTCTAGACGGTCGGCTTGTTATTGATTTATTACACATTTATTATGATATTATAAATGAAAACTATTATCAGGAAGTTTATATGTCCTTAAAAGACAAGGAAAAATGGGATGCCAAATATAGCAATGACGATCGTATTGCGGCAAAAATCCCTTCAGACTGGCTCACAACCCATATTGGACTGCTTTCTGACAAGGGAAAAGCTCTCGACATTGCCGCAGGAGAAGGTAGAAACTCGGTTTTTACCGCATCTCTAGGTTATGAGGTGGTTTGCATGGATATATCTGAGGTCGCTCTCAGTAAAGCCCAAGCTCTCGCAACCGAAAAAAACGTAAAGATTACAACACTTTCCGCCGATCTAGATAATAGTTCCTTACCCGAAAATGAGTACGATCTCGTTCTTTGCTTCAATTTCCTCGAGCGCAATTTGTTCCCGGAAATACAGAACACTTTAAAGACAGGCGGCATTCTGTTTTACGAGACGTTTACGGTGGATTACTTAAAGTACAGCAGTTTTAAAAGACAATGGGTTCTGGAACATAATGAGCTACTAAAAGCTTTTGAAGGTTTTCGAATATTGCGGTATAGGGAAGTTGATGAAAATCAGGAGGCTTTTGCTTCTCTGATTGCGCAAAAGCTTTAAAAATTAAAAAGTAACAATATGAAATCATATAAACCAGTTCTGGCCTTCTTCCTTATGTCCGCCCTGCTACTAGGGTTGATGGCGGGTTGTTCTTTCACCCCGAAAAAAAAACTTAGAGGTGATGGTTTCACCTTGATGTACAAATCAAAATCCGCCGGCGGGTATGAGATCGCAGATATAAAATTGGCCTCCGTAAAGGTTTCTGAAGGTGAGATACTCCGACAATTACGCTCAATACAATATGAAGAGCTTGCTCTCTTCGGAAAAAAGAGAGCCGTCTTCACGCGTAAGCAGGCTAACCGTATCGGACGTTTGATCGCCAAAGCCCTCAACAAATCTTCTGGCAACAAAATTATCTATTACGAATTGGATACACCGGATGGGGCAACCGAAGGCAATGTTTTTGCCAACGGAAAAGTATTGAACTGGCGATTTTCATCTATCCGAGGCAGAGTATTTTCCAACCGCTCCTTTAACGGATGGGGAGGAACCAACTGGAGACTGTTGCCGAGTTCTGGACAAAGATACCATGTAACAGGAAGATTGCTTGGAAAGGTAGCCAAGGAAAACTGGATCAAGGTGGCTTTATCCCGTGACTCAGGAAGGGAATTCCAGGAAGAAAAAAAATACAGAGACGCCGCTCCCTCACGAAAACCTAGAAAACAACGTCGGGCCCGAGCCGAACCTTCTAGAAAGCAGGCACCGACAAGAAACAGCTCCGAAGATACCGAACTGGAAAAGAAACTGCAATTCCTGAAGGGCCTTTACGAAAAAAATCTGGTCGATGAAGAGGAATACAACCGCAAAAGAAAAGAATTACTGGACAACTACCTTTAAGACCCGCTTTTGCTTTCAGACTGAGCCTCAAGAATTTCATCTACTTTATCCATCAAGTTATTGCGCTCTTGATTGGTCGTATCGATACGTCTTTTTATCTTCACAATTTCTGAATCCGCTAAATCGGTTCGCCTTACCTCATCTTCACAATGCCAAAGTTTTATATTTCTAAAGGCCAACTCGCTGACGGCTTCTCCCAATTTTTTTATACTATCCGATGAAGAAACATTGGTGTTGGTGTACATCTTTATTTTTTCATCGCGAATGCAAACCTCCCCCTGCAAAGCAGCAACTAGAAAGCCATTGATCTCTTGCACAAGGTTCTGCCTTTGCTTATCTGCCAAATCGCGCTTGGCTTTTAATTCTTCGGATCCACTATCCTTTTCCAACGCTTCTTCGAGATGCCAGATTCTTAAATTTTTAATTGAGAGTTTGTCGACAAGACTACCTAATGTTTCAGCCATAAAAATTTGATCCTAGATAAATTATTAATCGCGTTTAAAAATTTTCCATAACGCTAACACAGACCCAAATAACGAGCAACATTTCCCGACCCCTGAGAATGGCAGCTAATTTTTAATAATACAATTCAACCCATCTCGTACGGTGAGCAAAACCGACTCCACTCTTTCATCCTGAATCACTCTTTCGTTAAACTGATGAATCGCCTTGTCGGACTTGTCCTTCGGATCAAGCACCCGACCACTCCACAAAACATTATCGACGGCTATCAGTCCCCCCGCACGAATCATTGGCAAAATGGTTTCATAATAATTGCTGTAGTTTTCTTTATCCGCATCTATAAATGCCATATCAAATGGCCCCTTAATGGCTTTTAAGGACTCCAACGCAGGGCCTACCATCTGGGTTATCTTTTTTCCATTCATACTTAGATCAAAATATTTTTTCGCAAAGGCGATTGCTTCTGGGTCCTCTTCACATGTCACCAACTCACCTTCCTCGGGAAGAGCCTCCGCCATGGAAAGCGCACTGTATCCGGCAAAGGTCCCGATTTCTAGAATACGCTTAGCACTTACAAGACGCGCCAATAGCTTGAGCAGCCTGGCTTCAATTCTTCCCGTTGTCATTTGGGGAATTTCCAGTTTTTCATAGGTTTCCTCTTCCAAGCGCTTTAAAAGGTCTCCTTCGTAACTGGTATGATTGAAAGCATACTCTTCGATTTTTTCATCTATAAAGTCCATAAGTACCTTAAGGTTTAATAAGTTATGATTTCAGCGTCTTGTATCCGCCAGGCATACCAAGTGGCTACGGTTTCCATTGGGTGCCATTTTTTACCCAGGGCAAGCATCTTTTTCGGCGATGGCAAGCCGCGCATATTATAAATCTTTTTGATCCCTGCTTTGAGTCCCAAATCGCCTAAGGGTAAAACATCGACCCGATTCAAAGAAAATATAAGGAACATTTCTGCAGTCCATCTACCGATACCGTAAACAGACGTAAGAGTTTCAACCACCTCTTCATTACTTTGGTAGGCGAGACGATGCGTTCTAATAGAACCATCTAAAAACCGCACACCCAAGTCTTTCAGGTATTTCACTTTCTGACCCGACAAACCTGATTGTCTTAGTTTAGCCACAGAAATAGCAGCTACTTTTTCAGGTGTTGGCTTATGCCCTTGAAACAAACTTTGAAAACGTTGCGTGATCGACTCCGCCGCTTTTATTGAGATTTGCTGACCAATGATGGCCTTACACAAAACCAGAAAATAGTTGCGATTGCGACTCAGCCCGAAGGCACCTTTTTCGCGAATGACCGCTGCCATGGCCGGGTCTCGCAAATCAAAATGTTTGAGAATTGCTCTTCTAGTGGGAAGTTTTTGCGCCATACAAACCTCAACTTCGCCAGTCGACTTGCAAGGCTTTTAATTTGGGAAGGTTTGGTGAGGATCGAAGCTGGTCTACAGCTTGATCGCTGATTTTATTATGATAAAGATCCAGCGTTTCCAGTTCTGGAAAAGCCTTTGAATGATAAATCAATTCTGCAGCATGGTCGTCCAGTCCGTTCTTTGAAAGAGAAAGAAGTTTGAGATTTTTAAAATTTTCCGACTCACAAAGCGCCTGCAATCCTATTTCCCCTAAACCTGTGTTTTGCAAATAAAGTTCCTGCAACTGCATGATTTTTCCAGGGCCACCTAAAGCCCTGGCACCTTGTGGACCTATTGGGTTCACATTGAGATACAAAAGTTGCAAGTTCGCAAGACTGTCAGATCCAACTAAGGCTTTCACCCCTTCGACACCAATTTGGTTTCCCTGCAAAAATAATTTTTGCAATTTAACAAGCACTTTTGAAGCGGCAATGAACCGGGCTGCGTTATCGCTAAGCTTGTTATGAGCAAGGGAAAGGGTCAACAACTTATCTAAAGCCGAAGCTTCGGCCAACAACTCCACGCCCTCATCAAAAAATTCATTTTTATCGAGCCTGAAGTCTTTGACCTTATGGATCTTGTTATAAGCTATCAGGTCTTCTATATCTTCCAGCAAAATTTCTTTATCGTTCAGATCAAGTCGGTAAATCGCCTTTTCATTACCTTCCAGTTCGGCCTGGGTTTCAGCTTCATTCCACACCATAGCGGTAGCGTCATCTGGCTCATCGGTCAGAATCGTCAGGCTATTCACCACCAGGCTTTCAAACATAGGACTCATCATTTTAAATCCACCCTTTGCTTTTTAAAAACTCGGTTATCTCTGTCACCGTTTCTCCGGGGCGACGGTTCGAGGTGTCGCATAAAAAATCAGCAGCAGCGTGATATTTCTCTTCTCGCTCCGCCATGTTTTTTTTCTGCTCCTCTTCAAAGCTCATTCCGCTTTGCAAAGCGGGTCGGTTTCGGTCATGACGAATCCTTTTAATTATTGTTTCCAGACTGGCAGTGAGGACAACGCAAACTCCATCTTTTTTCAGGTTCACAATATTAGCATCGTTTAGAACCACCCCACCCCCACAATCAATGATACTGTTTTTGGCCTTACCAGAAACTTTGGCTACGATTTCAGATTCCTGTTTTCGAAAACTCTCCCAACCTTCTTCGGCGACAATTTCAGGAATTGTTTTACCCGCAGAGCGAGAAATCAAATCATCAATTTTATAAAGTTCCATACGCAGCTTCACGGAAAGTATTTTTGAAATCACCGACTTTCCGGTACCACGATAACCCAGCATTACAATATTCACGAATATCCCACTTGTTAAGCATCTAATGGTTTGACGAATCAAGCCTTAAAAAAAACGAGGCCTTTCGTTTTATAGGTTCTATGAAGGTTAATAAAATATCTACAACGATGCAAACGAAAGATTATGAATCAGCGGCACTTCCCCAGAAAGCTTTTCCAACCATAAAAAAATGCCTATGATATAATTCAGCGTATAAAACAACCTTTTACCCATTGGAAAAGAGGTCGACGTGAAATACTTTATAAAAGCTATGGTTGTCTTGATGACCATTACAATTTTCGTTCCAGCCGCCTTGGCAGAACAAACGCAAGAAGAAAAATTAGAAGCCCTTTGTGCCGAAGGAAACTCAACAGCTTGTTTTAAGATGGGGGAGCGCCACCGAATCGTTGAACGAGATAAAAAAACCGCCCTCAAGTTTTATGAAAAAGCCTGCGATGCGGGCTATATGACAGGGTGCACCAATGGTGGAATTCTTTTGGCTATGAAAGGGACACCGTATAGTAAGGATTTCAAACAGGCTCGGAAAATGTTTGATAAAGCCTGCGAAGCCGGAGAAGACCCTGCCTGCTTTAACCTTGGCACTCTGAACTACAAAGAGGGAAGACAAAAAAAGGCCATCAAGTATTACAAGAAAGCATGTGATATGGGCAATCAAGGTGGTTGCGCAAAAGAAAAGAGACTTAAGCGATAAACTCTATGCAAGATAAATTAAAAAACTGGGAAGAGCTTTGTAACGATGGCGAAAACTATGGGAACGAAGGCGAAAACCTTTCGCCAAAAGAAAAGATACTTTTTGAAAACATTAAGGATAAAAAAGTCCTTAAAATCCAAGATGCTTATCTTTTCTCTAAATCAGGAAAAATAGAAGAAGATCACGGACGCGACCTCGCCGAAATGATCGCTCACTTCCCGTTCGTCAAAACCATTTCCAGCATCATTATCACCCATAACCGACTCGGGCCAGAAGGTCTGCAAATTCTCGTTGATTCTCTGATCCTACCCAAAGTGAATTATTTGCATTTAGGCTCTAATGACCTGGGAGACGAAGGCATAGCTATTCTTGCCCAAGCTGAGTTGTTTTCCGAAGTGGTGACATTAAATCTGGAATGCAATGGTATTACCGCAGAAGGAGCCAAAGCTCTGGCCCAATCGCCTTTTCTTACAAAAGTAGAACATATGAATCTGGTGGATAATCGCGTGGGGGACGAAGGTGCGCTGGCTATTGCGAATTCAGATAATTTAAGCAATCTGAATTATCTGCATTTAGGTGGGAACAAAATCAAGTCTGAAGAAGCAAAATCTGCATTAAAAAACTCCCCCAAACTGACTAAACTGGAAAAGTTGAAAATATTTTAATTTTTCTGAGCCTCCTCTAAAAATCAAATCGCGTTTGGATCATCCGGTCGTAATAGTTCCGGCCGCGAGTAATTAACAAGACCAGAACCGTCATCAACCTCCTCTTTAATCACAAGAGTCTTGAGGTTTTTCAACGTTTTACTTTCATAAATAGCTTGCGCGCCTTCCGCATCAAAATAATTCCTACCAGCATAAAGCCGGATCAGGCCACCCATTGAAACGGATTCACCCAAAGCCTTTGCCCCCTCATTGCCAAATCTATTCTGTGATATCCGTAGCGTTTTGAGGGATTTCCATTTGGGAGCCTGAGCTAGAATTTTAATGGACTCATCTTTAATTTTATTAGCTGAAAGATCCAACTCTTCTAATTGATCCGCCAACTCTCCTTTAATGAATTCGCTGAACCCTTCTTCGTCAACATAGCTACGTTCCATCTCCAGCTTCTTCAATTTAGGAAAAGTAGTGGTCGTACTCAAAGACTTAGCCGTTTCGTTTCCTGCTTCATTCCAGCCTATATCCAACGACTCCAGGTTTTGAAAATGACTGGAAAGCAACATTTCCGCAATGGATGAATCATTTAAACGATTATCTGAAAGCACCAGAACTTTTAAGTTTTTAAGTTTTATTTTTTCAGATTGCGCGAGCTCACTCAATCCTTTTCCAGTTAAGAAATTTATCTGCAAATAAAGCTCTTCTAATCCACAAAGAGTATCCGACTCAAAAAGATGCAATAATGCTTCGTCATTGATCTGGTTATCACTTAAGTCAAGCGACTTGACTGACTTCATAAGCGAATAATTGCCGATGATTTTCACCTCATCCGTGGCTATATATTTCCCTGAAAGTTTGATCGAATTAGGGTTTTCTTCCAGCAGGGGTTTTAAAGTTGCCTCAAGTTTTTCAGCTTTTTCCTCATAAGAGGGCTCAAACTCTTCGTACTCTGCCTCTCCACCACGTTCAATGCCCATTTAGCTCTCCTGATTACCCATTCGTCTTAGAAAATCTTTAATAGTTTGAACTAATAACTATATCTTATCCCTTCCAGTATTCATATATGAATTGGATACAAGCGGATTTTTTAATCTTACCTGAGCTACCGATCACTACGGCAAACTCACAATATTAATAATTTCAAATGCTTACAAAAAAAACCACCCTCGCATCAGCACTAAAATATTAAAAAAAATTAACGCATGATTAACTGCTTTTTAATTTTACATCCCTAAAATGGCCTTATTGAACATTGGTCCGCCCCCTTTTGGAGGCCGACAAAATTATGGAGGGATTTACTATGGAAATGTTTAGAACACTGGATATTCGCGGCCTTTCCTTTTTTAAGGCTTTCGAATTAGCTTCCGAAGAATTCAAAAGAATAAGGAAAAATGGCATTTTGGAATTGATTCTTGATAAAAAGAAAGACTTCACTGAAGATTTTACGAAGTGGGCCAAAAGTCAGGGTTGCAGAATTTCTGACATTGAAGACGACCCCAGAATGGTTCGCCTTTTTATACACAAGGGTTCCAGAGTTATAAAAGCGTAAGCGATTCATAAACTCCGGTTATTCCAAGTTTTAAAGTTTTCAGTCTCCTCCTCTTACTGAAAACCCTGCCCTTGGGATAGCCGGTGTTTTTTGTACTAATCCAGATTTTATTTATTTTTTTCATAAATAATTCTCAGTCCGTCCAAAGTCAAAAATGGATCTTGAACATCAATCACAGTAGTTTTAGTAGTTATCCAGTCCACAATTCCACCGGTAGCCACCACCTTGGCATCTTCTCCCAACTCACTTTTAATTTGCTTCACCAATGCTTCAACCATTCCTGAAAAACCGTATACGGCACCTGAACGCAAGCTCTCCACCGTTGACTTCCCTATAACATTTTCGGGAAAAGTCATATCTACTCTAGGCAGTTTCGCTGCACTTTTAAAAAGTGCTTCAAGAGAAATCTGAATCCCCGGAAAAATGGAACCCCCTAAATATTCACCCTTAGCGGACACAACATCGAAGGTAGTTGCTGTCCCAAAATCCACTATGATCAAGGGGCCGCCATATTTTTCAAACGCGGCCACAGAGTTTACAATGCGATCAGCACCCACTTCAGATGGATTTCGATATAGAATGGAAATCCCGGTTTTAATCCCCGGCCCAACAATCAGGGGTTCACATGAAAAATATTTTCTCGACATCCCCTGCAGTATGGGGACCAAAGGCGGGACCACACACGCGATGATAATGTCATCGATGGTTTCCGTCTCGACACCATTCAATAAGATAAATTCTTTTATGAGCACCCAATATTCGTCTGCCGTCCGATTCCACTCGGTGCGAATCCGCCAATGGGTGAGAAGCTTTTCCCCGGAAAATAATCCGATGACATTATTCGAATTTCCTACATCAATCACTAAGAGCATACTCGTTCCCTATTTACAGGTATATCAATAACAAAACAGGCCAATAACAACTGCGAAAAACCATTAGGATAACTTGGATTCTCTAATATAATAAAGCGTCTTAATAATTACAAATAAGGTTTTATGAAAGATAAAAATCACATCACAATGGAAGACATCTCAACATTCCCCCTAGAAAAATCGTTGAATCACAAGGATTGGGAAGATGTGTTATATCCAGAGCTTAAAGAGCAGGAATTAAAAGATCTGGAGGAAGAAAAGCTAAAATGCTTTTTAAGAGTGGTGCGCTCTGGTAGCCCCTTCAAATTGGGCCGCTATTTTTATCGTATCAAGGCTTAATAATTGAGAATGTGCCCCCTGAAATACGCAATTTCCCCTTGAACCTTTTACTAATGAGAGCTCAATTCATGAAAAAAAAGAAATTGGGACTCGTCGCGCTACTGTTTTTTTTCTTTTCCGCCTCATCCGCATTTTCCTCAGATTTTATCGTCACTCCGCCCCCCCAATCCATGGACAAATATTATTCTGACTCAGGAAAGGTTTCTGAGTGGGTTGCCCAAATGCGTCAAATGAGTACCGCCTTTTCAGCAATATATGTCAATCTGGATAAGAAAAATTGGGATCTTGCAGAAAATAAATCAGTCGTTTTTGCAGAATCATATAAAAAAGCCTCTGAGATGATTCCAGAGTGGGAAGAAGAGTTCGACTTAAAAGCAGCTAATGAACTAAAAAAAAGTATCCTGGCAAAAGACATGAAAAAACTAGGAACAGCTTCAGAAGCTCTCGGGAAAACCTGCTCCCATTGTCACTCAAAACACAACACCAGCGTTTGGGCTCGCTATCACTGGCCTTCAACTAAAACCATAAAAGTACTTGACCCTCTCGATGAAAAAGAATTGCCTTATGGCGTTTTCATGGGAAAACTGTCCGACTCCTTAAAAAGGATCAGCGTAAATTTCGAGCAGGAAGATTTTCAGCAGGCCTGGCGGTCTCTCGATAACTTCAAAAAAAGACTCATAAGTTTGCGGTCTGTTTGCTCGAGATGCCATGTCGATGAATGGACAAAAGGCTCTACCTCCGTCAAAGATTTTTTTGTAGGAGATGATATATTGGCAGTCCTGCAAGAGATAAAAAAGGATTTCGCAACGGGAGAACCTTCTGAAGAGGTTTTCAAGAAGAATATAGATTATATAAACAAGCGGTCTTGTAAAACATGTCACCTTGTCCATCAACCGGTGGCAGCAATCCAGCAAACCTGGCAACAAAAAGACCCATCTACCCCCTAAAAAAACACGCCCCTCACTTCAACTGAAGAGATTTTCTGTCCCAACCTTCCAGCTTCATGCACCCCAAAAATCCCGTATCTTGCCCCTCAAACCCGAACTCCCGGCCTTGAATCATGTTGCTGTATTTATCTTTATTCTTCTCACATTTTTCAAAGTCGATCAAAAAGGCCGCCTTTCCCTTACCCTCTTCATGTGAAAATTTATCGAACGGGGGGGCTTCTCCACACCCTGAAAAAACAAGAACAATCAAAACATATAAAATCTTTACCATAAAAGGGATTTCCTGAAAATTGGGGAAAAAGTTTATGGAACTATAGCAAAAGACGTAACAGGCGGGTTATTTTTTTGGCGGGATTATCAATTTTTCACTTTTGCTCGTAAAATCTTTCAGCACGTTCTCTTGCGAGTCCACGCTAAAATATTTCTCTATAATTTTGTCTTTATCATGCTGTATTTTTTTATCCAGATATTTATTCAATATTTTATACAGATTCTCTTTTCTGCTTAAATTTTCTGCCTTAGGATTGCTCATATCTCAACTCTCTAAACAATTAAAACTTGTCCTCTATCCTGGGAACCCAGCAACTCTAACTATTTATAAAGCAATCTTTATGCCATCAGTATGCCCACCAGCCTGACCCAATAAAGCCCACAAATTCAAAAGGTATCATTCTTCACTTGGAAATTGGAGACGCTTAGCTTTGGACAATATCAGACAGGAGGTTTAACTTTTTCATACTACGGCAAACGAAAGGGAGAAACTGATACGCAGCCTATTTCCACAGTCTTGCAAAAGGAAATTTATGTTTTCGGGTCTCAAAAAGTGCTGGTAGCATAAATAAAGCACAGACAGTACATGTAATAATTCCAAGTGCGACCACCGTCGCGATAGAACTTATTCCGGCATGATGGGCAATATTCAAACTCGCATAACCCGCAAGACTGGTCAGAGCAGACAGGATGATTGCACTTCCCGTTTCTTGCAACGACTTCAAGGAGGCACCCTTTGAGTAATCCAGAATGTGGTGCGTGAGATAAATACAATGATCGATCATAATCCCGACAATCGACGGCAGCATGACGATATTTATAAAATTCAATCGAACATGAAAAGCAGACATCAAGGCACCCGTTAAAGCCAATCCCGTAAACAGCGGCAAAAAGGTAATAGTGGCAAGTCGAATACTTTTAAGATCTACAAGGAGAATCAAGTAAACCAAACAAAAAGCAACAATCATCGCTTTAGGTCCTTTTTCCTTAACCCAATCTAGCACTTTCGCTGCAATTAGATTTTCGTTCAAGATAGCAGTCTCAATATTTTTCGCCCTGATTTTTTCTTTCAGGCTATTTATTTCCATCTCCAACTGATAAATATTTTCAACTCGGAAAAAATTTTTGTCGGCAGGGGAGAAAAGAAGCAGGAGATAGTCATTTCCTGCCATTAACTTTTTCTGCAAATTATCAGGTATCTTTGATTCATCAAAAGGCTCAACGTTCAAAATCGATTCAAAGTTTCTAAACCGATTTTCACCTAAGGAAAACCGGATAATATCTTTATTGCTATCAAAATTTTCTTTAATTCGAGCAATGATTTCTTTCTTTGAGTCATACTCTTTTTTACTGAATAAGTTCAGTGAATATTGAATTCCTATAACCGTTTTATCTCCACTTGCTTTTTTTATTTCTTCAAGCGCATCATGAATATAAAAAAGGTTTTCTTTTTCTGGTGTCAATATCACTGTCGGTGAAAATGCATAACCAAAATCATTGGTCGTTTCTGTTTCATAATCGCTTGCGGGCGAATCCCCTCTTAATTTCTGAAAATCATATTCAAACTCTATCCCCGGCAAAAGGACTAGACTGAATATCAGGAGCAAAATAAACAGAGACGAAAGAAAATAAGGTGTTGTCGAATATAAGTTTGCGATCTTTAAGTTAAACAATCTAGGCTTGGGCTTTCTAAGCCAGTGTATTTTGTCGTAGAAAAGAGCCTGCGCTGGAAAAATAAAATAATAAGTTATAAACGCACAAATGATACCTAGAGTAGCAATTTGCCCAAACTCGGAGAATCCTTGAAAATCCGAAAAACTCAAAATTGAAAAAACGCTAATAGTGGTTAGCATTGCAATCAATCCCGACCGACCCACCTGCGTCACTACAACCTCAACAGCCTCGGAATGAGGTTTCCCCTTCAACAGTTCCTGCTTGAAGCGAATGTACAAATGAATACCATAATCGATACCCAGCCCCATTAAAATGGCAACAAGAAATCCAGAAATAATATTTAAATGCCCGATTATCAGGCGAGCCAAAGCAAACGTATAAGTAAGAGAAAGCAATAGAGGAAAGAAAATGAGAGGAATTGAAAACCAGGATCGAGTGTAAATAAAAATAATAGATATCGCTAAAAAGGCCGCAATCATTGCCGCATTTTTCAAGTCATTCTGGATAAAATTATTTTCTTCCAGGCGAACCACCATCGAACCCGTAAGTTTAATTTTGAGTTCAGCATATTTTTTCTCCAGCCCGCTTTCATCAATTACTTTCTGTGTTGCGGCAACAAAATTTTCCGTAAAATCGGTATCGGTAACGGTGCCTTTGGCTTTTATAAAAATATAATAGTTATTTTTTTGTTTTCCCTTGTGGTAAGGATCAATCTCATCAAAAATCTTATAATCACTAGCTAGGTTGCGAAGTTTAATCGGGTTAAACGGTTCTTCCTCTTCAAAAAAGCCGCCAAACTGACCGCGCGCATAGTCTATCGCTTCGGCCATCAAAGATTCCAAGGCCAACAAGTCGTCACGCGGAATTAAAAGAAGTTGTTTATTATTTAAAAAATATTTAGGTATCTGCGAGTCTACGAATTCTGTTCCAGGAATTTTTTTGAACTTCCTTGCCAGATGTTTTATAACTTCAGGTGCTTGAATAGGGTCAAGGTTTTCTAAAACCACCACCAAAGGCCCTGAGCCTCCTGTTTTCTCAACAACCTCATTAAATTCTTTTATTAGGGGAAGATCCTGGGGAAGGAGGTTATCCATTTTCGGATTGAACTTTAAATCCGCCGCCAGATAAACAGAAAAGCCACTCAAAACCAGAGCAACAAGGATAAGCGTGCCGGGAAACTTTTCCGTAATATTTTTATAGCACCAACTTAGAATGGATTTCATATTTGTTGCGCGAATCGGAAGTTTAGTCCGAGAGGATAAGCCTAATTGGAAAAATCACGTATACGTTTTTGCAGGATAACACGAGGGGCTGAGCCAATAAACGGGAATCAAAAGAATTAACAAATTTAATCGAATTTTTTTCTACCCCGGTTGCGTGCTATGCCCGAGTCTCTGGCAGCTTTTACCACTGCATCAGCAACTTTCTTAACCACATCAGCATCAAAAACGCTTGGAATAATATAGTCAGGTTGCAAATATTCCTGGGTAATGCACCCTGCTATGGCGTGTGCCGCAGCCATTTTCATCTCTTCGTTAATTTGAGTGGACATGCAATCCAAAGCCCCGCGAAAAAGTCCAGGAAAGCACAACACATTATTTATCTGGTTCGGGTAATCACTGCGCCCGGTAGCCATTATCGCCACATGGGGTGCGGCTTCTTCTGGTAGTATTTCCGGCACCGGATTCGCCAAGGCAAAAACTACGGGATCTTTTGCCATTTTTTTTATATCTTCAACTTGCAATTGACCCGGCCCTGAAACTCCAAGAAAAAGATCTGCGCCTGCAATGACATCACTTAATTTCCCAGAAGATCCCTCAGGGTTAGTGTGTTCTGCAAACCATTTTTTAGCCTCGTTCAAATCTTCTCTAGATTTATTGATCGCTCCTTTTCGATCACAAACAACAATGTTATCTATTCCGAGTTGTTTGATCATTTTTGTACATGCGGTTCCTGCCGCTCCCGCTCCAAGAATAACCACTTTAACTTTTTGATGACTTTTCCCCAGAAACTTGAAAGCGTTGATCAGCGCAGCGGAAACGACAACGGCTGTTCCATGCTGATCGTCATGAAAAACTGGAATATCCAATTCCTCTTGAAGACGTTTTTCAATTTCAAAACATTGCGGCGCAGCAATATCCTCAAGATTTATCCCACCAAATCCAGGAGCGATTGCCCGGACCGTCTGCACTATTTCGTCAGTACTTTTCGCGTTAAGACAAATAGGAAATGCATCCACCCCTGCAAATTCCTTGAATAGCATCGCCTTGCCTTCCATAACTGGCATGGCAGCCTCCGGGCCAATATCCCCTAATCCGAGTACAGCGGTGCCATCGGTTACAATGGCCACCGTATTACGTTTAATGGTCAATTGATAAACCTCTTCCGGGTTTTTATGAATCGCCATGCAAACTCGTCCGACACCGGGCGTGTAAGCCATGGAAAGGTCATCCCGCGTTTTTAATTCTTTTCTGCTGGTGACTTCAATTTTTCCTCCAAGATGCAGCAAAAATGTTC
>JAJDAW010000119.1 GCA_029261635.1 Nitrospinaceae bacterium
CTGCAAACGGAATCCTAGATCCACATCTTCAAAATAGGCAAAAAAGTTTTCATCGAAACCGCCTGCCTCGGAAAACACATCCCGACGAATAAAAGATGCTGCCGCACAAGGAGAAAATATTTCCTGCATTTCTCTCTTAACTTTTGAAGACAGGACACCATGGTCGCGCCTCCAGGCAGAACCACAAACATGGTAAACATCTCCCGTCCCATCTATCTGGTCACTTCCATGCCGAAGCATGTGACTGCCAAACGATGCGCATTCGGGAAATTCTTGCGCAGCCTTGGATAATTTTTCCAACCAATCGGGGCTGGCAAAAGCATCTGGATTCAAAAACGCTATCCAATCACAATTGTCAGCCTTTTTGACGGCAAAATTATTTGCGAACGCAAAACCTGTGTTGGACTCCAGCTTTATAAATTCGCAATCCAGAAATTTTTCTTCCAACCCCTCAAGTGAGTCATCGGTGCTGGCGTTATCCACAACAATTATGCGTACAGGTTTTAGCGTTTGGGTTTCCAGGCTTTGCAGACACTTACCTAGATAAGCACCCGAGTTCCAATTGACAACGATAACAGCGATGGAAAATGAAGCAGGCATGATGGCTTTAGGGATTGGAGTGTAATATCTTGAAAGTACAGGCTTAAATGCTTATACTTACAATAAACTGTCCTTAGTATTCCCTGCAGTTCATGTTTTAACACCGAATATTACAGAAATGAAAACATTTTTTATTACAGGCGGAGCCGGATTCATTGGAGGGAACTTTATACTCAATCTGATGAAATCCGATCAGGTGAAAGTTATCAATTATGACAAACTCACCTATGCAGGAAATCTGGACACTCTGTCTTCCATAGAGAACGATCCTAATTATATATTTGTTCAGGGCGATATTTGCGATGGAGACAAACTTGAGAAGCTGTTTTCAGAGTATAAAATCGACCGTGTCGTCCATTTCGCGGCAGAATCTCATGTGGACCGGTCTATTGAGTCCCCTGGAGACTTTATTCAGACCAATGTTGTAGGAACCTATGAGTTATTGGAAGCAACCCGCAATTATTTGGGGAAAGGTTCTGGTCCCGAAGATTTTCGTTTCCTCCATGTTTCAACAGATGAAGTTTATGGTTCGCTGGGAGACACCGGGCTATTCACCGAAACAACTCCTTACGCACCTAATTCGCCTTACGCAGCTTCCAAGGCTTCATCCGATCATTTGGTTCGGTCCTATTTTAAAACCTTCGGCTTGTCGGTGGTGACCACAAATTGCTCTAACAACTATGGTCCTTTTCAATTCCCCGAAAAACTCTTGCCGCTGATGATTCAAAAAGCACTTGCGGGGAAACCTCTACCTGTTTACGGAGACGGCAAACAGATACGCGACTGGTTATTTGTTGAAGACCATTGCAAAGCTATTCTCCAAGTCCTAGAAAAAGGTGAAACTGGGCAGGTTTATAATATTGGCGGACATAACGAAAAAGCCAATTTAGATGTCGTACATTCTCTTTGCAAAATATTAGATGAAATGGTTCCAGACTCTCCTTATCATCCGCACAAAGATCTCATCGAGTTTGTAGCTGATCGACCTGGACATGATCGGCGCTATGCTATTGACGCAAGTAAAATTCAAAATCATCTGGGATGGAAACCCGAAGAAACGTTTGAAACCGGTCTTCGTAAAACAGTACGCTGGTATCTGGATAATAAAGACTGGGTCAACCGAGTCATGTCTGGAGCTTATAGAGGAGAACGATTGGGCCTTGAATAAATTAAGGAATTTTCAAAATGATCAATAAAGGAATCATACTGGCAGGGGGCTCAGGAACCCGTCTCTACCCTCTAACCCAAGTCGTCAGCAAGCAGTTGATGCCGCTTTATGACAAGCCGATGATTTATTATCCGCTGAGCACTCTCTTATCGGCTGGCATTCGCGATATATTTGTCATAACGACACCGCAAGATCAACATCTGTTCCAGGAATTACTCAAGGACGGAAGCCAGTGGGGCATCAACATTACTTATGGAGCTCAACCCCGTCCAGAGGGTTTAGCGCAGGCGTTTCTCATTGCCAAAGATTTTATAAATAATGAGGGCTGTAGCCTCATTCTGGGTGACAATGTTTTTTACGGAACCGAATTGCCTGACATGATGCAAGCAGCTCAAAAACGTCAGGAAGGGGCAACAGTATTTGGATATTGGGTCAAAGACCCACAACACTATGGTGTTGCTGAGTTTGATCACAACGATAAAGTTATCAGTGTCGAAGAGAAACCGGAACAACCTAAATCGCATTACGCTATTACCGGATTATATTTTTATGATAAACAGGTCGTTGACATTGCAGGCTCCATCAAGCCTTCTCAGCGGGGCGAATTGGAAATCACCGATGTCAACCGGGTATACCTTGAGCAATCACAGTTATCCGTCGAAAGAATGAGCCGTGGTTTTGCCTGGCTGGATACGGGGTCACACGATTCCCTCCTCGATGCTGCGAACTTCATAGAAACCATCCAAAAGCGTCAGGGGCTCATGGTTTGTTGTCCCGAGGAGATCGCTTTTACAAAAGGATGGATTTCCACCACCGATGTTGAAAAACTTGCCCACACGCTGAAAAAAAATGAATACGGTCAATATTTGACACGTATGATCGCCAACGCATAAACAAGATTTTTCAAATATCCTGTTTATCGAACATCTCTTTATAATTCTCTTCCTATGAAAATTCTTTTAATAGGCAAAACCGGGCAGGTTGGCGGAGAGTTAAATAATATTCTTAAAGATATGGGAGAAGTGGTTTCTGTTGAAAGAAAACAACTCGATCTTTCAAAAATAGATTCTATCGAACCCACAGTTCTTGATATACAACCGGACATTATTATCAATGCCGCCGCTTACACCGCAGTAGACAAAGCAGAAGAAGAACCCGACTTGGCAATGACCGTAAATGGGGTTGCACCTGGAGTTTTGGCAGAAGCCGCAAAAAAGGTTGGCGCCCGCCTGATTCATTATTCCACCGATTATGTTTTTGATGGCCGCTCAAACACTCCTTATCGTGAAGAAGACACCACCTGCCCGTTGAGCATTTATGGCGAGTCTAAATTGGCAGGAGAAAAAAGCATCGCCGAAGCTGGGGCTCCTTATCTAATTTTTAGAACCAGTTGGGTATACAGCCTTCAGGGCAAAAGCTTTTTACGAACGATAAAGAAACTGGCAGCGGAAAAGGACACACTTCGAATTGTCGATGATCAAATAGGTGCCCCGACATGGGCTGGTTCTATTGCTCTGGCAACACGCAAAATTCTAGAACAATGCGTGAGAGACAATTCAGAGCCTTCGCTATCGGGAGTTTTTCATTTGACCTGCCAGGGGCAATCGAGCTGGCATGGTTTTGCTAAAGAAATTCTGGATTTATCCGGCACATCTCAGGACACCCAATTACTTCCCATTCCCACATCCGACTACCCGACTCCGGCAGCCCGTCCCCTTTATTCAGTGTTATCCAACGATAAATTGGAAAAAGCATTCGCTTTTAAGATGCCGCATTGGCATGATGCCCTGAAGGATTGCTTAAGCTCTACTCCTGCAATATAACTTTTAATTTTGATTCGGTTTAAAAAATGAACCAAGGCGAACGACATTTAATGTTTTTAAAAAAGGATGGTTCGGGAATAGTGGTTGAAGCAATCGATGCTTCTAATTGGGAAGACTTGAAACAAGAAGCCGAGTCTAAGGGAATGACTTGCCAACCTCTGAGCATAGAAAATTTTTATCCCGATTATCGTGGATACCGTTATTTCGATTTACGAAACCCCATGACCCGAGAATCTTTCAGCATTGACTATGTTTTGCACACTTGGGAAACAGACAAAAAACATCAAGAAGGTCACGAAGGCACAGAAGAGTGGTTTATTCATTGAACAATCCTGCTAATAACCTGACCTTATTCCCCCCTCTATGTAACCATGATTGAAAAATATTTAATCATTCTTAAATTAAAACCGAACGCATCGCTTGCGGAAATAAAAAAAGCTTATAAAGCCCAGGTTAAGATATGGCATCCTGACCGATTTCCTACTGAATCTGAGCGTTTGCAAAAAAAAGCGCATGATATGTTTCAGCAAATCACTGCCGCCTATAAAAAGTTGACCGAAATCCATATGAAGCGAAGATATGCTGAAGCTTCAGGATGGAAAGGAAAATCCACAACTTATACCAAAGCGCGTCAAGAACGAAAAAGGACACAATCCACACAAAGCACTTCCAGCGAAACAGAACAAGTCCCCGGCTTCACAACTCATGTTTGGCCCAATGGCGATAAATACGAAGGACAAATGGTTCAAGAGCAGATGCATGGACGAGGTATTTTCACCTGCACCCAAGGATACGTTTATACGGGGGAATTCAAATACGGAAAGCCGAACGGTTTAGGAAAACTGGTTTATGACAATGGCGACAAATATGAAGGGGGATTTCTAAACGATGCACTACATGGTAGAGGCAAGTATTCCTATTCTAATGGAGATTGTTACCGAGGCGAATTTATGAACGACTTACCACACGGACATGGTGTCTATGTTCTCGCGAATGGAAATGTTTACTCAGGGGAATGGGAAAATGGCAGCCTTGCTACCTGATAACTTCAAGATTGCGATTCGGCTTTGCAGATTTTACACTTGAGCCAGGTTCCGAGATGCTCTTGTCTGCCCGACTCGCTGTTTACCCAAGGCCTGGAGATCAGAGGTGGATTATGTCTGACATGTTGCTTATGCCCACACTCCAGTTTAGCTACCCAATAAGAATCTTCATCCTGAAAAAACTCTGAAATTTTTCTATCCATTTCAGATTTTCAAGTTTCACAAATTGAATTGAGTTGTATTTGATTTAGTTGGATCGGAAAATGGTTTCCGCTGCCAGCAAACCAATTTTAGTTGTGTCTATGACAATATCCAACTCTTCCTGACTGATACCTAAATTATCCAGATAGCCTTCTTCGGGAGGGTCTTCGAAAGCCGTCATAATTGGATGAGTGATTCCATGGTGGTTTGCTATCCGATTAGCAGTACCGACCAATTGATCTAAATCAATTTTTTTACCTTGGGTGGGACCGGGCTTATGATGCTTCAAAGCAGCACTATTCACCTTGTCGGAAATAGCCCACCATTTTTTCATAAAAATTGCACCAGCCTCAGAGTGGTCAATTTTAAAATGTTCCATCTCTAATTCTTCAAGAGACTGATCGGTAGAACTTAAATCTTTAAGAGTGAGAAACTTATAATATTCCTCAGGAATTATATTGTCGAGCACCAAAATACCGACATCGTGCATCAATCCGGCAAGAAAGCTTACCTCCCATTCATCCGGGTCAGACAAAACTTTTTTCGCTAAAGACCGTGAAATAAATGCCACTGCCAATGAATGTTTCCAGAACTCAACCTGATCGAAAGCTTTGCTTTTTCTAAATGTCCTTGGCAATTCCAAGGCATATACGAGGTCCATGACCTGTTGCATTCCCAATCGAACCACGGCATCTTCAAGGTTCCGAGTGGTATCCTTTCCCGAACCGAACATGGCACTATTAGCCAAAGTAATTATACGTCCAGATAATACCGGGTCTGTTTTTAGCAAACGGTAAACATCTTCTACCTCGCAATCAGGATCGTTCATCAATTTCTGCAATCCCAATAAAACTTCAGGAAGAGGAGGAAGGTCTGGCTTTCCTTCAATCAACTCTATAATTTTCTTGCGCACCGAACACCTCAAGGGGTAAATGTAAATGATACATATTACCAAACGGATACCTACTTTAGAAGTAGAATATTAAAAGCGATCGACTGTCATAGATTTAAAACCATGAAGAAAAACGAGGACAATGAAACTTGATTCTTTTAATATTTAAAAATATGATCCATTTATAAACAGTAACCTTTTATTGCGACACTCATAATGGATAAATACGATTTTCTTGTCATCGGCGGTGGAGTCATTGGTATCAGCATCGCCCGTGAACTTAAAAGAAGGCATCCCCAGGCAACTCTTCTGCTCATAGAGAAGGAAAAAGGCTATGGGCTCCATGCGAGCGGCCGTAACAGTGGGGTATTGCATGCTGGCTTTTATTACACAGCCGACAGCTTCAAAGCTAAGTTCACGCAAGCAGGAAACCAACGCCTGACAGAGTATTGCGAGTCTCGAAACATCCCAGTCAACAAATGCGGCAAGCTGGTCGTTGCCCAAAATAAATCTGAGTTATCTCAACTAGACGAGTTGATGGTTCGAGCAAAAAATAATAATGTTCCTCTTAATTCTATAACAGAAGAAGAAGCCAAATCCATTGAGCCTAGAGTCAAAACATTTGAGCGCGCACTTTTCTCTCCAACCACATCTTCAGTAAATCCTTCCCAAGTTGTGCAAGCAATGCGCGATGATGCTAACCAGGAAGGATTGAAACTGCACAGCGGGGTTCGCTATTTAAAAAGAACGGGAAAGAGAACTGTCAGAACTTCCCAGGGAACTATTGAGTTTGGCTACATGGTGAATGCTGCCGGACTTTATGCAGATAAAATAGCGCAGGATTTTGGTTTCTCCAAAGATTACCGAATCCTTCCCTTTAAAGGATTGTATCTATATTCAAATGAACCCGTTGGAGCGTTTCAGACAAACATCTATCCGGTTCCTGATTTGCGGAATCCTTTTCTTGGAGTACATTTCACAGTCACTGCCGAAGGAAAGGTGAAAATTGGCCCCACAGCCATCCCTGCCTTTTGGCGTGAAAATTATAAAGGACTGACTAATTTCAACTTTAACGAACTTATGGAAATCATATTTCGTCAGGCCGGGCTGTTCTGGTCATCTGATTTCGACTTTAAAAATCTGGCCTTTGAGGAACTACAAAAATATTCACAAGCAAAATTGGTTTCTCTAGCATCTTCACTTGCCAAGGGAGTTGAAATAAAATCGTTCAAAAAATGGGGAGAACCAGGAATCCGCGCGCAATTACTAAATATTCGTGAAAAAAAACTGGAGATGGATTTCGTAACAGAAGGAGACGAGAGATCGTTGCATATATTGAATGCTGTTTCTCCAGCTTTTACCTGCGCCCTACCCTTTGCTGATTTTGCCTGCGACAAGATTGCTGACCTATCAAACCGCTAGCACCATTTTGAGACATTCAAGGTTACTTACCTTACCCTTGGTTTTTTTAATATTGTTCGCTTTTTTATTTTGACATATAATTTTAAATTAAGAATGAGTTCTTTCACTTCCCTGAAATCTGCTCTTGAGTTTTTAATTCAACTCTGACCATAAAGAAAGACAACGCAAATATTATGTACGGTGTTATTTTAGCGGGTGGAAGCGGCACCCGATTTTGGCCTGTTAGCCGCGAACAAAGCCCAAAACAACTGCAAAAATTTGTTGGTTCTGGAACCATGATCCAGAACACAGCTCAACGTCTGTTGCCTCTGGTCCCTATTGAAAAAATGTACGTGGGCACCCACCACCAACAGGCACTTGAAACTATTCGTCAATTGAATCCTCTTAAGTTTTCTCCCGACCATCTTTTAGCAGAACCCTGCAGCAGAAATACCGCTGCGGCAATCGGATTAATGGCAAGGATGATCGCAGATAAAGATGCTGATGCGGTCATGGCCGTTTTCCCTGCAGATCATGTTGTCACCAATTCCGAAAGTTTTATCAAAGTACTGCAAAAAGCAAAAAGCCTGGCACAAAAGGATTTTCTGGTTACTCTGGGCATCCCACCCACACGACCCGAGACCGGTTTCGGCTACTTGAAACAGGGCGCCGAAATAAACGGCTTTCAAGATACTTACCATGTAGAGCAGTTTGTAGAAAAACCAGACGTTTCTACTGCACAAAAATATTTAGAACTAGGTACCTATTTTTGGAATTGCGGTGTCTTTGTCTGGAAGGCCACCACCCTCTTGGAAGAATTGCAGAAGCATGCGCCAGATATTCATTCGCAACTTAGCACCCTAACGGGTTGCTTGCAGAGTTCCAAAGGAAAACTTGCCTACCTTGAATTGGATGAAAATGGTTGCGAAATTTTTTCTTCTCTACCTAATATTTCCATTGATTATGCGGTCATGGAAAAATCCTCAAAAGTTATTCTGGTCCCCGCAGATATAGGTTGGAGTGATGTTGGTGCATGGAATGCTCTGGACGATGTAAGCGAAAAAGATTCTACGGGAAATATTCTTACCGGAAATGTTCTGGCTCGTGATTGTAACAACTCAATAATCCACGGACAAAATAGACTCGTTGCTGTATTGGGGTTAAATGACACGGTAGTGGTGGACACTCCAGATGCTTTGTTGGTTTGCGCTAAAGATAAATCACAGGATGTGAAAAAGCTAGTAGAGTCTATCAATGAAAAAGGGCATTCCGAAGGAAAGTTACACGCCACTGTAAAAAAGCCCTGGGGGTCTTACACCATTTTAGATTCGGGACCTGATTTTTTATTAAAACGTATCGAAGTGTTGTCTGGGGAAGCACTCAGCTTGCAATCTCACCAACATCGCAGTGAACATTGGACTGTGGCTTCGGGTTCCGCAAAAGTTGATCGAAACGAAGAAACCTTCCATTTAAAAGTCAACGAATCTATCACCATCCCTAAAAACGCAAAACACAGGCTAGCAAATACTGGTTCCGAGCTTTTGATTATTTTCGAATTGCAGTTCGGCAATCTTTTGGATGAGAATGATATCATGCGTTATGAAGACCACTACGGTCGCGCCTAAACTTCTCCTGCCAAATTCAGGGTTCCTTAAACGCTTTTTGAGATTGAAAAGCTAGCATCACGATAAGCGCAATTTCACAAACCACGGTAGCCCACGCAGCCCCTATTGCCCCATGCATCGGTATCCAAGCAAGATTAAGAGCAATATTTAAAATTGTTGCCCCTACCAAACTCCAGGTATTGGTCATCTCCCAACCTGAAACGATGAGAACATTTGATAATAAAAAAATCAAAAAAGACAAGAAGATGGCAATGGCAAGAACGTCTAGAACTTTGACAGAAAACAGGAAATCATTTCCATAGATTAAACCTATAATTTCACCTGAAAAACTAAAAAAAACCAACGCGATACTGCTACCCACCACGAAATAAACCGTAAATGCTTTTTTAAAACTAATTTTAAACTTCCCTCTATCCGTATGGAATTCTTCCACCAGACTTGGGAAAAGGACTATCATCAAACTATGAGGCAAAACAACTACGACCTCGAACAACTTATAAGCCGCACTATAAAAACCAACAACCCTGTCGTCGGTCATTAATTGCAGCATCACAATATCCAATCGAAAATAAAGCACACTAAAAATTACTCCCAGCCCTATTGGAGCAGACCGACTTAGAAAATCCCACCAGACCGAAAATTGAAATTGCGGGGCAAACGGTCCAAATCGCCGGCGGATGACATAAAGTGACAGGATTAAAGCAAGGGCTTCAGCAAATACAAATCCTATAATCAGGAGTTCAAGTTCTCCATAAAACAAAACAAGTGCAATACCTGTTACAGACTTGATTATGTTCGATGCTGCCCACAGGAAGGAATGATAAACAAACTCCTTAAAACAGTCTCCGTAATGCCAAAGTGTTTGCGAAATCGTATTAAAGATAAGTGAGATCGATAATATCCAAAGCAGATGCAAAGTAGTCTCAGGTAAATCAGTCGCCTGGAATATCAGAAAAACAAGCAAAAGGGTGACCAAAGAGGTTCCAGCCTTTAGACCAAGAATAGTAGAAAGATATTGCTTTGCTTTTTCTGGGGCTTTAGTGATTTCGCGAACCATCCAGATATCCAAACCCAAGCTGGAGAAAGTATTGGCAGAAACCACAACTGTGGTGAGAAAAGAAAACACACCAAATATAGCAGGACCCAACTGACGCGAGACCACCAAGGTCAGCAGGAAAAGAAAGAGCGCGTTTGAAGCTCTCCCTGCAAAAATAGTGAGAGTATTTTTTATCACAGTAGAACGCGCGGGAGGTTGCAGGAAAATTTGGCCAGCCTTAGATTACTGCCAAAGTAACGAACTTGTGAATACTATACCCATGACTAAATATCAATGCGAGGGTTAATTCGCTTGATTCTTGATGAAATTAAAAATATGATCTCCCGGAAAGTTATAATTCGGATTGCCTGGCTTAACAAACTTAATATCTCGCCAGACAAAAGGCTTTTCCGAAAAACCATTTTCACTTCCTAACATATCTAGATGCTTTGATTATGAAAATTTTAGTCACCGGAGCAGCAGGTTTTATCGGTTTCCATACTTCCCAACGACTGCTTGAAGCAGGCCATGAAGTCATTGGACTGGACAACCTCAACGATTACTATGACATCAACCTGAAAAATGACCGACTTAATATTCTGCAAAAATTTGAATCGTTTTCCTTCCGCCAAAACAATTTAGAAGATAAGGAAGGGATAGACCGCATTTTCCAAGAAGATCGCCCTCAACGGGTCATCCATCTAGCAGCTCAAGCTGGCGTCCGTTATTCCATAGAACATCCGGAAGTGTACATACAAAGCAATATAATAGGCACATTTAACATTCTTGAAGGTTGCCGTCACAACAAGGTGGAGCACTTGGTTTACGCTTCAAGCAGTTCGGTTTATGGCCTCAATACCAATTATCCATTTTCGGTTCAAGACGATGTCAGCCATCCCGTTTCATTTTATGGAGCAACCAAAGTATCTAATGAGTTGATGGCTCATTCCTATTCACATCTTTACGGAATTCCAACAACGGGGCTCAGGTTTTTTACGGTATATGGTCCATGGGGAAGACCCGATATGGCCCTATTCCTTTTTACCCGGAACATATTGGCCGCAAAACCTATTGACGTATACAACCATGGAAAAATGGAAAGGGACTTCACCTATATCGATGATATCATCGAAGGCATTTATCGAATCGTTCAGAAAGCGCCACAAACTGATTCTGACTGGTCGGGGGACAACCCGAACCCGGCTTCCTCTTCGGCCCCATACAGGCTATACAATATTGGGTCCAACTCGCCTGTTCAATTGATGGATTATGTACGCGAGATTGAAAGTAATCTTGGGATAAAAGCAGAATTGAACATGATGCCTATGCAGAGCGGGGATGTGAAAAAATCACACGCTGATGTTTCGGATTTGATTAGAGATTTCGATTACACACCTGAATGGACCATAAAGAAGGGAATTAAGAATTTTATCAATTGGTATCTGGAATATTATCAGGTGAAGCGCCCCTCTTCTTGAAAAACCAGTAACTCCGTGCGCAGGATAAAGTTTGCTGTTTTTTACTACCTAACTGCCCCTATTTTTCAACTCAGAAATGATCTCAGGTTGGGACAACAACATTTCTTCAATCTCGCTTACGTTCATACGCAATGTATTCTGCGAATTATAATCCTCGGTCTTAACAATTTTCATATCGCCTTCATTCAGGTACTTGTTGTAATTCAAGTCCCGGTCATCGATGCTCACCCTTAAGTAGTCGCCCATGTCTTCTGACCGCAACAACTCTCCTTTTGATGCCAGGGTTTCGTATAATTTTTCTCCGTGCCGCATTCCAATGATCTTTATTTCAGAATCAGACTGAAAAATATTTTTCACCGCCTGAGCCAGATCTCCAACCGAACAAGAAGGTGCCTTACGGACAAAAATGTCTCCCTGCTGCCCCTTTTCCAGAGCGAACGTAACAAGACCAGTGGCCTCTTTCAATGGCAGTAGAAACCGTGTCATATTAGGTTCGGTTACAGAAATAGCTTTATTCTCTTTGATCTGCTTTAAAAAAAGAGGAATAACCGAGCCTCGGGAAAACAGAACATTTCCATAGCGAACAATGGTTAAGATGGTACCCTTTTCGCCAAGATTCCGTGCGGAGGCTTCCACCACCTTCTCCATTAGTGCCTTGGTTATTCCCAGAGCATTGACCGGGTAAACAGCTTTGTCGGTGCTAAGGCTAACCACCTTAGAAACCCCATGACTGATAGCAGAGTCGATTACATTACGACTCCCAAGCACATTGGTCTGGGTAGCCTGCATCGGAAAAAATTCGCAGGTGGGCACCTGCTTTAATGCGGCAGCGTGAAATACATAGTCCACCCCTGACATGGCATCATCAACACTGCTCCGATCTCTGATATCGCCAATATAGAATTTGATTTTGGGGTTTTGGAACCTTAAGCGCATTTCCTCCTGTTTCAATTCATCCCGACTAAACACCCTTATCTCTTTAAAGTTCTTATCGAGAAGATAATTGACAAAATACCCTCCAAAGGAGCCAGTACCCCCAGTAACCAATATGGTCTTTCCTTCGAATATGGTCATACAACTACTCCTTCGATCACTTTTCTTTCATTGATGACAAATTTAACGGATTTTTTATTTAAAAACATGAGTTTATCTCTTTCTTAAAACCGTATCTTAAAAATTCGATACCCATCAGGATGCCCAATGCAATTCAAGCTCATTTGCAGGGTTCAATCCACCCCTGACATCCTAACATATTGATTTTTAAATTGTTCTTGCTTTCTCCATGGGATATAATTTTTGACAAGTTATGAGTGTTAATCTGAAAACAGGAGATGATTGTTGGTAGACATAATTAATGTTGCGCTGATTGGAGCAGGTCATTGGGGTAAAAATCTGGCCCGGGTATTTTACGAGCTCGGTGTATTAAAAACTATTTGCGATTCCTCCGAGGAAACTCTTAAAAGAAAGTCTGCCAAATATCCCGGAATTACAACGACCACCTCTTTCTCTGATATTTTAACTTCTCCTGATATCCATGCCGTCGTCATAGCCGCCCCGGCCGAACAGCATTATTCATTGGCAAAAAAATCTCTCCTTGCAGACAAACATGTCTTTGTCGAAAAACCTCTCGCCATGACCGCTCAAGAAGGGGAGGAATTAGTTCAACTTGCTGAGCAACAAGGAAAAACTCTATTTGTAGGACATATCCTCCAGTATCATTCGGCAATTCAGACTATCAAAAATATGCTTCAAGAAGGCGAACTCGGAAAGCTTCAATATATTTATTCCAACAGACTGAATCTGGGGAAAATCCGACGAGAAGAAAATATTCTCTGGTCTTTTGCTCCACACGATATTTCTGTAATTATATCTCTAGTCGGGGAAGAACCCATTGAAGTAACAGCAACAGGCACGAATATTCTCCATCCAAAGATTGCAGATACAACTATAACCAATATGAAATTTTCCTCCGGGGTTGGGGCGCATATTTTTGTTTCCTGGTTACATCCTTTTAAAGAACAAAAAATGGTCATCATCGGGGATCGCAAAATGGTGGTTTTTGATGACACCGCTCCTATCGACAAAAAGCTCATGCTCTATCCCCACAAAATAGCCTGGAAAGACGGGGTGCCCGTTCCTGAAAAAAAAGAAGGCTCTCCAATAGAACTTTCAAAAAACTGGGAAGAGCCTTTAACCAGTGAGGGCCGTGCGTTTATTAATGCCATCAACGGGCAACCGGCACTTACCGATGGGCAAGAGGGATTAAGGGTTTTGAAGGTATTGCAGCGAGCCCAGGCAAGCATGGATAACTATAGCCATCCATCCCAAGAAAAATCCTACTTTATTCATGAAAGCAGTTTAATGGACGAAGGTTGCGAAATAGGAGCAGGCACAAAAATCTGGCATTTTTCTCATATACTGAAAAATACCCAGATTGGCAACATGGTAAATATCGGACAAAACGTTGTGATCGGCCCGGATGTAAAAATAGGAAATAACGTCAAAATTCAAAACAATGTTTCGGTATATCCTGGTGTGACTTTAGAAGACAATGTCTTCTGTGGCCCTTCCTGTGTTTTTACCAATGTGATTAATCCTAGAAGTTCTATTCCAAGGAAAAACGAAATTCTTGATACCCTGGTGCGCGAAGGTGCGACCATTGGTGCCAACTCAACAATCCTTTGTGGAATTACTATTGGCAAACATGCTTTTATAGGAGCAGGATCGGTTGTAACAAAAGATGTGCAGGATAATGCCTTAGTATTTGGAAATCCTGCCAAGCTCCAGGGGTGGATGTGCGAATGCGGATGCAAACTCGACAAAAACTCCCAATGTAGCGAATGCGGGAAAACTATCAAAACCTCATAACCTTCCAACTTTAGATTTTCAGAAAGGAACGACCCCTCCGTTCGCGAATATGGTATCCAACAAAAATTATTACATTAATAGCGGTAACCCCTAACGAGAGAACCCTTAATTGCCGACAAGTATATAAGCTCATTTGTTTGATAAAAATATTTCCCAGGAGTTAGTTGTGCTGCTTGAAAGAATACAGAAGAAAGAAGCAAAAATTGGTGTGGTCGGCCTTGGTTACGTCGGACTCCCCCTGGTTATTGAGTTTTGCAAATCAGGTTTTTCTGTGACAGGTCTTGATATTGACGAAAAGAAAATTGAAGCTTTATCTAAAGGCAAAAGTTTTATCAAACACATCCCCGACGAAAAAATACAAGCACTGAATGAGGTTGGGAGTTTCAAGGCAAGCTCAGATTTTGAGCAAATTAAAAACCTGGACTGTATTTTAATTTGTGTGCCGACTCCTCTTAATAAAAATCGTGAACCCGATATGAGCTACATTGTTTCTACGGCCAAACAAATTGCTCCTCATATGAAAAAGGGTCAACTCATTGTACTGGAATCTACAACTTACCCAGGAACAACCCAGGATGTACTATTGCCAGAATTAGAATCTGGAAGCGGTTTGAAGGGCAATGAGGATTTTTTTGTCGCCTATTCTCCTGAACGCGAAGACCCAAATAATAAAGATTACACTACGGCCTCTATCCCAAAGGTAATAGGTTCAGACCATCCCACTGGTTTGAAAATAAGTGAAGCCCTTTATTCATGCATAATAGATACAATGGTACCCGTTTCCAGCACACGTGTCGCTGAAGCAACTAAATTGATGGAAAATATTTTCCGCTCAGTAAATATCGCCTTGGTTAACGAACTAAAGGTCGTATTCGACAAAATGGAAATCGATATATGGGAGGTAATTGAAGCTTCCAGCACCAAACCTTTTGGGTTTATGCCCTTTTATCCCGGTCCAGGACTGGGGGGTCACTGCATCCCTATTGATCCTTTTTATTTGACCTGGAAAGCAAGGGAATACAATGTAAGCACTCGGTTCATTGAATTAGCCGGCGAGGTTAATATCTCAATGCCTGAGTATGTATTACAAAAAACTTTTGGGGCTCTCAATCAATCTGGGAAAAGCGTAAAAAATAGTAAAATCTTATTGCTGGGGCTGGCATACAAAAAAAATGTGGATGACCACCGGGAATCGGTAACTTTCAAAATCATGGATCTCTTAAACAAAAATGGGGCTACCGTTGATTATAATGACCCCTATATTCCTGAGATAATGCCTGTACGTGAATACAAACAATTCGTGGGCAAAAAAAGTGTGCCACTGGAAAATCTGAACCAATACGATTTAGCCATCATCTTAACCGACCATTCATCCTACAACTACGAAGCTATCGTCGAACAATCCAAGATAGTGGTAGACACGCGAAATGCTTGCGGCAAAATAAAATCTGATAAAATTATTAAAGCGTGAATACTATTTTCAGCAGTAAACTTGTCCACCGATCCATTCTCGTGGATTCCCGGACGTGGCATAAGTCCTTTCCCAACTGTCACACCATCTGACATTTCAAACAATGTCAGCCTAGACAATTGCTCCGGCGTTACATTGGAATACACTTTTACCAACCACCAACAGGGCTGCCCAAAAACAATATAAATTTAAGGACTAATTATGCCCCTAAGAAAAACACAAAAATTTATAAAGATAGAAACCGCTAGTTCAAAGCGAGTAAAAAAGGAAGATTCAAAAAGATAAAAACATCAATTGGGGCTTACCGTTTTTTCAGGATGGTGAGGATTAGAAGCTAATTGTTTTAATAAAAGCTTCATTTGTTCGGGATCCGCAGAGTCCACACTGGAAATCAATTCGTCAAGTTTGAGGCGGAAATTATTCTGCAGCAAAATTTGAGATTTAACTAAACGAATTTTTTTATGGCCGGTTTCTACCAATCCTTCTTGGTCATTGATCAATTCCTCATGGAGCTTTTCTCCGGGGCGAATTCCTGTAAATTCTATTTTGATGTCTTTACCTGGGATATAACCGGCCAACTTAATCATATTATCTGCTAAGTCGACTATCCTGACGGGTTTGCCCATATCCAGTAAAAAAACTTCTCTTTTAGCACCAATGGTAATGGCTTGAAGTATGAGCTGTACTGCTTCCGGAATAAGCATAAAAAACCGGGTCATTTCAGGATGAGTTATTGTTACGGGGCCACCTTGCTGGATCTGCTTTTTAAAAAGTGGCACAACACTGCCATTACTATCCAAAACATTACCAAAGCGAACTGTAATAAATTTTGTTTTTATCTCTTTTGAAATTGATTGGATGTACTTTTCTGCAATATTTTTTGTTCTTCCCATGATACTTGTGGGGTTCACAACTTTATCTGTAGATATTAAAATAAAATTTTCAGCGGCAAATTTTGCAGAAAGATCAGCAGTAATTTTTGTTCCCAGAATATTATTAACTATAGCTGCATCAATATTATCCTCCATTATGGGTACATGCTTATGGGCTGCTGCATGGAAGACCAATTGTGGTCGGTATTTCTCAAACAATGCCTCCATCTTTGCCTCATTTGTAACAGAACCAAAAATAAAATGCGTTTCACATTTTGATGCACTGATTCCCAAAAACATTTTCAGTTCGTAAAGATAATTTTCCCCAACATCTATCATAACCATGGAAGACGGCTCATATTCCAATATTTGTCTACAAAGTTCGCTGCCAATGGATCCTCCGGCACCCGTCACAAGTACCCTTTTCCCTTTTATTGTACTTTTGATTAATGACAAATCCAAAATCACCGTTTCTCTATGCAACAGATCACTGATTTCAATATTCTTGATCTTGGAGATGACCCTTTCCTGATTGGAGCTGTCTATTGTGGAAGCAACCATTTTAAAATTAGTCTTAGACTTATTGCAGCTATCTATGATTTCGCTTAATCGTTCGGAAGAAATATTATC
>JAJDAW010000120.1 GCA_029261635.1 Nitrospinaceae bacterium
AATAAGTCTATTCCCATAAAGCTAAAAGAGGTTTTTGAGCTTTTCACCGTTAATTCACGACTCAAATCTTACAACTAAACTCCCTCTTCCTCATCCGAGGGTTTTAGTTGAATCAGGGGATGACAGTCCATATAATTAGAAAGAAGCAATTACTCAATCATCAGCAGGCATACCGTAGAAAATGGCTAAAAAGAAATCCAACACATCTAATAAAAATAAAAAACTTATATCTACCATAGCTATGGCTGTTTTTGTCTGCGTGGTGGTGGCAGGAGTTTATGTTGGCACAAAACCAACGATAAAAATTCAGCCTGTAGCACCTGCCACAGGGATGTTGATCGAAACTCGCCCCATTTTAACGGATGCCGTTTTTACAGGAAAAGTGGCAGAGGCTTATCGAATTGCTGCTGAAATACCGAAAGTAATCGACAGCCTGTTTTGTTACTGTTACTGCAAAAAAAATCACAACCACAAAACGTTATTGACCTGCTACACTAACAAGCACGGTTCTAAATGCGATATTTGCCTGAATGAAGTTTTTTATGCCTATGATTTATACAATCAAGGCAAAACCCTGGACGAAATTGTTATTGCTGTAGACAAAAAGTTCTATCGTCCCTATCGCCGTACCTGAACAATTACAATAAAAACGAGTTAAATATAAAATATGCAAAACGTAGCGCAAGACAAACCTATCAGCATCTATATTCCCTACACCTTTTTGGTAGCGGCACTCTTATCGGTGTTTGTGGTATCTCTCAATAAGGTGGAATTAAAACCCTTCGAAACCGAATATCCGGCGGAAGCTTTTATATCCCCCGGTTTTGAGTTACCCACTTTAGCGGGTGGAAAAGTAAAACTCTCAGACTACCGAGGTAAGGTGGTGTTTATTAATTTCTGGGCTACTTGGTGCGGCACCTGCGAAGTCGAAATGCCGTCTATGGAAAAACTGTACCAGAAGTTCAAAGATCATGGATTTGAAATGCTCACCATAAGTGTCGATAAGGATCAAACCTTGATCGAACCTTTTATGAAAAAATTCAACCTGACCTTTCCCGTATTGTTGGACCCGGAAAGCATAGTCGCAAAACAAGTTTACAAAACCACGGGTGTGCCAGAAACATTTATCGTTGACCGAGAAGGGCTCATCCGGCATAAAGCCATTGGCCCACGAGACTGGGCAAACGATGAAACACTGGAAGCTTTTACTCAAATGATATTGGGAAGTTGATTATGAAGCGATTGTTGATCGTAGCTATCTTTATTTTTGTCACACAAAATGCAATGGCGCATAGTGGACATAAAGAAGAATCGTCACCCGTTCCAATCGTAGAACCTTCCGCAACGGACCCCATGTATGCCAATGAAGAGAAAGAGTCCGACCCTTTTGGCGGTTCTGGACTGTTCTCACCTTCCGATCTTTTCGTACAAGGCGAAGTTGTCACCGAAGAGTCTGATGAAGCCATGAAAATGGAAGGCAGCCACAACGAAAATGCAGACCACGAAATGCCGAAAGTGGAAGCGGCTAAGATAAAAACAGTAGAAACATCGAACAAAGGTTATGGAATCGCGGCAGGCATCACAATTTGCGCCGGTCTCCTTTTTGCGGGACTGACCTTCATCCGACCCGGAGAATAACTGTATGGCCAACGGACTTACAAAAATTTTGCAAGACCGGTTAGGCATCCATCTACTTGAATACGACATCCCCGAGCATTCCAACTCCATAAAATATTCCCTCGGCGGGATGACTTTATCGGCCTTCGGAGTTCTGGTAATCAGCGGCATCCTGCTGGCACAATTTTTCATCCCCGATCCAGAACGGGCCAATCGAAGCCTGCAATACCTTACCGATCAGGTTTATTTGGGCTGGTTCCTGCGTGGCATCCACTTCTGGGCCGCAGAGGTGTTAACAGTCACCATGACACTGCACGTCATCCGCGTGTTCTTCACGGCATCTTATAAAAATCCGCGCGAAATCAACTGGCTCATCGGAATCGGAATAATGGTGATGATGGTTACCCTATTATTTACCGGTACCGTTCTTAAATGGGATCAAGAAGCTTATGAAGCACTGGCCCATTTTCTTTGGGTGGCAGATCAAATGGGGGTCTTCGGTCTCCCTCTCACCGAAGCATTTGCACAAGGAGTTCCTCTTTTAAATAGAATCTATATGGCACATATTTCTCTGCTTCCCATCATCGCAATAATGATGATCGGACTGCATTTGTTCTATGTTAAATACCACAAGCTATCGCAATTACCAGATGCAACAAAGCCTGCTGAAAATATACCCTTCACACAACACATGGCTTATTTGAGAAGATCAGGAGCAGGAATTTTTCTATTAATCTGTCTGCTTGCGTTGACTCTTTCTCCTCCGTTGGGTGAAGAGCCTGTTCTCGGCCTCGAAGTCACCAAGCCTCCATGGCAATTCGTCTGGATATACGCTTTGGAAAATGTATGGGTGCCATTTTTGATAGTAGCACCTCCGATTATCATCGGATTTTTAGCCGCCATACCCATTGTCGACCAGAATAAAGAACGCTATTGGAAAAAGCGTCCCCTCGCAATGATAGTCTTGATAGGCTTCATCGCAACATTTGCAGCTCTTATCATCTGGGGCACCGTAACCACCATGACCCACTCCATGTAACCCACTCGGCGTGGGGCCTATAGGTCAGAACTTTTATAGCTAAACTATAACCCTCAAGCTTCTAGATATAGTTTTACTTCCACTCAAAATATGCAAATACAAATCGAAATTCTAACTAAAAAAAATTGTTGCTTGTGTGACGATGCTAAGGAAATTATCGAACGCGTGTTACCTGATTTTCCAGTGACACTAACGATGATTGATATTGAATCCGATCCCGACCTTTTTGAATCTTATAAAGAAAGAATACCGGTGGTGCGTCTCAACGGGAAAGAGAGTTTCGTTTTCAAAGTCCACGAAACCACCTTACGAAAAAAAATCGAAGAACTGATAAAGGAAAAGTAATGGTAGAAAAGACTGCGTTAACCGAGCAAGAACTGGAAGAAAAACTAAAAGAGATGGCACCCGAATGGAAAACAGGTAAGAACGAAAAAGGGGTGCCTTATATTCAACGCGTACACCACGCTTCAAAGTTTATGCAAGGGATTGAGTTTGTCGGAAAGGTTGCAGAAGCTGCAGAAGAAAACAACCATCATCCCGACATCATCATCAACTACAAACGGATTTCTGTTCGCTATTGGACACACACAGTAAGCGGGGTC
>JAJDAW010000121.1 GCA_029261635.1 Nitrospinaceae bacterium
GATGATTATTATGATCAATGCAGCGGTAGGCATTATCTCAAGAATATTGAGACGGCGACCTCGATTCTTTGTTCTCAGGATGATCCGTTTGTGCCACCGGAAGTATTCAAAGATGTTTCAATAAATAGTCATGTATCTATCTACCAGCCTCAAGGAGGAGGGCATATGGGTTATCTTTCCCAGCACCCAACCCCTCATGGAGATCGGCGTTGGATGGACTTTGTAATACTGGAGTGGATTCGTGAAATGAGCGAAAGGCGAATTTTGAAATGAATTAGGTGTGACATTGAATCATCTAGCTGAATTGATATTTGTTATACTTTGATTTTTAATATTTATAGTAATAAGAAAATGGAATTATTTCCTGAATATAAGAGTTTGACGAACAGCCCACCTCCACAGCCGCTTGCTGCTCGAATGCGCCCGGACAGTCTGGAGAAGTATTTTGGGCAGGAGCACTTGATAGGGGAAGGACTGCCTTTAAGAGAGCTTGTTGAAATGGAGTCGGGCCTGTCGTTTATTCTTTGGGGACCTCCCGGCTCGGGTAAAACAACATTGGCAAGGATTGCTGCAAAACTAACTGAAAGCGTGTTTCATGAAATCAGTGCGGTGAATGCAGGTGTTGCAGATATACGAAAGGTTGTTCAATCTGCTACCCAGATATGGAAGGCAAAGGGAAGTAGAACCATTTTGTTTCTGGATGAAATCCATCGGTTTAACAAGGCACAACAGGATGCTGTATTACCTTTTGTCGAGAACGGAACAATACGATTGATTGGTAGCACTACTGAAAACCCCTCTTTTGAGGTGATACCGGCATTAAGATCGCGTTGCCAGGTATTTCGCCTGGAAACTTTAGATAGAGAATCGATCCGCAATATTGTTTTAAGTGCGGTAAGTGATAAAGAAAATGGTTTGGGAGAATCCAATATCAGTCTGCTTGAGGAAGCTCGAGAGTTGATCGTCAGTCACGCTAATGGCGATGCGCGCCGCGCTTTGAACGTTCTTGAGGCTGTGCACGATGTGGTTATATCAAAAAAGGAATCGAAGGTTTCGTTGAAGCGGGTTGAGGGAATCATTCAGCGTGCAGCCACCCTCTATGATAAAAAAGGCACGGAACATTATGATCATGCCTCGGCTTTTCAAAAGAGCCTTAGAGGTTCTGATCCCGATGCCGCGATTTATTGGCTGGCAAAAATGATAGCGGGAGGTGAAGATCCTCGGTTTATAGTAAGGCGCTTATTGGTGACGGCATCAGAAGACGTTGGTAATGCTGACCCACAAGCTCTACTGTTGGCTCTGGCAGCTGCAGAATCAATTGATAGGCTGGGTCTCCCTGAAGCGCGCATTGCTCTGGCGCAGGCGGTTATCTATGTTGCGAAAGCTCCCAAGAGTAATGCCGCAATCTGCGCGATTGACGCAGCATTGGATGATATCCAAAATAAAGGTTGTTCTTATCCGGTTCCGAATCATCTTAAGGACACGCATTACCAAGATGCCATAGCAGCCTATGGGTTTGGTGTGGATTATAAATATCCCCATGATTATCCGGGGAATTTTGTTGAGCAGGATTACCTGCCGGAAGCTCTAAAGAATCGAAAATACGTTGAAGATCCAAAGCAAGATAAAAAAGAATGATGCAGTTGCCGATCAGCGACGATTCGTGTTATAGATTTCATCCACCCCCGATTTCGGGGGATTAAAATATGAGGAATCAGTATGTCTCAGGAAACTAGATTTGAAAATGTTGATATGATTTTTGAAGGCCGTCTGCGAGGCAATCAATTGATGCTGAGCGGCAAGGGGGTCACCGCTGAAGAAGCCAGGTTGCTCTGGGAATCACCTAGGATGAAAGAAGTCAGCTGGCTTGACCTGGATGATAATCAATTGGGAGACGAAGGGATTCAAGACTTGGTAAATTGTCCTTTACTTGAAAATATTCAATATTTAAATCTGAATAAAAATAATATTAGCGATCAGGGACTGGAGATTTTGGCAAAAGCAAAATTTCTTGGAAAACTGAAACGCTTGCATTTAAAAGATAATCCGATTGTTGGTCAGGGTGTGGTTGCATTGTTTAGTTCTGAAACGTTGGAAAGCCTTTCCACCTTTCAGATTAATGATGGTTGGACCTGTAAAAAAAGGGAAGGGTGGCGGTATAAGCCGCAAGGTTAACGTATGGCTCAATCCTCTTTACATATCCAAATTTCTGCACACGACAGACCAGGTATTCTGGCAGAGACTCTTGAGTTTATCGTCAAGGTTGGCTGGAATGTTGTGGATATCAAGCAATTTGTTTTTAATGGAATGCTCAACCTTTCTATTTTACTTGAAGAAGACGATGAAGGTTTGATTCCACCACTAAAGGACGCTTTGGCGGATTATGCTGAGCAGAAAGGCCTAGAGGTTTCGATCTATCCTTGGAAACCAGAGCCACAGTCTGATGCACCTTATCCCCACCGGTCCGTTGTTACCCTGCTTTGTGAGTCTTTTCCCTCAACGGCTTTTTTGGAGATCACCCAAACCTTTGCTAACCTTGATATCAATATCCTGAGAATTGAACAGTTGGATTCAGGGGATATTCATGTGCTTGAATTCGTAATTGGAACACGTAAAGCTCATTCAGCAGAAGACGTTTTGAATGCATTGGTACGTTTCAAAGAGAACTATAGAGTCGATATCGCTGTGCAGGATGAGACTTATTTCCGCCGCAACAAAAGGTTGATTGTTTTTGATGCCGATATGACCTTTTTGCAATGTGAGGTAATTGATGAGTTAGGCAAGCTTGCAGGTAAAGGCGAAAAAATGGCTGAGATTACTCGCAAAGCCATGAACGGGGAAATGGATTTTAAAACAGCACTCCGAGAACGGGTAGGTTTTTTGAAAGGACTGCCTGAAAAAGCATTGGAAAAGCTTGCCGATAATCTTCCGCTCACTTCTGGTGCTGAAAACCTGGTGAGAATTTTGAAGCATTTGGGATATAAAATAGCTTTAGTTAGTGGCGGGTTTGACTATTTTATCGAAAAATTATGTAGCCGATATGGTTTGGATTATGGTATCGCCAATCAGCTTAAGATAGAAGAGGGTGTCGTCACAGGAGAATTGCAGGGAGAAATTATTGACGCGCAAGGAAAAGAAAATGCGCTGGTTTCTTTGGCTGAAAGAGAAGGGTTTTCACTACGACAAGTTGTAGCGGTAGGTGATGGCGCCAACGATATTAAAATGTTGGCAAGAGCAGGGTTGGGCATTGCTTTTAATGCCAAGCCTATAGTTCAACGTCAAGCGCAGGCCAGCATCAATACGCATGACCTTAAACTAATTCTCTATTTCCTGGGGATTAACAGGGACGATCTTCAGGAATTAAACGAATTGGTTGGAAAGAGCGTAACCCAGTCCTGGCCTAAGTAAGAATAATGACGCTGCTTAGGCAGACTGTTTTTCTTTAGTATGAACTAAATCTTTGATCGATAAAATCCCTACAATATCCTCATTTTCAGTTATAGCCAGATGATTGATTTTGTATTCCAACATTAGAGCACTCGCTTCGGAATTTGATGCTGTTTTTTCTATCGTTAAAATATTCTCTGTCATTATCGAAGAAAGAGGAACGGTATTTGGATCCAAGCCTTCACCTACAACTTTATAGACCAAGTCCCTTTCTGAGACGATCCCCACATAGCCTTCATATCCCTTTATCAGTAGCGAGCCTATTTTTTTTTCTTTCATGAGTTGGGCTGCTTCCTGTGCAGTAGCCTCAGAATAAATACTTATTACGGGAGTCGTCATCTGCGATTCGATGGATTCCATATTTATAGCCCTCTGAATTTGAATTGATAGTATTGATTATATCTATATTTTCATCAATTGTAAATTAGTATTTAGTTGTTTGGAAACAATGGTTTATGTGGGGAAGATCTGTAATGCTAGTGGATTTTGAATTCTACGGTGGAAATTAAATATTGGGGGGGGGATTTTGTTTCAGCAGAGCAGTATCATTCCTATGGTATGAGACTCGGAACAGGGTTTTTGTTTAGCGAGATCAGTCCAGCCATTTTTATCTACGGTTGTTTTTACATCGATTCCGCAGGCCTGTAGCGTGGGTCGAGCTTTATCAGGGTGTTGGCAAAAGGTTGAGACCGTGCAGGGATCGCACAAGTTGCAAGGCTGGGCGCCCAGAGCGAAGGCTTTTGAATATCCCTTTTTTCTAAAACTATTTTCCAGCCGAACTACAATTTCCTGCACATTTGCATTAGGAGTTGCATTGATGAGAAGAGCCTTTTCGTATTCGGTGAGAATATCGGCCATTTCATCTGTCTCGGGTGTGCAAGGTGGGCAGGTAAGCAGTTTGCCATATTGTGTGCAGCCAAACTGGCAATGAAGCTTAACCCAATGGGCCATGGAAATGGTTTGGGTCAAAACCACTTTGGCTTTCGTGCAACCCAAGTCCAAAGCTTCCTGAATCAGTTCCTGATTAGAGCGAATACTTTTCGGAATTAGTTTGACATTATCAGGGATCATTGGCTTTCGTTTTTTCTTATTCACTGATTATGTTAATATTATTGAGTGTGCAAGTTAATAGGTCAAGGCAAGATTCAATATCGTTTCATTTGTTTTTTATTGTGGGAAAAAGCAGCGAATAGATCGATGGGCATTTAGGGAGCTTCTTATCTGATTTATATATGTTTATTGGCTTTTTATCCTTTCCATGCTTCCCCCAAACCCTACCCCTATTTTGACAACAACAACAGGTGAGAAATGAATTTCCCTTTTAAAGCAATTGGCTTTGACTGGGCTTATACATTGGTCGATCTCGGAAAAGAAGATGACCGAAAGCCATTACAAAAAGTGTTTTCATTTTTAAACCAGAAAAATATTTCACTTCCCGATTTCAAAGAGTTTCTCGAAAAATCGAGAAAGATTTTTCGACCTATGATCGAAAACTCGCATGTCACAAATCAAGAAGCTCGTTTTGAAGTGGCCCTGGAAAAATTGCTGAACCATTTTGGAATCCCATTAAACGAGAATGTCACTTTGATTAATCTTTTAGAGGTCTATTACCTTCAAGTTTATTCGGAAAGAAAAGTGTATCCAGAAGTTATATCTGTATTGAGATCTTTTAAGAATATGGGTGCGCG
>JAJDAW010000122.1 GCA_029261635.1 Nitrospinaceae bacterium
ATTGAAAACAGCTGATTACCTTTATTTTTGTGCTGAAATATCCGCTATAGGGTCTGATGAGAAAATCAAACTAACAGCAAGCGGAACAGGTTCCGGCATTAATACGGGAAATGGTTCAACCATCACGGAGGCAAGTGCTCAACGAACATGGGGTGGCGGAGGAGCAGTTCGCGTAGGTTACTATGTAAACTCTGATACTCTGTTTACTGTAAAAGCGGGTGTGGCTGTTAGTGCATTTGACGTAGACATACAAGTCTCTAACGAAACTTATTACGCTGGTGGCCCACAATTTGGTACCAGTGTTGAGACAAGACTCTCAAAAATTGATCCGAATCTCAGCTTACGGTTAGAAGCAGTCTACACGGACTACTTAACTGCAGATATTCTCGACTTAAATGGCCTTGAAGGCGGTGGTGGTCACGACACTGAACTAACAGGTCATGATATTGCTGCTAGAATTGGTGTTCAGTATAGCTTCTAACAAGTAAAAAAACACTCTTCTAAAAATAGCCCTACCGGTTAGTCGATGACTAGCGGGTAGGGCCTTTTTTTTGCTAAATACTTCCTCCTGTTATACTTACTCCTCGCAGCATCCTAATCTAAACTCGCAAACCAGTGAAGTTGCCCCTTAGCTTTTACCTTCTCCACCAGAGGGTTTCCCGGTAATCCCTGATTGTTGGAAGATCTGACCCATTGCGTTCAAAAAATTATTTTGTTCGTCTCCCAGTATCTGGGCGTTCTTTTTATTTTCATCAAAGATATTCAAACGAATTTCTTGAGGACGTTCCAACAACCTATCCAAAGCTTTTGAAGTGTTGACCGGTGGGTGGCAGGTTCCCTTTTGACAGAGATAAACCGTTGGCTCACTCGAAGTTTTACCCTCTGCTAAAGGAAGCGTTGACTCGCCTTTTTCGTTCCAGATAACCACTTTGTTCGGGCGATAATCCGTATGGAGTACTTTCCACATTGCATCAAACTCTGAATCGTTTTTTGGCCCTGTAAAAATTGCCTCGGTGGGTGAAAGGCTCGATGCACTCTGCGTCGCTAACAAACCCGTAAATGCCGCGGGGCTATCCTCCATAAAAGATTGAAACGCTTTGACGGTTCCATCTGATTTTTCTGTATAGATATTATTTCCCGTCAAACGACCTAACTTCAATAATGCCATAGAGGCAATCGCATTTGCAGAGGGCATGGCTTCATCTGCTGGATTTTTAAGTTTAGATACCAACTGTTCACCCGACTTTCCTGAGAGGAAAAATCCGCCCTCCTCCTCATCCCAGAACTCTTCGATCATTGAGTCTGCAAGTTGATTGGCTTTGGCAATCCATTCACTTTGCAACGAGGTCTCATAAAGAGTAACCAGAGCTTCGAGTAAATAGGCATAGTCTTCCAAACAGCCAACGATATTACTTTGACTGTCTTTATAGATGCGGTGCAGTTTCCCATCACGCCATTGTTGCGACCAGATAAAATCAGCGCATCGTTTTGCAGTTTCAATATATTTTTCTTCACCCAGAACGGCATAACCTGTTGCCAATGCGGTGATCATCAACCCATTCCATGAGGTGATGATTTTTTCGTCTGTATCAGGACGAGGACGCTTTTCACGGGCTTCAAAAAGAGTGTCTTTGCCTTTTTTGAGAATATGATCGGCTTCAAAAATGGGAATATTTTCTGCTTCCGCGAGAGTTTCCACTTTCATATTTAAATGCAAAACATTCCGCCCATCCAATTGGCCCTTCGAAGTCATACCAAATGCCCGGCTAAAAACTTTTGCATGTTTCGGGCCTAAAAGGTTGAGCACCTCTTTCAACTCCCAAGTATACCAAGTCCCCTCTTTCCCCTCGGTGTCCGCATCCTGACTCGCAAAAAAGGCACCGTCTTTAGAGGTCATCTCTCGATCTATCCAGGAAAAAATTTGCTCTGGAACCTCTCGATAAATATCCTGCTTCGTGGCCTGATACATTTCCAAAAATAACTTTGCAAGAAAGCCATTGTCATTTAGCATTTTTTCAAAATGCGGTACGCGCCAGAAACGATCGGTAGAGTAACGGTGGAATCCGCCTCCCAGTTGATCGAACAGGCCCCCTTCGGCCATCTTGGTTAAACTTTTATCGAGGATATGCAATGTCTCTTCATCCCCTGTTTCTGCCCAGTGCCTAAGTAAAAGGGTGTAGTGCATCGGCTCGGGAAACTTCATTCCTGTTCCGAAGCCTCCATTTTCTTCATCGTATCGTTTTGTTAAAATTTCTACAGCGCCTTGAATAAGTCGGTTACCTTCGATTCCACGCGGCTTCCCTGCTTTATTTTGCAGATCAATTTTTTGTAATAGATTTTGCGTTCGGGTATCTAGCTTGTCCTCTGTGAAAAGCTTATGTGCCTCTTCTAAAATTTGAGGGAATCCGGGCCGGTTGAATTTAGGCGTTGGAGGAAAATAAGTTCCCCCTAGATAGGGTTTCTGGCTGGGTGTGAGGAATATGCTTAACGGCCAGCCGCCCTGCCCGGTCAGCTCTACCAGAGCTTTCATATAGAGGGAGTCAACATCTGGACGTTCTTCTCGATCCACTTTGATATTGATGAACCATTGGTTCATCAACTGAGCTATTTCAGGGTTTTCAAAACATTCATGGGCCATGACATGGCACCAGTGGCAAGAGGAATAACCGATACTCAAAAAAATGGGTTTATTTTCTTCCTTAGCCTTGTTCAAGGCTTCGGGCCCCCACGGTAACCAATCTACTGGATTGGCTGCATGTTGCAGTAAATAGGGGCTGGTTTCCTGAGATAATCGGTTGGGCAGATCAGACAAAATAGAGCCTCCTAATAAAAATTGAAAGAAGGCAGGATACTAAAAATAGAGACGGGATAAAACAGAAAGAAGTTTATTTTCGAAGAGCCAGCTTATTTCTTTAAAAGTCCGTGTCGGTACTGATGATAAAAATCGCGAACACTTTCATATTCATCCAAAGCACTGTCTTCCAACTGTTTTTTATCATCAACGATAAATGAGGCTGCATTAACATTATCTTCCACAGCAATTCCAGTATTTATCCCGACACTTGCACCCGTCATTGCGCCTGGGCTTAACAAGGCATCTGCGGTTCGCCCTATAATATTACGAGCCGTCGAAGGACCAAAAAATGGAAGAACTACATAAGGCCCGGTGGGAATTCCGTAATACCCTAAGGCTTGATCGAAATCTTCATTCACATCTTCAATGCCATATTCTTCTCCCGCAACATCTGCAATCCCACCTATCCCCAAGGTTGTATTGATTAAGGTGCGCGCGAGTACTTGGCCTGACTTCTTGAACTCCAGCTGTAAAAGGCTACTTACAAATTTCACAGGGGCCAGAGCGTTAGAGAAAACATTTTTAATACCAATCCTTAAATGCTCATGAACAGTATCTCTGTATCCTCTTGCAACCGGCTCCAAAACAGCATCATATATAGTCTCATTTACCCCAAACATCCATCGATTATAGCCTTCGAGAGGGTCTGTCAGGATGGGAATATCTGTTTCTGTCCCGGCAAAGGGATCTTCCATATCTTCATAGTCTTCAACGTCTTGGGACGATTTCATAGTCCCTTGAGCGGTCTCTATGGAATTTGGCCAGTCATCCGCTTTTGGCAGTTTCTTTTCGAGTTTTATGGTTACATCAGAGGTTTGGGCAAATACGTCATCACCTACCTTAGTAATAAAATCAGGGGAATCCCCTTCCTTTAAGCTCATTGCGGAATTACTGGCCCAAGCCAATGAAGAAATGTTTAAAGAAAGAAAAACCACGAAAAATGTTTTGCCTATGAACTGAACATTTTTATTAGCCATTATTCCTCTCTATCGAAAAGTAAAAAAATATGAAAAAACTAAATAGTCTAAGGTTCAAACAATTGACTATCACAGTAATAAATATATCAAAAAATGGGGCTAATGTGCCCTAATTTTTACGATTAATATCAATGTTTACAATATTGACACAAAAACCAACTCAATTAGAACATAGCATATTTCATACCGTTTCAGATTAGTCGTCTGAAAAGCCTGAACATTTCAAGTTATTTTAAAGGCTCAGGAAAAGCCAAGGCCAACCTGTCAATGGAACCTTTGGGTAAATCGATTTTTGCGGCACGGGCTTTTTTAACCGCTTGCCAAGCTTCTTCATATCGTTTGAGATGATACAAAACATCAACTTGTAACGTATGTGCCGCACTGTTCAGAGGATGCAAAGCGATACTTTCACCCAGCTTGGTCAGTGCGTTCTCATACTCTCCTAGAGCATTCAGGGAAGCTCCCCAATAGGCATACGCGTTGCTATGCTCAGGGTTGATCTCAAGCACTGTTCGGTAATGAGTAATAGCCTCAGAAAACTTTCCTTCCATCGCCAAGGTCAGCCCCCAGTAGAGGTGCGCTTTTTCATCGGTAGGGTCATTTTTAGCGGCAACAACAAAGTGGTTGATGGCCTCCTGCGTTTTTTTCAATTTAACTAATGAAATACCCCACCAAGTTTGAATTGCTGCATGATCTGGAAACTCTTTCGCGACCTTTTCGGCCATATCCGCAGCTTCCTGATATTTACCCATCGCATTCATTTCTCGAATGACTTTTATAGGGTCAACTTTAATTTTTTTCTTCTCTGGATTCTTCAATTGTTGCAGACGCGCTTCAGACCTTTTAGCTGCTCTTTCTTCTGCCAGCATTGCTTCTTCCATTCGATCTTGTGCTGCAAGATATACAAAACCAATAACCGTAATAACGATACAAAGGTACCAAATGAGTTTAATTCTAGTGGGCATTAAATATGACTTTCAAGTATTCGGGATAATGTTTCCGGCAGGACCATGAGTTTATCGATGGAGAGTATACCCTATATTAGTAAATGGATTAAAACTTCTTTAAAAGTTTTTCGGCTTTTTGAATCAGTTTTTCCTGTCCAGATTGATTCCTGGCCAGTGTAAGAAATGTCTGTAAATGCCTTCTGGAAGAAGACGGGTCGCTATTTTGAATCTGCACTCCCAGATAAAAATGTGCCAAAGGCGAGTCAGGATTCATCTTCAGTGATTTTTCAAACTCCTCAATAGCCCGCGGGGCATCCTTCTTGAATGCATAGGCCAACCCCATAAAAAGGCTAAACTCATGGTCACCATCGTACCACGCAAGAGTCTTTTCCAGGGTATCTAGAGCTTTGTCAGGTTGACCTGAAAAAATATATAAGCGCGCCAGCCCCAAATTGCCGAACACATAGAAGGGGTTTGCCTTGAGGGCATTTAAATAGGACTTTTCCGCTTCACCAATCAGTTTTAGCTCCTGATAAACATTTCCCATATTCATATGAGCAAGAACATGCTGCGGCTCCAGCGCCAGAACTTCTTTATAGGAAGCCAGAGCTTGGGTGATATCTCCAACATTGAACGCTGCTTCTGCCTGCTCCAGCAACGTTGTTATTCGAGCCTTGCGTTTTATTTCCTCTATCTGGCTTTCCGACCTTTCCAGTTGCGCAAGTCTTTTGCCTATCTTGCTTTTCATCTCAGCATCTGCAAACTTTACAAAATCGGGTTCCAAACGGATGAAAGGAGTCAATTGCCGAACCAGCACATCTCTTTCATCTTTATAAACGTATTCCGGCGCATTGAACTCCAACAGCGAATTATCATCAGTATGTAGCTGAGCATTTTTACTGAACTCCACGAGCTTTTCGCGAGACATGATCATCAGGCTCATTAAATCCGGAACATTTCTGATACCTATTCCGGCAAAATCTTTTCCGGTGGTTTCATTTGCTAGATATTTTTGTGCTTTCTCAAACGACAACCCATACTCATATTCAGAGCCAATTAACAGATAATCATCCCCCGCAATGGATTCCCACATCGTCACAAAGGGGAATTGATCTGTAAACGAGCGCACGATAGATTTGAAATTATCTGGCGACATATTGGTATGAACCCAAATACAGGCCAACCCGCCTGGATTTAACCGTTTTTTCAGCAACTCGAAAAAATCGACCGTAAACAAAGCTCCGACCCCGGATATCCACGGATTGGAAGGCTCTGAAACGATCACATCATAAGTATTATTTGATAACGCAATATGGTTGCGGCCATCCTCCAACAGTACGGTGAGCCTCTTGTCATTAAGGGCATCGTGGTTGAATGGATCAAAAAATCGCGATCCTTCTATAACCGCAGGGGAAATTTCAACCAGATTTATTTTGTCTACCGGAAACTGTTCGACCGCCCCCAATGTAATGCCACTGCCCTGACCAATCACCAAAGCAGATTTTGGGTTGGCATGAAACAACATTGGCAAATAACCTGACAACAATTGAGTTCGCATATCCAATGCCAATGAGGCATCGGTTTTTCCATTCACACGCAGGAAGATATTTCCCGAAGTAGAAAGCTCCGTCGTAACTGTTGTATGCATTCCCTCTTTAAAGAACAGAATCTTATTTTTTTTCAGTTCTGCCTCTTTTAAATCTCCGATTCTATAAGGCATGAAGGAGCCACTGGAAATAACCGATTTATCCCAAGGAGCTATCGAGTTTGCAACGAGCAGATAGACAATGAATACCCCCGGTAAAAAATACATCTTCCAGTTAAAGCTGAGTTGGGTCCCAAATGTCAAAAGAGCCATTCCCAAAAGAACATTTAGAAAAGCCGCCGTCAAAATTGTGGTCTGTAATCCCAATACCGGGATAAGAACAAAACCCGCCAGAAAGGAGCCTATGATTGTCCCAAAAGTATTGCAGGCATAAGTACGGCCTACATTTTGCCCCACGGTCTCCAGCTTCGTTGCCATTGCCTTGATCACGATTGGAAACTGAGCGCCCATAAAAAATGTTGGAATAAAAAGAAGCCCAAAAATAGTCAGAAAATTGGCCCCTTGCATCAGGTCAAATTGCTGCCCCCAGTTCTCATAAATCCACCGATTGGCAAAAGGAATACGGGCAAAGAATGGGATTATCGACAAAGCAGAAAATCCAATTATTAATTGAGTTACACCATAACCTTTAACTAAATCATTCAACCTTGAAAGGTAGCGAGAAGCCGTCACTGTACCGAGAGCCAGCCCCAATATAAAAACGGTGAGAATAAGGCTGAAGGCATACACCGAAGAACCTAGCAACAGTGACAAAATTCTTGTCCAGGCCATCTGATAAACAAGAGCGATCAGCCCCGCAACAGCAAAGCTTAAGAGTATTAACGCTTCGCGTTTTTCCAGTGGGGGTTCTGTGACGAAAGGGGTTGAGTGTTGCAGCTGCTCTTTAAGGGGTGGTTTGAATAACAGGTAAATAACTACTGCGATTCCAATATTTGCTGCCGCAGCCACACCTATCGTTGTCTGCACACCCAACAAACGCATAAAAACAAAAGCAGATGCCCAGGCCCCAA
>JAJDAW010000123.1 GCA_029261635.1 Nitrospinaceae bacterium
CCTCTGTCAACACACGAGTTGTTTCTTGAAATGATGCCGCCGAGATAAAGCTTTCTGTGCTCAACGACGACTTGGTAATTCCCAAGAGAACCGCCCCACCCTTAGCAGGTTTTTTCTTATTCTTTATCACTTCCTGATTGGCAGCGTTGAATACTTTCTTAGTGACCTGTTCACCGATCAAAAATTCTGTATCTCCAGAATCTTCAATAATCAGATGGCGTAACATTTGTCGAACGATAACTTCAATATGCTTATCGTTAATGGCAACACCCTGCAGTCGATACACTTCCTGCACCTCATTAACCAGATATTTTCGAAGCTCATCTTCACCGAGAACCCGTAAAATGTCATGCGGATTTGACGCGCCATCCATCAATGCTTCACCAGCTATTACTTCATCGCCTTCATGAACATTGATATGCTTACCGCGAGGGATCAGATATTCGCATTCATCGCCTGACTCACTTTCCACGATGACCTTACGCATGCCTTTCACGAATCCGCCAAACTTTACTTTACCTGTAATCTCAGTAATGGTTGCCTGTTCATGCGGCTTTCTTGCTTCAAAAAGTTCCGCAACTCTAGGCAGACCACCCGTAATGTCTTTGGTTTTTGCAGACTCACGTGGAATCTTAACAATCAAGTCACCCGCATTCACCGAGTCACCCTCATTAACATTGATGTTTGCGCCCGCAGGAAGAATATAACGTCGAACTGTTTCACCCGTTTTATCTTTAAGCGAAATCCGCGGCTGCTTCTTTTCATCACGGTGACTGATAATTACTTTAGTAGAAAGACCTGTAATTTCATCGAAGTCTTCTTTCATCGTTACACCCTCGACGATGTCACCAAAAGCAATCGTACCCTCAACCTCAGTAAGAATAGCGTTGGTATAAGGATCCCATTCAATCAAGGTTTGCCCTTCCTGAACCTCTTGACCGTCGCTGACTTTCAGCTTCGCCGCATACACAACTGCGAACCGCTCTTTCTCTCGACCAGTATCATCCAGCACCACCAGACTTCCATTACGATTCATCACGATGATTTCGCCAGCCTGATTTTTAATAGTACGGAGCCCCATATACTTAACAGTACCGCCGCGCTTGGTATTCAATGTTGTCTGCTCTACAACCCGACTCGCCGTTCCACCAATATGGAAAGTACGCATAGTCAACTGCGTACCTGGCTCACCAATGGACTGCGCCGCAATAACACCAACCGGTTCACCCACCTCAACCCATTTCAAAGTTGCCATGTTGCGACCGTAACATTTAATACAAACTCCCTCTTTCGACTCACAAGTCAGACAAGAGCGCATTTTAACTTTTTCGATCCCGGCGTTTTCAATCGCCGTAACAGTATCTTCTTCAATGAGGCTGTCGGCTTCTGCCAAAACATCACCCGTAAAAGGGTCAACGACATCTTCAAGAACCGTTCGCCCCAGAATTCTCTCACCCAAAGGCTGAATTATTTCGCCAGCTTCAACGAGGGAAATCGCATCAATCCCTTTCAAAGTTCCACAATCATCTTCCTGAACAATCATGTCCTGCGCAACATCGACTAGTCGACGTGTCAGATAACCGGAGTTCGCTGTCTTAAGCGCGGTATCCGCCAGACCTTTTCTAGCACCATGCGTGGAAATGAAGTACTGAATTACCGATAGACCTTCGCGAAAATTTGCGGTGATAGGTGTTTCAATAATTTCACCAGAAGGCTTGGCCATCAAACCCCGCATTCCCGCCAACTGCCTTAGCTGTTGCGCGCTTCCTCTTGCGCCTGAGTCAGCCATGATAAAAATCGAATTAAAATCCTTATCCGTTTTTCCATGGGTCGTTGCCTCGTCTTCATTCTCCAGTTCTTTAAACATTTCTTCAGAAACTTTTTCTGTAACATGCGCCCAAATATCGATGACCTTGTTGTACCGCTCACCGTTAGTGATAAGCCCATCACGGTACTGCTTATGAACCTTAAGAACTTCTTCGTTGGCCTTGTCCACCAGTTTAACTTTGGTTTTTGGTATTTTCATCTGATCGATAGAGATAGTCAAACCAGCCTCGGTCGCATACCTGAACCCAAGATCTTTTACGTCAACAAGCAACGTCACTGTTTTCTCTCGACCTACCTGTAAAAAAGCCTGAAAGATAAGCTCGGAAAGTGATTTCTTATCCATCAACCGATTCACCCAGTCAAAAGGCAACCCATCAGGGAGCACTTCACCTAATAGAATTCGACCTGTCGTGGTCTGCGTCAAAACATTATCGATACGCACCATGATCAACGCCTGTAAGTCGAGCTCATCAGCGTTAAAGGCAGCAATTACTTCTTTTTGATCTGAGAAAACCTTGCCACCACCTTTTACATCGCCGCGAATTTTTGTCATGTAATAGCAACCCAGAACAATGTCCTGAGTAGGCACAGCGATAGGCCTGCCATTCGCCGGAGACAAAACGTTGTTGGAAGACATCATCAGCAACTTACATTCCGTCCTAGCTTCCATAGAAAGCGGAACATGAACCGCCATCTGATCACCATCAAAATCGGCATTGAAAGCGGTACATACCATAGGGTGAACCTGAATCGCTTTACCCTCTATCAGCAATGGCTCGAAAGCCTGAATACCAAGTCGATGCAGAGTAGGCGCGCGATTGAGAAGTACCGGATGGTTTTTGACCACTTCTTCAAGAACTTCCCACACTTCGGAACGCTCCTGCTCAACCATTTTCTTTGCTGTTTTTATTGTAGTCGCATAGCCCTTTTCTTCGAGTCGATTAAACACAAAAGGCTTAAACAATTCCAAGGCCATTTTTTTCGGCAATCCGCACTGATGAAACTTCAAGTACGGTCCGACCACGATGACAGATCGACCCGAATAATCCACGCGTTTTCCCAACAGGTTTTGTCGGAAACGACCTTGCTTACCCTTGAGCATATCGCTCAAAGATTTCAGCGGTCGCTTATTCGTACCGCGAAGAGTGCGACCTCGACGACCATTATCAAACAATGCCGAAACAGCTTCCTGCAACATTCGCTTTTCATTACGAATAATAATTTGTGGCGCTTTCAACTCCTGCAAACGCTTGAGCCGATTATTTCGATTAATCACCCGCCTATAAAGATCGTTCAAGTCAGATGTAGCAAACCGACCGCCATCCAACGGAACTAGAGGGCGCAATTCAGGAGGAATAACAGGAACCACCTGAAGAATCATCCACTCCGGCTTGTTTCCAGATTTCCTAAACGCTTCAACGATCTTCAAGCGCTTAGCCAGCTTCCTCTTATTCATAACGGACTTGGTCGTAACCATCTCCTCCTTCAACTGCACAGAGAGCTCTTCCATATTCATTGGCCTGAGAAGCTCCGCCACTCCTTCCGCCCCAATCATGGCGCGAAAGGTATCAGGGAACTCCATCTCCATCTCGCGATACTCTTCTTCAGTCAGAATCTGACCAATTTCCATATCCGAGTCACCGGGGTCTGTCACCACATAATTTTCAAAATATATGATGCGCTCCAGATCTTTGAGAGGAATATCCAAAAGATGCCCGAGTCGACTAGGAAGTCCTTTGAAATACCAAATATGCGCTACCGGAGTTGCCAGCTCTATATGCCCGAGCCGTTCACGGCGAACCTTGGAAAGAATAACTTCAACGCCACACTTCTCACAGATGACACCCTTGTGCTTCATCCGCTTGTATTTTCCACAGGTACACTCCCAGTCTTTGACTGGACCAAAAATTTTAGCGCAGAACAACCCATCGCGCTCCGGCTTAAAAGTACGGTAGTTGATGGTTTCCGGCTTTTTTACCTCACCATAAGACCATGAGCGTATTTTCTCTGGAGAAGCAATACGTACCCGGATCGCGTCAAACAATATAGGGTTTTTTGGCTTATCGAAATGTGTCAGATTATCCACCAGGGACTTCTCCTTTGAAAGGTTTTCGCAAACCGTTTAATTTAAAATCTTTTAGGGTCCTGATTCAAAAACTCAATCCAGGACCAGGCTGGGTCAGACGGAAAACAAAAAGTTTATTTTCCCGACTCGATCAGTTCAACATCAATAGCCAAGCTCTGCAACTCCTTCACAAGAACGTTGAAGGATTCTGGCAAGCTCGGATTGAGGTGCGTATCACCTTTAACTATAGCTTCGTACATGCGTTTTCGCCCTTCGACATCATCGGACTTCACGGTCAGCATTTCCTGAAGGGTATAAGCGGCACCATAAGCTTCCAATGCCCAAACCTCCATCTCTCCCAGCCGCTGCCCACCAAATTGAGCTTTACCACCCAAGGGCTGCTGCGTGACCAAAGAATAAGGCCCTGTTGAACGCGCATGAATTTTATCATCGACCAAATGATGGAGCTTTAAGATATACAAATAGCCCACCATTACACTCTGCCTAAACGGTTGCCCGGAGCGACCATCAATCAGATGTACTTCGCCAGTCTCCGAACAGTCTCCCTGACGCAGCAGCTCTCTAACTTCGCTTTCTTTCGCGCCATCGAAAACAGGTGTCGCCATATTTTTATCGTTAGCCCTGGCTGCCATTCCTAAATTGGTTTCCAGAATCTGCCCAACGTTCATTCTTGACGGCACACCCAGAGGATTCAAAATAAGCTCGATCGGCCTACCATCTTTCATATAAGGCATGTCTTCTTCAGGAACAATGGTCGAAACAACACCTTTATTACCATGTCGGCCTGCCATTTTGTCCCCCACCTGAAGCTTACGCTTCATAGCCATGAAGACCTTCACCAGCTTGATCACGCCAGGAGACAAGTCATCGCCTTTTTTCAGACGGGTAACTTTTTCCTCAAGCATGGACTTTAAAATTGCCACTTGCTCTTTAGCACTGGATTCCATTCCCAACAGAGTTTTCTCATCCACTCCCTGCGCCGGAACTTTAACCATGTCTTTCAAGGTCATCTTCGCGATTTGCGCTTCTTCGATCGCTTCACCCTTAGTAAAACTCACCTTACCAATAGTGGTTGATTTGGATGCGCTTCTACCCACAAGAAGACCTATCATACTCTTAGTCGTCTCGCTTTTAACGATACCTATTTCTTCGTTATAATCTTTTTCGATTCGAGAAATCTCTTCTTCTTCAATCGCCAACGTTCGCGAATCTTTATCGATTCCCTTTCTAGAGAACACTTTCACATCAATGACTGTGCCGTGAACTCCAGGCGGAACTCGAAGTGATGTATCGCGCACATCTCCTGCTTTTTCACCGAAAATAGCTTTCAGGAGTTTTTCCTCAGGACTGAGCTGGGTTTCACCTTTCGGGGTAATTTTGCCGACCAAAATATCGTTCGGCTTAACATTCGCACCCACCCGAATGATGCCACTTTCATCCAGATTCTTCAGAGCATCTTCACCTACATTAGAAATATCACGAGTGATTTCCTCTTTACCCTGCTTGGTGTCGCGAGCCTCAACCTCAAACTCTTCAATATGAACCGAAGTATAAACATCGTCTTTCACCAGCTTTTCGCTAACGATAATAGCATCTTCAAAGTTGTAGCCACCCCACGACATGAAGGCAACCAGGATATTTCGTCCCAACGCCAACTCACCATGATCGGTTGAAGGACCATCCGCCAGCACATCCCCCACCTTTACCGGTGTCCCAGAAGTCACACGCGGCCGCTGATTGATACAAGTATTCTGGTTAGAGCGCTGATACTTATTCAGCGTATAGATATCCACATTCGAATCCAACTGACTTCGTCGGGTTTTCACTTTTCTAACAGGTCTTTTTTCAGTACGAACCACAATGCGGGTCGCATCAGCACTAATGACCACACCATCGTTTTCAGCAACCACTACCGCACCGGAATCATGCGCAACAATCGCCTCCATCCCCGTACCCACCAAAGGAGCCTCTGAACGCAACAAAGGAACTGCCTGCCGTTGCATATTCGATCCCATTAATGCCCGGTTGGCATCATCGTTCTCCAGAAAAGGGATCAAGGATGCAGCCACACTGATCAACTGCTTCGGCGACACATCCATATAATCGACCTTCTCTCGCGGAGAAAGGGTGAAGTCGCCCCCCTTTCGCGCTGGAATAATGGGGTCGGTAAACATTTTCTTCTCGTCCATCTTCACATTGGCCTGAGCAATAATATATTTATCCTCAACCAAGGCAGTATGAAAATCAACATCATCCTTAGCATGACCGTCCACTACCTTTCGATAGGGAGTCTCTATAAATCCATAGTCATTAACCCGGGCATAAGTACTAAGAGAAGCAATCAAACCGATATTTGGACCCTCCGGTGTCTCAATCGGACAAATACGCCCATAATGAGTCGGATGCACATCGCGCACTTCGAATCCTGCTCGCTCACGAGTCAATCCTCCCGGTCCCAACGCACTCAATCGACGCTTATGAGTCACCTCAGAAAGCGGGTTGGTCTGATCCATAAATTGAGACAACTGACTACTACCAAAGAACTCCTTAATAGAAGCCGTCACAGGTTTAGAATTGATCAAATCATGCGGCATGGAGACTTCTAGATCTTGAATAGACATTCTCTCGATAATCGCCCGCTCCATACGCACAAGACCCACACGGAACTGATTCTCCAGAGACTCACCTACGGCACGCACTCTGCGATTACCCAAATGATCGATATCATCAATACTTCCAATCCCATTCCTGAGATCAATGATATGCCGCACAACCTCCACAAGGTCTTCCAATGTCAGCAACCGATTGTCCAGCGGAATATCCAGATCAAATTTCTGGTTCAGCTTGATACGACCCACTACGGACAGATTGTAACGCTTGGGATTAAAAAATAGATTAGCAAAAAGTGAACGCGCTATTTCTGGAGTTGGAGGATCCCCCGGACGCAATCTTTTATAGATTTCCTTGATCGCGTCTTCTTGGCTTTGAGTTTTCGCAACAGCTACAGTATCGCGAATAACAGTGTCTGACGATTCTTCGTCAATATGCAAAATCTGAATATCGCTGAGCTTATTTTTCTTGATGACCTCAAGAACGCCCTCTGTGATCTCTTGATTATAATCGACTTCAATTTCGCCGGTTTCAGGATCAATGATCTCATCAAACAAATACCTACCGATCAAACCTTCAGGATCAATCTCAACTTTGACTGACTTTGCCAATCGACTCAATTTTTTGGCAGTGGCTATCGTTACCTTTTTACCCGCCTTAAGAACCACATCATCGGTTTTCGGATCTATTACATCCTCCTTAACCTTGAATCCGACAAGCAGGTGCTTACTTCCCATAAAAAAGCGCTGGTCTTTACTGACAGTTACTTTTTCAATAGAATAATAGGTCTCAAGGATAGTTTTGACATCCATCCCGAATGCCTGCAAAAGAATGGTCGCTGGAAGCTTGCGCCTGCGATCAATTTTTACATACAGAATATCTTTAATATCAAATTCGAAATCAATCCAGGAACCACGATCAGGAATAATTCTAGCCGAATAAAGTATCTTACCACTGACATGCGATTTACCCTTGTCATGCGAAAAGAAAGCTCCAGGAGAACGATGCATCTGACTCACGATAACCCGCTCAACACCGTTTATCATGAAAGTGCCCGTTGGACCCATCACAGGCATTTCGCCTAGAAAAATTTTCTGCTCCTTAACCTCACGAACCGTATTAATGGTTATCTGAGGCACTTTTTCTTTTTCCAGAATCGCTATAATGTCTTCGGTGATTTCTGTTTTGGCCGAAATAAGATTTTTCGCAGTCCCCGGCTTCTTAACCTCTTCTATGATTGTTCTACCCAAGAGGTTTTTCAGAACACGGGCGTTTATATCCACCGCTTCACGGTCGAAAAGCACGAGCCTGACCATAATCTTAATAGGATCAGAATAGGTAAGACTCTTTTGGCGACACTCGCTAAACTTGTGCTTTTCCTTATAAACGACTTCCTGCTCACAAGTATCACAGAAAATACCTGGACCGCCGAGCTCCTTAAATTCACCACAGCCGCACTCCCATATACCGACTTCGAAGCCGACATATTCAATACGGGCGTTGATATTTAAGTCTGAAATAGGAAAGATATCACTGAAGACATCTTCCAACCCCCTCAGCTTGCGCTCATGTGGAGCGACATCCCATTG
>JAJDAW010000124.1 GCA_029261635.1 Nitrospinaceae bacterium
GGCACTATTGATTCGGCTTGCGAGTTCAATTTCACTGATTATTTCCATTCCCTTTTGTCGCGAGCTTTTAAGAAAGTTTGATTCAATGTCTATACCCGGACTGATTATGACCATCTCCGAATCAGGATGCGGTTCGCAGTTTTCATAGACTACTTTGACATCAGGTAAGAGCTGGCTTTCCAGTTCAGACAATTGATCGCGAGATTTGTGATCCATGATTGAGACCTTTGCACCGTGAAGGCTAAGGAAATTAGCTGTCGCAATGCCTGTTTTTCCCAAGCCAATCACAGAAATGATTTTGTTTTTTAAATTCATACTTATCTGAGTTTTAATGTGCTCAAGCTGATCATCGCGAGAATGACAGCGACAATCCAAAAGCGGACGATCACCTTGGGTTCTGACCAGCCTAGTTGTTCAAAGTGGTGATGAAGCGGCGCCATTTTGAAAAATCGCTTTCCCCCTGTGTATTTGAAATAACCCACCTGAATAATTACCGACAAAGCCTCGATGACAAAAATTCCGCCAATAAGAATTAATAGCAACTCGTGTTTAACAATCACCGCTATGGTTCCTATAAAACCTCCCAAAGATAAAGATCCAACATCGCCCATGAAAATTTGCGCGGGGTAGGAGTTGTACCAGAGAAAACCCAGGCTGGCTCCCATGACAGCTGAGCTGGCAACAGCGATTTCTCCTGCACCCTTTACGTATTGAATGTTTAGATACTCGGCGAATTTGACATGGCCGCAGATGTAGACGATGCCAGTGTATGTGAGAGTAGCTATTATGATGGGGCCAATTGCCAGGCCATCGAGTCCGTCTGTTAGATTGACAGCATTTGATGTTCCAACGATTATGAATGCGATAAAGAAAAGATATAGAAAACCTAGGTCGGGTTGAAACTCTTTAAAGAATGGCACAGACAATCGCGTTGCGTAATCTGCACGTGTAGGATCGAAGTAAAGTAGATAACTCCCGACACCTAAAATGACTAGAAGCTGCTGTAACAGTTTTTCCTTCGCAGAAATCCCTTTTCCTCTTCGGAGCTTTAAGACATCATCGCGAAAACCGATGGCTCCAAAACCGATCACTGAAAAAATGATCACCCAGATATAATGGCTTTCAAGATTCGCCCATAATAAAGTTGACACTAAAAAAGTTACCAATATCAGGAGGCCCCCCATGGTAGGCGTTCCTGATTTTGAGGCATGGTGCTCAGGCCCATCGCTACGAATCGTTTCTCCGATCTGGAATTTTTGTAGCATTCGAATCATTAAGTTGCCAAGGGTTAGGCTAAGCGCTAGCGCAGTAACGCCGGAATAGGCCGAGCGAAATGTAATGTATTTAAATACATTCAAAAAGGAATATTCAGAGCTAAGTGGGTAAAACAAATGGTAAAACATTCTTTATTTTTTTTCGTTCTTTAGGTTTTTAAATATTCCTGAATAACATTTTCCATTTTCGCGCCACGAGAACCTTTGATAAGCAGGCAATCGCCTTTTTTAACGTTCCTCAATAGATAGTTCACTGCTTCGGCATGTGTATTAAATTTTCCTATTTGCAGCGGATGCCGAGAATTTTTTTTTGCACTTTCAGCCACCAGAGAGGCTAGCGGGCCAACGGTTACTAAGTGGTCTACATTTGATAAAGTTATTTCCTGTCCTAGCTCATGATGGGCAGACTCGGACAAAGGGCCAAGTTCGAGCATATCGCCGATAACCAAAAATCGTTTTCCCTGAGTATTAAACTCCGACAAAGTTTTTAGCGCTTCTCTCATGGATTGCGGATTCGCGTTATACGCATCGTTTATCAGGGTCACCTCCTCATAATGAATTTGCTCATTTCTCTGAGGGATTTGCTGGTACTTTTCTAATCCTCGACTCATATCTTTTCCTGATATGCCCAGCGAATGACCCGCAGCTAGAGCCGCGAGGGCGTTATATATATTGCAGTAGCCAATTTGAAAGAGGTTTACAGGAATTGATTGGTTGAAAATTTTAGCTGTGAAGGTAAACCCCTGACTTCCTTTGTTTTGAATATTGCTTGCCTGTACATCTGCAGGCTGTTCAATTCCGTAGGTGATTTGTTTGCTGCGTAGTGACTTCGCCAACTCAAGAACCAAGGGGTCATCTGCGTTAACAATTGCTGTTCCTTCTTTGTTGAGGGAGTCAAATAACTCACCTTTTGCAGCCTGGACATCTTTAACTGTTTTTAGCTGCTCTAGATGACCGGCAGATATATTCGTGATAACACCTATGTCAGGCTTTGCTATTTCAGCGAGCCGTTTAATCTCACCAGCCGCACTCATACCCATTTCAAGAACACCGACCTCATGCTCTGGTTTCCTTGCCAATAGAGTCAGAGGAAGACCAATGTGGTTGTTAAGGTTTCCCTGCGTTTTTAGAGTTTTATATTTTGTTTCAATAATTGAGGCGATCATTTCTTTGGTTGTCGATTTTCCATTGGTTCCCGTTACCGCAATTACCTGGAAAGGGAACCTGGCTCTTTGATAACCGGCAAGCTCTTGCAATGCCCGTAAAGTATTTTGAGACTGGATCACGAAGGGTGAATTCCCCTCGCCGATCATGTCTTCAGAAAGGTGGCTTGGATTGGACAAAATAATTCCTGCCGCACCTTTGTTTATAGCTTCGCCAAGGTAATGATGGCCGTCAAACTTTTCACCTTGAATACACACAAACAATTCCTCTTCTTCGATGGTTCGGGAGTTTATGGATACCCCGCGGAATACTTTTGTCGCACTACCTTGCAGTAGTTTTCCGCCCACAATATCCAGACAGTTTTTCGCTTTGCCTGTTATCAATGAATTTGTTTCTCCAAAAATTCTCTAGCAACTTCTCGATCATCAAAATGTTCTTTTTGCGTACCTAAAACCTGGTAATCCTCATGGCCTTTCCCGGCAATTAAAACGAGATCATTTTTTTTCGCCCGGCTGATTGCATATTCGATGGCTTCTCGCCGATTTATGATCGCTGCGTGTGAAGCCGAAGCAGGAATGCCTTCCAGTATGTCTGCCACAATTTTTTCAGGGTCTTCTGTGCGTGGATTGTCAGAAGTAATGACTGTGAAATCGGCTTTTTCTGTGGCTACTCGGCCCATACACTCTCTTTTTCCTTTGTCTCTATCTCCACCACACCCAAAAACAACAATCACCTTTCCCTCGGTAAAAGCTTTAGCCGCTGTGATAGCCTTGGAAAGCGCATCCTCCGTATGAGCGTAATCAACCAACACAGAAAAATCCTGCCCCTCACTTATCGATTCAAATCTTCCTGGGACGGATGGAATATTTCGAAAGGTGCTTTGAATCATGCCCAAAGACATGCCTTGAGCCAACGCATAAGCCGAAGCCGAGAGAAGGTTGTAAATATTATGTTCGCCGAGAAGGTTTGTTCGAATTTCGGTAGATCCGTTTGGCGTTTTTAAAGTGAATTGACTCTCGACGGCTGTTAAGGAAATGTTTTCCGCCATAAAATCTGCAGAATTATTTATTCCAGTTGAAACGACATTTTCCTTTAGCTCTGCGGCGAATTCTTTTCCAGCAGGGTCATCGATATTTACGATAGGCACTCTGACTTTATTTCCCCTGAATAACTCAGCTTTTGCGCTTTTGTATTCTTCCATGTCGCTATGGAAGTCGAGATGATCTCGACTCAGGTTTGTAAAAATTCCAACATCAAAATTTATATCGCAAACGCGCTTTTGCGAGAGGGCATGAGAAGATACCTCGAGGAAGCAATCTGTGACTCCCGCATCCACCATTCGCCTAAAGTTTAGATTGAGATCAAGGGATTCAGGTGTTGTCATAGCCGCCGGAATTTTTGTTTTTCCGAAATGACAATCGATGGTTCCTATAACCCCTGTAGACCTTCCGTCAACCTTTGCCAGAGCCTCTAGAATATAAGTTAACGTTGTTTTCCCATTAGTGCCGGTTACACCTGTCAGATTCAAATGCGCTGAAGGATCTCCATAAAAGTTAGCGCTGACTATCGCCAAGGACTTTCTTGAATCGGCAACTCTTATAAGACAAATATTTTCGCGGTCGATATGGAGCGAAGACAGTGATTCGAGAGAGGCTTCAGTGATGATAGCAATCGCTCCTTTATCCAAAGCTTCTTTAATAAACGCGCTACCGTCATGACTTCCGCCAGGAATAGCAACGAAAAGTCCACCCTGTTGTACTTTTCTGGAATCGAAAGCGATATTTCCGATTTCAGGGTCGCGGTTTCCCAGAGATTCTATTGTCTCAATTCCCGTGATCAAATTTTTAAGATTTTTTTCAGACATATTTTTTTCTGTAGAAAAATCGCTTTCTGAAAACAAAAACCATTTTGTTGGCGCAGTCTGTTTCATTATGCGTGGTTAAGAATAAAAATACGTTCCTCGCTCGAGAGAACATTTAAATAGCGTAATGATTTTTTTGCAATCTCTCGGAATACCGGAGCCGCTACAACACTGCCCCAATGCACTTCTTTTGGATTGTCAATCATCACCAGAATTACCAGACGCGGAGCATCTGCCGGCGCATAACCTATGAACGATGAAACGAACTTTGTTTTTGAGTAAGATTTAGTTTCCGCAATATACTTTTGCGCGGTGCCTGTTTTCCCCGCCACATCAAACCCTTCTACCGCAGCATTTTTTCCCGTCCCCTCTTTAACAACGAACTTTAATATTTCCATCATTTGCTGACTGGTTTTTTTTGATATAACTCGCCGGATTTTCTTTGGTTTGATTTGCTTAACAATTTTTCCATCGCGCATCAGGGCTTTGGTTATATGTGGCTCCATAAGCGTCCCTCCATTAGCTATAGCACCCAACGCTGCGACCATTTGCAGGGGAGTAACTCCGATTTCATGCCCGAAAGATATGGAAGCCAAAGAGTAATCGTCCCACTTTGCCCTTTTTTTCAATAGACCGGAAGACACACCGGGAAGTCGCACACCCGACTTTTCGCCAAAACCAAACTTTTGAATGTATTCGTAGAAAGAGTTTTTGCCGAGCTTTTGAGCGATTTTTACCACACCAATGTTGCTGGACTTAGCAATGATTTCCTTCATGGTGAGATAACCAAACTTATGATTCTCTGCTTCGCCAATTTTATTTTTACCAACCTTGAAGCTTCCATTTTCGCAAAAGAACTTCTCGTCCGACCGGGCAATTCCCGTGTCTATAGCTGCGGCGGCAACGATGGGTTTGAAAATGGACCCCGGCTCATATGCGCTGACAACGGCGTTGTTTTTCCATGTTTCTTCAGGGAACGCGTTAAAGTTGTTTGGGTTGAATTGCGGAACGTTTGCCATGGCATATATTTCCCCGGAATAAGGGTCCATGACCACAACCATTCCAGAGTCCGCCTTATATCTATCTACTTGCTTCTTCAGATGATGCTCAGCGGTAAACTGAATCACCTCATCCAACGTAAGCATTAAATCGTAATTGCCGAGGCTGGAACGGGAAAGATTGTTCAGAGCTGGAATCTTCCTACCCTTCCCATCCTGTTCTATGGATTGTGAATAGACGATTCCCTTCAGCTTTTTCTGAAAAGTATGTTCTATGCCAGCCAAACCCAAATCGTCTGTGCCCACAAAACCAATGACATTGGCCGCCAGTTCGCGTTTTGGGTAAAACCTTTTCTGCTCTGAGCGAAAATGCACCCCTGAAAGAGCCGATTTCTTAAGGTGTATTATTTCATCTGCAGGAACTTTTCTTTTTACCCCGATAAATTTCTTTTTCGAGGATACTTCTTTATAGACACTGTCATAGTCTCGGTTTAAAGCCGAAGAGAGAACTCTGGAGGTGTATTTTCTGTCTCGCACCTCTTGAGGCTTGACAAACACGGACTCGACTTCAAGATTAGTAGCCAACTCATTGCCATTGCGATCAAAAATAGTTCCTCGGCCAAAATGAGTTTCCAAGGTTCCTTGTGATTGCTTTTCAGATTTAGCCAGAAGAGACTCGTGCTGAACAATTTGCAGGTCAGCGAGTCGGACTATCAGAGATATCGCGAAAACGAGTAACAGGCTGGATATAAAAAGCAATCTAACCTTCACTATATTTCGGAAAGAATCTGATCCTGTTTTTTTGTTATTTGACATAGTTTTATTTTAAAAAAATTGTTACTACCTGCCCCTTTTTCGGCTCTATCATTCCAACCGCATCTTTAGCTAGAGCCTGAACGCGATACAACGACTGCAGGCTTTCCTTTTCCAGACGTAGAAGATGGTTTTCACTTAAAAGATCTTCACGCTCCGCTTCAAGAGCCTGATAGTCATAAGACAGTTTCACTTTTCTTACATTCGGCCACACCAGAGCTAATGCCGCTAACATCATCAATACCGAGACAAGAAAAACCATCCGGAACCCTTTAGGCGCAATATGAAACCGGCCTTCAATCAATTGACGAACTCCGCTAAACATATATCCTTTCCGCAGCTCTCAGCTTTGCGCTGACCGATCTTGGATTTAATGCAATCTCTTCCTCAGAAGAACAGATGGGTTTACGCGTTAAAATTTTCAAGGTCTGCTTATCTCCGCAAATACAAATTGGGATTTTTGGAGGACAGGTGCAGCCTTTTTCTTCTTTGCGAAAAAATGTTTTAACAATTCTGTCTTCCAGCGAGTGGAACGAGATCGCGACAATCCGCGCAGAAGAATCGAGTAGATCTATCGCATCATTTAAAACTGTTTTTATTTGTTCAAGTTCGTTATTAACGGCTATGCGTAACGCCTGAAAGGTTCTTGTCGCAGGGTGAATTCTTGAATGCCTTGGGGATCTAACCACTCGCGAAATAATTTCAGCCAAATGAGAGGTTGTAACAACCGGCTTTTGTTCTTGTTCCCTGCGAATAGCTCGGACTATTTTTTTCGCGAACCGTTCCTCACCAAAATTTTTTATAATGGATATCAATTCCACATCCTTTAGCTTCTCAAGAAGATGTGCTGCTGTGGTTGTTTGTGAGTTGTCCATTCTCATATCAAGCGGTCCGTCATTTCGAATGCTAAATCCGCGTTCGGGCGTGTCTAACTGGGGGGAGGAAACACCAAAGTCTAGCAACAGACCATTGATTTTGGTGACGCCGGATTGCGCTGCAAGGTCTCGCAGGTTTTCCAGTGAGCCGTGGGCAAATATTACCCTGTCCCGGAAAGGTTGAAGTCTTTCTCGGGCTCTCTCAATGGCAGATAAGTCACGGTCGATGCCGAGCACTCTGGTTTTTGGCCCTGTGTTTTTGAGGATGAATTCCGTATGTCCTCCATCCCCTAATGTGCCATCCACGATTACCCCCTCCATGTGAATATTCAGATAATGAAGCACTTCGTTTTTCATTATCGATTCGTGGTACGTTGGCATGATTTACTCGAGACGATCTGGTGATTATTAAATGCTAAAAAATTCCTGCCAGGGGTCCCGTTTTTTCACTCGCCTCCCTGCTTGTCCCATCTATCGGGAGACCAGATTTCAAAAGTCTTAGACATTCCCACAAGCACGGCATCTTTGGTCAGCCCGGCAATGTCTCTCAAGTGAAGAGGCAATAGAATTTTTCCGGACTTCATTTCACATTCTGTGGCGCGTGAATAAAATTCTCGCAGACGTGTACGATCTTCCTTATCAAAAGCGTTTAAGCTACTTAACTTATCTTCATTTTCCGCCCATTCTTTATGGGGGAAAACGACTAGGAATGGCTCCATCGCACACACCACCAGCTGCGGACCCGACTGCTCCAATGTTCCACGGAATTTAGCGGGAACATTAAACCGGCCCTTATCGTCTAAACTGATGTTGTAGGTACCTAAAAAACTACTCATTAGCTTTGCCTGCGTGTTTGATAGAAAGTGACAGAAAGTTACATTTCAAGACACTTTAGAACACAATCCTATCATACCGCGACAAACTGTCAACAAAAAATGAGATAAAAATGTGGATTATCAGACAGGAGAAAATCGTATAAGCTTTTATTAAAACAGGGTTTTCTCGGTATCGGGCCGGGATTGTCCAGATTTCCTGAGGGAATTTCCGGGTTTTTGGATGTGACACCTGCGAGATTTTTTTTATAGCTAGGGTAGGGATGGATTGACTTCTAGCAGAAAAGTATGGCCATAAAGCAAATTAATTGAGTTTGTTCATTATATACATAAGCGAACTGGAGCCTATTTCCAGGAAACCGTTAATACCTCGTTCGATTTCAAGGATTTGCTTTGACAAGTCCAAATTCCTGATGCTACTATGAAATTAAGCCTAAATGATTATGGATATTACCTTTTTTCAAAGGATTAGAATTGGTTATGAAGCAGAAAAAAGTCAGATTTTTGGTTGGAAGCTTGTTGATCGTAGGTGCGATCGGATATTTAATCACTATGGGGATCAGCAATACGTCGCAGTATTTTTTTACTGTTGATGAATTATTGAGCCAGAAGGTTTCTTATGCCGGAGCTGGGCTAAAGGTTAAGGGTAATGTTGTAGACGGTTCTATCCAAAGAGACCCTAACGATTATTTAGATGTAAAATTTTTAATTGAAGAGAATAAGTCTTCATTGAAAGTAACCTATCAAGGGGTAACACCAGATATGTTTGCAGATGGTCGGGAAGTAGTTGTGGAAGGGACATTGGGAAAAGACGGTGTCTTTCATGCAAATACTTTGCTAACCAGTTGCCCTTCAAAATATGAAGCAGAAAAAGAGGCAGGGAAAATGCATCCTGGATCTCTGAGTACCGATAAGTATAAGGAACCCGGTTTGAATAAAGCGGACGCCTTACCAAAGACAACGATTTGACCTTCCTTTAAAACTCAAAAAGCCTAATCCCTGCAAATTAAGGGCAATCGGCTTCTATTTTTATTCATGAATGATATTGGTGAATTTACATTACTTATAGCCTTGGCGACCGCTATTTATGGCTGTGTCGCTTACATTATGGCTGCACGTGGCAACCGGATAGACCTTTACCTAAGCGCAGATAAGACGCCGCTGATTGTATGGGGTTGTGTGATGATCTCTTCTATTTGTTTATGGAGAGCATTCCTCACCAATGACTTCAGTCTTCAATATGTTTGGGCTTATTCCAATATTGAACTCGACACATTTTATAAAGTCGCTTCTTTTTGGGGTGGTCAAAAAGGGTCTCTTCTGTTTTGGACTTTGCTTCTTACTACTTATACGGTGGTGGTGCATTTTCAAAATCGCAAAAAAAATCTTCGCGTTGTTCCATATGCGATGGCGGTGCTGCTGACTATTATTATCTTTTTTCTTTGCCTGGTTAATTTTTCAACAAATCCATTTGAGCGCATTCCTTTGCCGCCAGAAGATGGCCGCGGCTTGAACCCTCTATTACAAAATTACTGGATGGTCATTCATCCACCGACCTTATACCTTGGGTATGTCGGGTTCACGGTGCCATTTGCTTTTGCAGTCGCAGCTTTGATCAGTAAAAATCTAGATGATGGCTGGATTCGGTTGACGAGAAAGTGGACATTGATCTCCTGGTTTTTTCTTTGTATGGGAAACTTGTTTGGTGCTTCATGGGCCTATGTCGAACTGGGTTGGGGAGGCTATTGGGCTTGGGATCCTGTGGAAAATGCGGCCTTCATGCCTTTATTAATTGCGACCGCTTTTTTGCATTCGATAATGATCCAGGAAAAAAAGGACATGATGAAAGTCTGGAACATGTCATTGGTCCTTCTTACTTTTGTGATGACCATTTTTGGCACGTTCATTACACGTAGTGGTCTTATTCAATCTGTTCATACATTTGATGAAGCCACGTTAGGATATTATTTTCTGGCTTTCCTATTCGTTATACTTTTTGCCTGTACGGCGTTGATTGTTTCACGTCTTCCATTATTAAAAAGTAAGAACCAGCTAGACTCTTTTTTGTCGCGTGAGAGCGGTTTTCTTTTTAACAATCTGCTTTTATTGGGAATTGCTTTTGCCACATTTTGGGGAACTATTTTTCCAATTATTTCAGAAGCCGTTCGCGGAATAAAAATTACCGTAGGCCCACCTTTTTATAATCAGGTCAACGTTCCAATTGGGCTTGCTCTTTTAGCACTTGTTGGTATTGGGCCGGTTATTGCCTGGCGTCGGGCGACTCTGTCCAACTTAAAGAAAAATTTTTTAAAACCTTTGGCGGCGGCCTTTATCACTGCGGTAGCATTGTTCCCTGTTATCCCTTTAGGAAGCCGGGTTGAAAACTATACGTATGTCGCTTTTATCCTTTGTGCCTTTGTGATGACCTGTATCCTCAGTGAATTCTACAAAGGAACGGCTTCGAGAATGGGATTGCATGAAGAATCAATGTTCGGAGCATTGGCTACTGTTACCTGGCGTAACAAAAGGCGTTACGGGGGATATATTGTTCACATTGGTGTTGTTCTGATCTTTGCGGGTATTGCAGGGTCGCAAGCTTATGGAACCCATGTCGAAAAACATCTTAAACCCGGAGAAACATTTAAGATAAGAGGGTATGACATTACCTACGAAAAACTGGTGGCGGTAGAGGCAACCAGTGTCAAAACCCGGGTTATCGCTCAACTTGATGTCAAGCGTAACGGCAACCATTACTGGACTGCGCGTCCAGAAAAAGAATTTTATAAAGGCCAGAATCAACCGGTCTCTGAGGTGGATGTTCTTTCAACTTGGAGAGAAGATTTATACATGATCCTCGCAGATTTCAGGGACGATGAGTCGGCCACTATAAAAGTTTATGTGAATCCCATGGTGAGCTGGATGTGGACGGGTGGCTGGATCATTGCATTTGGTACGATGATATCTATGTGGCCTGACCGATTGGAACAAAGGCGTCGTTTGGAACGTTTTCGCAGGGAGGAAACTCTATTTCCTTCCCCGGCGCAGGAGTAAGCAATGCCTTTATTAAAATTTATATTTAGCATTTTTGTTGCAGTCTGGTTTTTTGTGGGTGTTTCTGGGACTACGTATGCCGGTTCACTCCTCCAGGATTTAGAAAACGCATTGATGTGTAAATGCGATGATAAATGCGGCAAAGTGCTTGTAAACTGCACATGCTCTACTTCAGACAAAACTCGTGCTAAATTTTCTAAGATGCTCGACTCCGGCCTTACGGTTGATCAAATTATTAAATCTCAGGTCGATGAATATGGCGAAACAGTTTTATCGGCTCCGACAAAATTTGGATTTAATCTTACTGCTTGGGTGATGCCGTTTATTGCCTTGGTTGCAGGAGGAGTGGGAGTACGAAAGGTTATTTATTCCTGGGTAGGCAAAAAAGAAAAGACCGCCACTCAGAATGATGAGCCTGAAGAAAAAACTGCAACATCTGAGAAGTATTCCAAACGTTTGCAGGATGAATTAGACGGGATCGAGTTATAGGGATGGGATTTGTCCACTTCTTAGAGTTGATTTTCGTTGTGATTGTTCTCCTTGTCGTGGGAATTCCTTTGTTTGGCAAGCTGCAGCTCAAGAAGCTTGTGGAAGCTATTGATCCTGACAGTGATGAATACAAACATCTTCTCGTGCGGAAAGAAGAGACCCTTATTTCAATTAAGGAACTTGAATTCGATCTCAATACTGAAAAGATTTCGGAATCAGATTATCAGGAGCTTCGGAAAAAGCTAGAAGGAGAAGCTACTGAATTAATCGAGCAATTAGATCAGTTGGAACAAGGTCGAAAAAAAAGGAAGTCCGCAAAATCTTGATGACTCCCTCCCTCCCAGGCTAGTTAAATGGAATCCCTTGAAAATGCAATTGAGGTTCGGCATCTCCGAAAAGCCTTTGGTACTTTGAAGGCTGTTGATGGAATAGATTTCGAATTGAAGCAGGGAGAGTTTTTGACCGTTTTTGGTCCTAATGGTGCAGGTAAAACCACGCTGATCAAAATTCTTTCAGGTTTGACACAACCTTCATCGGGCACAGCAAAGGTAGCCGGATTCGATGTTGCTGAAGGGCACCCGGAAATGAGAAAGGAGATCGGTGTTATCTCCCATTCCACCGCATTGTATGCCGACCTGACACCCCTTGAAAACCTGATGTTTTTTGCGAGGATGCACGGTCTTGAGCAACCCGAAGATAAGGCTTTAAAAGTTATCGGGGAAGTTGGATTGAGTCCGCGAAGAAACGATCGGGTTCGAACTTTTTCTCGGGGTATGTTGCAACGACTTTCTATCGCCCGCGCAATTCTTCACGATCCAGCCATTTTATTTTTGGATGAACCTTTTACAGGCTTAGATCTTCACGCCGCAAATGTTCTTAAAGAGCATCTGCAAAGATTGCATGACAGCAGCCGTACTATCTTAATGACCACTCACGATATTTCGTGTGGATTGGAAATGTGCGACAAGGTTGCTTTGCAAGTGCAGGGGAAGTTTGCGTTTCTGGAAAACATTTCCGATGTCGATAAAGATAGGTTTGAGTCGATGTATTTTGATGCTGTTCGTGATAACCAGTTTGCAATGGGTATAAGCCTTTGATGGTGAACAGGCGCATATAGAAAATCGATTATGAATTTATATTTAAATCAAATCGCGGCGATCGTGTGGAAAGACTTTGTCACTGAGTTGAAAACTCGGGAACTGCTTAGTGCTATGTTTATTTTTGCACTATTGGTGATTTTGATTTTTATCTTTTCTATTAACCTGAGTATTGTAAAAGCCAGTGAGGTAGGGCCCGGAATTTTATGGGTAGCGTTTCTTTTTGCGGGAACGATTGGGTTGAACCGATCTTTTATGTTGGAAAAAGAAAACGGTTGCCTTATGGGGCTGATGCTTGTTCCAGCTGATCGAACGGCCATATATTTTGGAAAGTTGATCAGCAATCTGATTTTTTTATCGATCATGGAACTTTTCATTCTTCCCCTTTTTATGATATTTTTTAATATCGATCTTTTGTCGCACCTGGGTCCGCTTTTAGTCGTGGTTTTTCTAGGTACTTTGGGGTTTTGTGCTTTGGGGACTCTTTTGTCGTCATTATCATCAAATCTTAAGACGCGAGAGATCATGCTACCCATTCTTCTTTATCCGCTATTGATTCCAATCATTATTGGAGCGGTGAGGATGACCGGACAGATTCTTGATGGAACGGAACTTTTTGATATGATGAAGTGGATTGGTTTGACGGCATCCTTCGATATCATCTATATTGGGGTTTCCATAATGACGATAGACCATATTTTGGAGGAGTGATTGAATGGATAACTTTGGGTTCCTGTTTGCCGCGAATGCATTTGTTTGGGGAGGCATTATTTATTATGTCTATACTCTCAAACAACGCAGTCGAGAATTGGAAAGAGACTTGGAATTACTAAAAGAAACTCTTAACAGGGAATCGCGATAATGAATCAGGAAACGACTGAAGAGTCGAACGAGGAAAGCTACATACTCGTCTGGTTGACAGGCATCGTATTTCTTGTGGCGATGGCAGCCATCTTTCTTTTTGTGCCAACGGAGCAAACTGAAGGCCCGGTTCAAAGAATCATGTATATTCATATTCCCTCTGCTTGGCTCTCCTTTTTTGCATTTTTTATTGTGTTCATCTGTTCTATTCTCTTTCTTTGGAAAAAGGAAAGGGAGTGGGATATTTATGCACATGCCTCAGCTGAAATAGGAGTGATTTTCTGTTCTCTGGTTTTGATAACCGGTCCTATCTGGGCAAAACCTATCTGGGGAACTTGGTGGGTTTGGGATGCGCGCTTAACTTCGACCTTAATTTTATGGCTCATTTATGTTGCCTATTTGATGCTGCGAGCACAAACCGAAGCGGGTTCCATGAGAGCTCGCTATGCAGCGGTGCTGGGCATTGTTGGCTTTCTGAATATTCCCTTTATCCACTTTTCTGTTTTATGGTGGCGGACGTTTCACCCTCAACCCAAAGTGATCTCGTCTGAAGGATTTGGAAAGGGCATGGAGACCAGCATGCTTGTTACGCTGGGAATCTCACTATGTGCATTCACACTTCTCTATTTTTTGCTTATGGGACAACGTATTCGGCAGGAAAAATTAAAAGATGAAATCGACCGTCTTAAAAGAGAGCAACTCTACTCATCTTAAAAAGCATGGGCTGCTTTACCTGTTGTTGGTTGTTGTGTTGGCGGTTATTGCCTATCGAATTCAGTTTCCCCCAATTCAAAATACGGCACTAAATCAGGAAAAATCTGAAGTAGGGCATCCGGCCCCAGGCTTTACGCTGAGAAATCTACAGGGTAATTTAGAAGGGCTGGTTGACTATAAAGATAAGGTCATTGTTTTAAACTTTTGGGCCACTTGGTGTGCTCCCTGCCTTGAAGAAATGCCTGCCTTTGAAAAACTGTATCGCAGGTATCGGTCGCAAGGGTTGACGGTGCTTGCTGTTAGCCTGGATAAGGGCAATACCTCGAAGGTCAAAGATTTTGTCGATAAGAATAATCTAACTTTCCCGGTTCTTATCGATTCCGATGGGGTCGCAGAAAAGCTTTATCCTTCCTTCACCATTCCCTTTACTTATGTGATAGATAAAGAGGGAAGGGTGGCTGCACGTGTTGATGGTGCAAAAAACTGGGCTTCGGATGAAACTTTTGCAGCGCTGGATATATTAATAAAAGGATAGTGTCTAATGGAAAATGAAGAATTGGTAGTGGCGGCGAATGAAAGTTTTTATAAGGCCTTCAATGCCCGTGATCTGGATGCTATGAAAAGGATCTGGGGTTCCCACGAAAAGGTAACTTGTGTTCATCCCGGTTGGGAGCCTTTAAATGGACTCGAACCCATTATTGAAAGTTGGCAGGGCATATTTAAAAACTCAGGAAATATGGATATTCAGGCTACGGATGTCAGCGTGACAACATCAGAAGATTTGGCTTGGGTTTCTTGTGTCGAAAAACTTTATACCATCGCTGATCATGGTGTTCTTGCATCAAAAGTCTTTTCCACGAATCTATTTCAACTGAGTGAAGGAAACTGGAAAATGATAATGCACCATGCATCACCCCTACCTTCTTCACCAGAGAGCGAAGAATAATACGTTCTTATCCTTCTCTTAAAAAACATGCAACATGATGACCGGGGGCGATCTCTTTAAGAGTCGGTTCCATCTCCTCACATTGCTTTTCTTTTATAGGACAGCGTGTATGGAATGAGCAGCCTTGCGGCGGATTGGATGGGTCGGGAATGTCTCCGCGCACTTTTATTTTTTGTTTTATCTGCCCTGATTCCACACCGGGAACAGCATTAAGAAGGGCCTCGGTATAAGGGTGTGCCGGCTTTTTATAAATTTCTTCGCTACTGGCAATTTCAACAATTTTACCTAGATACATCACCGCTACTCGGTCACAAAAATATTCCACAACACTCATATCGTGAGAAATAAAGAGAAAGGCTATTTCCATTTTTTCTCTTAAATCCATCAGCAAATTAATGATCTGGGCTTGTATTGAAACATCCAGAGCGGAAACCGGTTCATCAGCGACCACCAGAGTTGGATTTAATGCGATGGCTCTAGCAATTCCCACACGCTGCAATTGGCCGCCGCTCATCTCATGGGAATATCGGTTAACATAATCGGATGAGAGGCCAACCTGATCGAGCAGTCCCATCACAGCTTCAGAAACGTTTTCCTTGGAACCATGTATTGCAAAAGGCTCCCGTAATACGTCGCCAATTTTTCGTCTCGGATTGATAGATGAAAAAGGGTCTTGAAAAATCATCTGCATTTCTTTTCTCTGACTGCGAAGTTCTGCTTCTGAAAGAGATGCGAGATTTTTTCCTTTGAAGTGGACTGATCCGGAGGTTGGGGGTTCCAGTCGTAGCAGGGTGCGCGCGGCAGTCGATTTGCCACATCCGCTTTCACCTACAAGACCCAGTGTTTCTCCTTCCTTTAGTATGAACGAAATACCATCCACCGCACGGACAAGGGCTGTATTATTTTCCAGAATAATTTTTCTAGGAGGAAAGTGTTTTTTAAGGTTTCGTACTTCTAGAAATGGGTGATTATCAGTCATATCGATCCAGGTTGCAGGTGACAACTGAACTGCCGGTTTTGATTTGTGTTTTCTAGTAGGGGTTTTTGTACTTTGCATTGTTCGGTAGACCAATCACAGCGCGGGTGAAAAGCGCAGCCAGTCGGTCGTTGATGGGGGGTCGGAACGCTTCCGGAAATTTCTGTGAGCCGCTGTCCTTTTTCTCTGGCAGACCCCAGGTGCGGGCGAGAAGAAATCAGCCCTTTTGTATAGGGGTGATGTGGGTTATCCAGTAAGTCCTTTGTCGCTCCTGTCTCTACACCTTCCCCTGCATACATAACCATAACCCGCTCGGCAATTTCTGTAACCACTCCAAGGTCATGAGTGATAAGCAGCATAGACATTCCGTTTTCCTTTTTCAGGTTTTCAAGAAGCTCTAGAATTTGTGCTTGAATAAGAACGTCTAGTGCTGTGGTAGGTTCATCGGCGATTAGAATTTTTGGTTCGCAGGCAAGGGCCATGGCGATCATGACGCGCTGCCTCATACCCCCGCTTAGTTGATGTGGGAATTGCTTTAATTTGTCTTCAGGGGACGGTAATTCCACCTTTCCCAATAATTGAGCAGATATTTTTAACGCTTCTTTTCTGTTTATACTTTTATGCCGTAAAAGGGTTTCAATAAGCTGTTCACCGATGGTCAAAACAGGGTTGAGGGAGGTCATAGGGTCCTGAAAGATCATGGCAATTTCTTTACCTCGTATTTCTCTCATTTGTTTGGCGTTGAGAGTTAGAAGGTCTTTGTTTGAATAAATAATTTCGCCGCTGGTTATCTTTGCGGGGGGGGTGGGAAGAAGCCGCAGGATGGAAAGCGCGCTCACGGTTTTACCGCAACCCGACTCGCCAACAAGCGCCAGTGTTTCTCCACTGCGTAGCTGGAAGTTTATTCCATTGACGGCTAAAAAGTTTCCTTGGGGGGTTGAGAAGGAAACTTTTAAATTCCTGACATCCAGTTCGATCTGGCTCATTGGAGGTAGAAAAAAAGGGCGACCCTTTTGGGCCGCCCTTTTTAATAAGTTAAAATGAAATAACTATTTCGCTTTTTCAAGACATTCTTTTTCAAGTTCGGCACTTACAATATTTTTACATTTGCCGGGGGCTCCTTGAACTACTGCGTAGCAATAGGCCTGGCTGTCTCTATTTAAGATCAGGGTACAGTAATAATTGCTGTGATCTTTGTGCGCGTAGCGCGAGTCAGGATTTTTGATAGGGGACAGTGCCAAGCATAAATGCCGCTTGTCTTCGTCCGATACTTTTCCGGAGGATTTAGCTGCAGCTGAATATATTCCAGAACGTACCAACTCTTTTGTAGGGCCAAGACCATCTCTGACCTCAACGGGAGCAATACCAGGGCGACCTTTTCGGACACTACTTCCATCGCCATCACATGCGGTGGGGTCTGGTTTTTCGGCTGCCATGGTAGAGGGCACCAAGGCAAATATAAAAAACGCCAGCATTAGAACAGTCAATCCCGCTCGATTATATCGCGACATACATTTATCCTCCCTAAGATAACTGTGTTTTCTAATTTTTTTGTAATGAGAAATAGTCCCAAACGTAAATCAGAGGATACCCTATTTTTAAATCAAAAACCACGGCTTTAAGGTGAAAACCGGATATGTCGGCAACCAATTGAAAATAAGTCGATTATGTTGATTTTGTTTGGTTGTTTGAATGCTTTTTTGTTAAAAACCATTGCAAGAAATGGAATGAAACCTCAATCATGTGTAGGTGGGGTGAAAAAGCATTTGGGGATGTTGTTTTGGCCTCTATTTACCGCCCCGATGTGTATTGCGTTGAAGATTTTGAATAATTGCTTGCCAAAACTGCTTCCTACTTGTTTATACTACCCAGCTCTATAAGCGAGAATAGGAATATGCGTATTCCAGAGTAAATTTTTCGCGAACCCCTTTTAAGAAAACTATAAAAACCTATGCGAATTTTTAGTTGGAATGTGAATGGCCTGCGCGCCGTAGTCAAAAAAGGTTTTTTTGATTGGTTGGAGTCCGAAGCGCCGGATGTGGTGTGTCTGCAGGAGATTAAAGCCCGAACCGAAGATCTCGATGAAACCATACTCAACCCAAAGGGTTATCACGCATTCTGGAATCCCGCTGAGAGAAAGGGCTATAGTGGCGTTGATATATTCACCAAAAAAAAACCAGTAGCCGTTCATCTGGGGATGGGGATTGAGCGGTTTGACTGCGAAGGGCGGATTCTCAGGGTCGAGTATAAAGACTTTGATCTTTTCAGTGTGTATTTTCCCAATGGAACAAGTGGAGAGGAGAGGTTGCA
>JAJDAW010000125.1 GCA_029261635.1 Nitrospinaceae bacterium
CTGGAAATGGGTTATGAACCCTTTGATTTAAGCGGAAATTATATTTCGCCCAATGCCAATGTCCCTGAAATAGCTCAAGCCTACCACTGGTATCAGAGAAAATGCGCTGAGAAAATTACGCTATAATACCTCTGTAAGTTACCCTGCCAACAGGGCGCCCTTTTTCAGGTTTAAACCTTGCGCAAAAGAAATAAAAAATGGTTTGAGAATAGTTTGCTAAACAGAACCCGGCTGGCCGGATTTCTTCTGCTTTCTGTGGGGCTTCATATTTCTTTTGTGATTGCCCATATGCTGATGCCAGTTCAAAAGAAAGAAATTAAAGGTCCACCCCCAATTCAAGTAAAGTATTTTGAATCCAAAAAGAAAATGGATTCAAAGCCTGGAAAAATTGTTGATGCGCCGAAACCTCCTGTAAAGTCGGAAAAGGCAAAAAGAAAAGAGCTTTTGGCGAAATATGACAGCCGATCACATTCCAATACGAAAAAAACTCCTGAAAAAATTTATAAAAGAAAAAAAACCGTAGTGCCAAAATCTAAGGGTGTCCTTTCAAAATCCGGATCAAGCCAAACGCGGGCAAAAAAAATTGCGCCGAAAAAACAGTTTAAAAAACAGTCCCGTTTGAAACCTAGAAAGCAGCCCTTGCCCGAGTCAGCCATTGGGACTTTTAGATCTGTCACCCCGGAAAAAATGCAAAAAACCAAACCGTCATCCGCGCAAAGGTCTGGGGCGGGTAGCACGCTAGCTATGTTAGATGGATTCGATGCAGAACAATTTGCTTCACTGGATACCGATTCGGTTGAAGATTCCGATGACGATGAATTAGTATCTCTGGATACAACGGAGGTAAAATATGCCTCCTATTTTGCTCGTATCAAGCATCAAATCGAACGGGTTTGGATTTACCCTTCCGATGCGGCGCAGAGAGGTATTAGTGGTGATCTCTCTTTAAAGTTTCGTATTTCCAAGGATGGAAACCTTATGGGGGTCCATCTAGTAGATAAATCGGGATATGAAATTTTAGATGTCGCGGCACTAAAGGCAGTAAAAGAAGCCGCGCCTTTTTACCCATTCCCTAAAAATATCCAACGTGAAAAAATATCTATTCTTGCGAATTTTGTTTATACCCCTAATTTTGCACCAGTGCCTCGGTGATTGATGACTCAGAATTTCTCTAAACATACCGCAGTGATTTTTCTACCTACTCCCCCTGAGCCTGGATGGTATTTGAAGGAAATTGCAGGCGTTCCTTTTCTGTTGCGAAATATTCTTACTTTGCAAAAATTGGGGGTTGAAAAACTGGTCGTCTGGTCCGACGAGTTTGCTCATGAAGGGGAGAAACTTTTAGAGTCAATTAAATCGGATCAAAGATTGAAGTTGGACCTTAATTGGATCGACAAAGAATCTTTTTCTTCAATTTCAGATGCACCTTCTTTTCTTATCTTCGATGGCTCCACTCTTCTGCTAAATGAATGTGACAGCCAAATGGTTCGAATATCCGCAGACAATTCGAAACCTTTCCCCGAAGAGCTAGTAAGATGCATTGACGATAAAGAGGGTTATTTCTTTAAATCGGAGAGTCTAGAGCAACCGGAGTGGCTGAGAGATGAGCAAAATTTTTACAAGGCAGAAAAGAGACTTTTAAAATCCTGCGGGCTCAATAATGACAGCTTTATGGATCGCCTGATAACGCGTTTTATATCTTGCCAGCTGACAGCCCTTTTTCTAAAAACTTCGGTTACTCCTAACCAGATAACATTTTTGAGCCTGTTTATAGGGCTGGCTGCGGCTCTATGCTTTTTGTTGGGAGGGTACAAAATGGGAATCGCAGGTTCCGTCTTGCTGCTTGTGTCGGCCTGGGTTGACTGCGTCGATGGAGAAATTGCGCGCTTAAAGTTTATGACATCTGAATGGGGAGCGAAACTGGATATTGTTTCCGACAACATTGTTCATTGCTCTGTGTTTTTTGCAATAGGGATGGGCCTGTATTTTTCAACAGGAGAATCTGTTTTTAAATATCTAGGCATGCTGGCTGTGTTTGGAAGTATGGCCGCCTTTATTTTATTAAGTAAAAGCATATTGGGGAAGAAGGCTGAGGCGACAAAGAATCTTTCTTTAGAGCCTTGCGATAAAAAAACCTCCGATCAATTAGCAAATCGAGATTTCATTTACCTCCTTTTTGCCCTAGCATTATTTGGCAGGTTAGACGTTTTTATTCTTCTGACAGCGGCCGGTTCTAATCTTTTCGCAATTTATCTTGTTAGTCAGAAATTCAAAAACACTGCGGTGGGATAGGTTGTCAGGAAAAAAACTTTTTCACTTCTTCTATTTCCGTAACCACAGGGCAGGGCGGTAACGAGGCGATGAATTGTTTTCCATAACCTCTGCGACTGATTCTCGAGTCGAGAATGGACACGACACCTCTGTCGGTTTTTTTTCGGATCAATCTTCCAAAACCCTGTTTTAACTGGATTATAGCGCGGGGGATTTGATAATGCGAAAACGGGTCGATATGCTGCCGCCGAAGCTCTTCGATTCTGGCTTCTGTCAAAGGTTCTTTGGGGACATCGAAAGGTAGTTTGGTGATGATAACACTTTGCAATGCATCCCCCGGAACATCTACCCCCTGCCAGAAAGAGTTGGTGCCAAAAATTACCGATGGTTTTTCTTTAAACTTTTTTATCATCAGGTTGGTTGGTACTTCACCTTGTCGGATCAATGGGAAAGGCAGACCCCATTCATCCAGCTTTTCATAGACCTGATTGAGTAAGGCGTAACTGGTGAACAGGATAAATGCTTTTCCACCAGATGCCATGACCAGCTCCTGGCATCGTTTTGAAATCTCTTCAACATACGGTACGGTTTTGTCTCCAGGTTCTGGAAGGTCACTCGGAACATATAGTAAAGCCTGATTGGGGTAATCAAATGGCGCATCGAGAAGCAATTCTTCATTGGGCTGAAACCCCAGTCGCTCTTTAATAAATTCAAATTTTTTACTGGTGGTCAATGTGGCAGAGGTCATAATAATGCGATCCAGTTTGTTGAATACCTGCGCCTGTAATTCATCCCCCACATTAATGGGGACGCCGCGCAGGCTAACTCGTGGAAACCTTTTTCGCTTAGTAATCTCAATCCAGTAAACATATCCGTTAAAGTTTTGGTTGAGTATTGCGGATAACGTATTATTAAATTCAAAACATCTTTCAGCTGCGGCCGCAGCATCAACTCTATCTTCTTCAGAATGTAATCCCGCTTCCAGTGATTTCAAGCTTTCCCGCAGGGCTTCCATAGGCACATAGACTCCATTATCCAGAACAGGAGGCTTGTAAAAACGCAGAACCCGATTTTCTTTGCCATACTCTTCCAGTAAATGAGTGAAAAAGGATTCAATGGCCTGGCGGACGGTCATTGCCAGTTTTCTTACATGTGGCACCAAAGCATGATCCAGCCGTGTTAATAACCCTTTTTTTGTTCGCGGATTATGTAGTCGATCCAGAAAATAAAAAAGATTCGAGTTTGAAATTTCTAAGCCAAGAAACTGGGTGGCAGCTTCTTCCATGTTTTGTGCTTCGTCAAACACCACCGCATCAAAACTCGGTAGTACGGCCCCAGAATTTGCGACATTCGCAAAAAATAAATGATGGTTCACAATCAATAAGTGTGCGCCAAACCATTTTTTTCGTGCTTTAAAATAAAAGCAGGATCCATGTGTTTCGCAATTTTTCCCAAGACAAAGGTCTTTCTGCCTTCCTACTTCTTCCCAGACTTGCGGCATGACTTCAAACGGTAGGTCATTGCGATAACCCGTTTCCGTTTTTACGGCCCAGTCAAACACCCCGTTCCATTGATCCTCCTCGTCGGCTTTGTTGAACAGCCCTGTCTGGGAGGAGCGTTTCAATCTCCGTAAGGAAAGGTAATTTTCATTACCCATACAAAGAGCATAGCGAAAAGGAATGCCGAGTTTTTCCCGGAGAAAGGGGATATCGTGATTGAGTATTTGTTGTTGTAGAGTTTTAGTGTAAGTGGAGATAACAACTTTTTTATTGTTCTTCACTGCCCAAAGAATTGCCGGAACCAGGTAGGCGAGACTTTTGCCTGTTCCTGTTCCCGCCTCGACAATGAGATGCTTTGCATCACCGAAAGCTGTTTCTACTGCCTGTGCCATTTCGATTTGCTGGGGCCGATGCTCAAAGCCTTCCAGCTGTTTGGAAAGTAACCCATCGGCGCCTAAAATTTTTTCTACGGTTTCATCGGTCATTGCCGGGCATGGTAAAGCGGTAAATTGAAAAGAGCAAAGCTTATTTTATTTTGGTTTTTTCGGGAGGTTGAATTAGAGGTATGAATTCCTTATAGTATAATTAGGAAACTAACTTGGAGGTCTAATGAAACTAATTTCTTTTGGCATTATTTTTACTCTGTTTCTTGTGAGTGGAGCTTGGGCAGATGGTAGTAAGCAAAGGAAAATACTCCGCACATCGCAATTGATTTTGGAAGAAATTCAAAAATCTCCAGACCAGCAGATTCCCATGAATCTGATATCCAAGGCCAAAGCAATCATTGTGTTCCCCACCATGTTGAAAGCAGGTTTTTTTGTGGGTGCCCGTTATGGAAAAGGAGTTGCATCCGTTCGCGCTGAAGAAACCGGAGAATGGGGGCCACCCGCTTATCTATACACCACTGGCGGAAGTTTTGGTTTTCAGTTTGGAGCGCAAGCGATTGACTTGATTCTTCTCGTTATGTCGCAAAGAGGGCTTGAAGGTTTATTGAACGAACAATTCACGCTTGGGGGAGATATAGCTATTTCCGCTGGCCCCGTAGGACGCCATGCCGAAGCCTCGGCCGATGTTTTCATGCAGGGAGAAATTTATTCCTACTCCAGAAGCAAAGGGCTGTTTGGGGGTGTTTCTTTGAAAGGCACCATTATTACCAGCGATAGTGATGCTAACCTTGCCTACTATGGACATCCCTATACCTCGGAAGATATTCTGTTGACGAAACAAGTCCGAAAAATTCCTGAATCGGGAAAGCAGTTCATAAAAATTTTCAATCACCTCGCCCCTCTGGGCAACGCCCAGTAGAAATAGGTCTATTCATTTTATAGCGAAACAATTGCATCAAGGCTTCTAGAAATATTTATTTTTTTGAGAGTTTATTGCTGGTGTGCCTACGCCCAGTTACCCTGCCATGCGTTCGCGGATTTTTGCGCTCATGGTATCGAGAGTGATGACAACGATTGCAATGGCTAGCAATGCTGTGCCCGCTTCATTGTATTGCAGAAGATTGATCCATTGTTGGAGCAGAAAACCGATCCCTCCTCCGCCCACGAAACCGATGATCGTTGACATGCGTACATTGATGTCCCAGCGATAAAAACTAAGTGCTAGAAAGGGCAAAATCACTTGCGGTAAAACTCCGAATACCACCACTTGAATGGGGTTCGCGCCAACTGCGGTGATCGCTTCAACAGGGCCTGTTTCGATGCTCTCAATTTGTTCGGAAAAAAGTTTTCCTAAAGCGGCGATGGAATGTACCCCCAATGCCAGAACCCCTGCGAAAGGACCAATACCTACCCAAACTACAAACAGGATGGCCATTACCAAAGGTTCGATAGACCGTAACAAATTAAGTGTTGTCCTTACGCTGTAATAAATAATGGTTCCCAATAAGCTTCCCGTCATTAGGTTCCTTGAAGCCAGAAGACTTAATGGAATAGCAACTAAGATGGCGAAGGTGGTTGCCATTAAAGCCAGAAACAAGGTTTCCACCATCTTGTCAAATGTTAGGTGTAGAGTTTCGCTGGCCTGCAACGGTCCCTCGGGCCAAGTCACAACGGCTCTGACCATTTGCCGGTTTCCACGTGCACTTGGGGGGACCGTAACGTCTTTTTGGAAATTCCCCGTTGAATCGGTTGTAAAGTTTCCGAGTGGAAACTCCTGCTCAATTTCATTGACCCAGAACAGTGTGCCTTTGGAGTTTGGTTTTAAATATATTCCTGCTACCGTCAGGCGGTCGCCAATTTGTCCCGAGCTTTGAGATAAAACCAGCTCAGGGTTTTCATCGAGATGGTCTGAGGCTTTGTTGCTTGATGAAGCTGTAGCCAGAAAAAACTCTGCCTCTGTTGTCTGGCTTTGTTTTTTTCGGGAAAACAGGTCAGGATGCGCAAGCTCATTGACAAGCGGTTTTACTAAATGGAAGTCGCGAAATAATTCCCCCAGATTAATTTCAGTCACCTTCCAGCCATAGCTGTAGACAGCCAAAACCGCCAAAGCGATGAATATGAATTTTGTTCTAGCGTAGGTGGGCATAGCTACGAGACCCTCTCCAAATCGAAAAAATAAAAACTCTAATCCAGAAGCTAAATGGTTATTGTTTCGCTATGAAAAGAATAGACCTGTTACCTGCGGCGGTTCGCCGCTAGTCGAGTTCGAACTCTTCTTTCCAATCATCATCGTCTTCCAGAGGTTTCTGATCTTTTTTGTTGAGGACGAAGTTTTCTAAAACCAGAGTGTCCATTTCGGTGCGCATAAAACAACGGTAGGCCTGTTCGGGAGTGCACACAATAGGTTCTCCGCGAACATTGAAAGAGGTGTTGATCAACACTGCACATTGAGTTGCTTTTTCAAATTCGCTGATCAAATCGTAATACCTTTTATTAGTATCCTTATGCACTGTTTGAATGCGAGCGGAATAGTCAACGTGAGTGATAGCGGGAATTTGAGATCTGGGAACATTTAATAGATCTATCCCAAAAAGTTTTTGCTGCTCATCGGTCATGGAAATCCTTTTGTCTTCACGTACTCCTGCGACCATTAGCATATAAGGACTTTCAGAGTCCATTTCGAACCACTCACTTACTTTTTCTGCCAGAACGGAAGGGGCGAAAGGGCGAAACGATTCGCGATATTTTATTTTTAGATTCATGGTGGATTGCATTTTCGGATTACGCGGATCGCCCAGAATGCTTCTACCTCCCAGAGACCGAGGTCCAAACTCCATAGCCCCTTGGAACCAACCGATAACTTTTCCTGCTTTTAAATCAGCTGCTACCGTTTTAGATAAATCGGCTTCACTTAATTGTCGGTAGGGTATTTGCTGACTATCGAGATAGCTTTTAATTTCACTTTCCTTGAACTGGGGGCCTAAATAGGAGCCTTTCATGGAGTCTTTGCCGTTTGTCTTCCTTTCATTACCTAGCACTTGGTGCCAGATGCAAAGAGCGACTCCTAATGCTCCTCCCGCATCACCCGCGGCCGGTTGAATCCATATATTGTCAAAAATTTTCTCTTTCAGGATTTTTCCGTTGCCTACACAATTCAGGGCAACGCCGCCTGCCAGGCACAGGTTCTTCATGCCTGTTCTTTGGCGGATGTGACGAGCCATCTTCAGCATTATTTCTTCTGTCACCTCTTGCAGAGAGGCGGCAATATCCATTTCTTTCTGCCCAAGCTGTGACTCTGATTTTCGGGCCGGATGATCGAACACCGCCGCGAATTTATCATTGGTCATGGTCATTCCGCCTAGATAATCGAAATAATCCATATTCATGCGAAAGGAACCATCGTCTTTAAGGTCGATCAAATGTTTGCGAATCAAATCGCAATATTTGGGTTCACCGTAGGGTGCTAGTCCCATGACTTTATATTCGCCACTGTTGACTTTGAATCCCAGGTAGTAAGTGAAGGCAGAATAAAGTAACCCTAGAGAATGCGGGAAGTGCAACTCCTGAAGTAACTCGATTTTGTTGTCCTTGCCTAAAGCCAGACTGCTAGTGGCCCACTCACCGACGCCGTCCATGGTGAGAATGGCGGCTTCCTGAAAAGGCGATGGGTAGAATGCGCTGGCAGCATGTGACTCATGATGTTCGGAAAATAAAACAGGACCGCCGTAACCCAAATTTTTTCTGATGTTGCCCCGAGTCCATAATTTATCTTTCAACCAGATAGGGATGGCAGATAAGTATTGTTTTATTCCTTTTGGGGCTATCCCCAAATACGTTTCGAGGATTCGCTCGAACTTGATAAACGGCTTGTCATAAAAGCCGACATAGTCCAGATCGGATACTTGGATTCCGCCCTTTTTCAAACAAAACTCAACGGCATTGTGGGGGAACGCGGGGTCGTGTTTTATCCGGGTGAATCTTTCTTCCTGAGCGGCGGCGATTATTTCACCATCGCGAACGAGGCAGGCGGCTGAGTCATGGTAGAAAGCGGAGATTCCTAAGATATTCATAATGTATTAGATTTGAAAATTTGTAGCTGTTAAGCCGAGCAGCCATAATCCTGAAAAAAGAACGAGGGCGTTTAATTTTACCGATAAAGAATGCAGAGTTTTAAATTTTGCTTCAAGAGTTGAAATTTCATTTTCTGGTGAAGACTTCAATTGTTCTTTTATTTTTTTTGCTTTCGGGTTTATCACCAAGCCTGCCAATCCAGACCCAAGAACCATAATGCCCCAAGCACACCATTTCAGGCCGACTTCGCCAATCATCAGAAAGCTAAGCAGGATCAGGGCACCGCAAACATAACCCAGTTTGTAATAACGAGGAAAAATAATGCCGACTATTTCTCCAGCCTTTTCACGATCTAAAGTCTTGAATACCACTGGTGCTACGAAGAAAGAAAAGAATATGATGCTTCCTAACCAGCAAACCAGACTTAATAAATAAATGAAATTAAAAACGAGCAAGTGTCTTTTCCTGTTTCAGGTGAAGTATTTTCACTATTGTTTAATACTCTCTTCTATTTCTGCAACAATTTTGCAAGCTGCATTTTTAGGATTGATTGCGTCACGGATGGGGCGACCAACGACTATCAAGTCAGCCCCTGCTTGAATAGCCTTTCCGGGTGTGGCGATACGCTTTTGGTCGTCGGAAGCTATTTGGCTCCATTCCGGTCGAATGCCGGGTACCACTACTTTAAATGCATCTCCACATTTTTGTTTCACGGATGCTATTTCTTCACCTGAGCAAATGATACCGGCGCACCCTGACTGTTTGGCGCGCAATGCCCTGTCCAAAACAACATCGGCTACTTTAAGATTGGAGCCTAAATCGTGGAGTTGCGCATCACCCATGCTCGTTAGTATGGTGACCGCCAGCACTTCGAGGCCTGAGTCTTTAACTTCTTTCGAGGCCTCAAGAATCGCTTCACCTTCTGTGGAATGGATGGTGATGTATTTTACGCCCAACTTTGCCGCAGACCTTAAAGCACCGCGAACCGTTGCGGGAATATCATGGAGTTTTAGATCGAGAAAGATTTCCGCAGATGAAGTATCCTTTATTAATTTTAGAATATCGGGGCCTTCTTTAACGAATAGCTCCAGCCCAACTTTAAAACAGCCTACAGAATCCCGCAGCAGTTTTACCAGGCGTTGAGCTTCACTTTTATCCGGCACATCAAGAGCAAAAATGAGTCGGTCTTTGGGGCTAAGAGTAGTGGTCAAAAGAGTCAATGGTGGTGTGGTTAATAATTTTTTTTTATTAGTATATCAGGAATGATGGAAAATGCTTTCAGGATAACGTGTCATAACAGAATGATCTTGAATGGAAGGATCTGAAAAACTTTGGCCCGTCATTTCTTGATAAATCATCAGAGGGATATTTCCTCCCGCTGCGATGGTATGAACCGAGCCGCTGCCAAAACGCAGGTTTAAATCAGTGAATAAAAATTTCCCGTTTTCATTGAGAATCCCTTGAAGGGTGCAGGGACCAGTTAATGCCAATCTTCTGCTCAAGGCTTCCACTGAATCTATAATAGATTCGTTCATGTCTATTTTGCTTGTCATAACCTCGCCGCCGCGTACCGACAGTCTTTCCCGTGGGACGATCAGCTGCGGGACCCCTTTGATATCTGCGAATAAATCCACACTGAATTCTCTGCCCTGGATCAACTCTTGGTAAATATGATGTGGATATTTATCCATGCAATAATCCAGATCTCGTTGATCTTCTATAATGCTCTGGTTTTTTCCTCCTTCACCCCGTCTTTCCTTGGCGATGAGTGGGAAGATGTCTGGCGGATCAGATTCTGCCAGCAAAAAAGTTTTAGGGCTATTAAAACCTTCAATCTCCATGAACTTCCACAGGTTCCATTTGTCGTGGCAGATTTCTATTGTAGAGTTTTCCTGAATAAACAGCCGATGATTTCCCCCACTCAATTCTTCACGGTGAGTGTCCAGAAAATCTATGGCCTTATTGGTCAAAGGGATGATGGCATCGATCGCCTGTGTCCTGCAAATTGTTAGGAGTGACTCCAGGCAACTGCTATCAGAAAATAATGGCAGGGAATGAGACCAGTCGGCAATCTGTAATGCAGGAGCCAAGGCATCGCTGTCTACCGCAATCAGTTGAAAAGGAGTTTCGCATTGTGCCTTGGCATCTTGAAATGCTCTGACAAGAGAAACTCTCCAGTTCGCCGCCAGAAATAGAATTTTTAACGTTTCCATTAAATACCCATAGAAAAATTTAATATCAAAATTCAGTACACGCTCAGATGCTGAATTTTCAGCAAGATTTTCGCAGAGGCGCCCCAAATTCGATGTTGTTTGAACCAATACATCATCATATCTTTCTCCGAACTGACCCCCACATCCCGTTGTTGTGAAGCTAGTAGGGAAGTGAATGGAATTTCCAGAACCTCGGCCACCTCATCTTCTTCAGGCTCAAACTCTAGAGTTTCAGATATAACGCAAACGAAAGGCGTGATCTCGAATCCGAATCGCGTATTCACAACAGGCAGTTCGGCAATCACCTTTGAGGCTTCTATCTTGACTCCTACTTCTTCGTCTGTTTCTCTGAGCGCGGTTGCCAAAAGATCGTCGTCTTTATCTTCCTCATAGACACCCCCTGGAAAACTAATTTCACCAGCATGCGACCTCAAGTGCAACGCTCTTTTGGTCATCAATACATGGGTTTTGTTGTTTTTTTGATAAAGAATAACCAGAACCGCTGCTTTTTGCGGATAGGGTTGAATAGCCCGCTGAGTAAGGGGAAACTCGTTCTTTAATTTGGTTGTAATTAAAAAAAGATCCATCTGATAATCGACTACTTTCCCCAGACCTGTTTATATTCATCCGCATCAAAGCCCACGGTAATTTTATCCTTATCAACGGCGATGGGTCTTTTTATAAGACGACCGTTAGAGGCAAGCAAGTCAATCGCTTCGGCCTCCGTCATAGATTTCAGTTTATCCTTTATTTTTAGTTCCCGATACTGGACACCGCTGGTATTAAACAGTTTTTGCAGGCCTTTTACTTTGATCGCAGATTTGAGAACTTTCTTGCTGGGCGGTTTTTCAGTGATATCGATCACTTCAAAATCTATATTTTTCGCTTCAAGATCTTTGATGGCTTTCCGACAAGTTCCACATTTGTTGTAAGAATAGAGCTTCATATTTAAGCTAATCTCCATTTATTCTTTAGAATATAAGACGACGATTTTTCCAAATAGCCACTCAAATACAGGGTAGTGGCGCAAAATCAATGATTTACACATAATCCCTAAAAACCACAACATATTGTGCCCTAAAAAACTTAGTATACCAAACATTGTATGATTTCCCTTTACAATACCTGAGTATTGGGATAATCTTCCTGAAAGTTACCCAGAGTTTCTAACACATCATTTTTACAGGGGTTTAGCGTTAAATGTACCTGAAAAATCTCGAATTAGAAGGTTTCAAATCTTTTGCCGATTCCACTAATCTGGAATTCAAAAATGGATTCACAGCGATTGTCGGCCCCAACGGTTGTGGCAAAAGTAATGTGTCCGATGCCATTCGCTGGGCCATCGGAGAGCAAAGATCAAAAACTCTGCGTAGCACCCGCATCACGGATCTCATTTTTAATGGCAGTGGCAGCCGTAAACCGGTTAACCGTGCCGAAATTTCCATCACTCTTGCCAATGTTGCGGCGGGAATCCGCATCGCTGGGGTTCCTAATGTAGCCGAAGAAGTCAAGGTCACACGATGTTATCACCGTTCAGGTGAAAGTGAATTTTATATCAATCAGATACCTTGCCGCTTGAAAGATATCACAGATTTTCTGATGGATGCCGGAATCAGCCCGAAAGTTCTTACCATTATCGAGCAAGGACATATTCAGGATATCATCACTTCAAAACCCGAAGAGAGACGGATTTTAATTGAGGAAGCAGCGGGCATCCTTAAATTCAAAAGCCGCAAGAATGATGCAGTAAGAAAGCTCGACAGTTCCCGACAGAATTTGGAACGCGTTGCTGACATTGTTCAGGAGTTACACAGGCAGGTCGAGTCTTTGAAACGGCAGGCCGCAAAAGCAGAGCGGTACAAAAATTTTAAAACAGAAATCAAAGAATTGTCTTTGAAACTTTTTGCCGTAAAAATCCGCCGGCTCAATGCGCAACTGCAAACGGTAGAGAAAGAACTCGAAGAACAAACACAAAAGAAAACGGAATGGAGTGCTCGCCACGCCACTTTCGAAAATCAGATTGCCCAACTAAATATTGAAATTGAGGAATCGCTGGGTCGGTTGAATGAACTTCGTGAAGAGATTCACAAGCTGACTGCGCAAATCAGTAATAACGAGCAAACAATCACTTTCAAAAAAGAACAGCAAGCCGAATCTAGGGAAGATGTTGCGTCTGCCGCTGGCGAAATTTCCAGGATGAATGAGGAAGTTGAAAGTTTGTCGCATCAAACAGTAGAGCAGCGACAAAAGCTCACCGAGACATCTCAGGAAATCAATGATCAGGAAATTACCCTGGAACAAATAAAAGAGCAGAGCGAGCAGAAACGCAATGCCGTTCAAAAAAATCAAGACCAGGTTCAGTCAAGTGAAAGAAAGGTCTTCGAGTTGTTTCAGCAATCGGCGGGTTCAAAAAACAAGCTCACCGAAATTGAAACAAAAAGTCAAGGCATTGTGGGGCGCAAGCAAAATCTGGCGAAAGAAAAAGAAGAAACTCAAAACCAAATCCGCAGTAACCAGTCGATATTTCAAGAGCGGGAATCGGGGTATCAGGCTCGCATCGATGAGCTGCAACAGCTTAAGGAACGACAGGGGAACTTAAAACAAAAAGTGCTCGAAGGTTCGAATCAGGCCCAAGTTCAGAACGATGCTCACAGCGAAAGAAAAGAAGGTTACTTCAATAAATCTTCGTTGTTAGGTTCTTTGGAAAAACTTCGATCCCAGTTCGAAGGGTTTAACGAAGGCATCAAGTCTCTCATGAGCCAACAAAATGGCGAAAGAATTCCCGGGATTCGTGAAGTCCTTGTAGATGTTCTGCAGACTCCCGCAGAATATGAAACGGCAATAGAAACTGCATTGGGCGATAAACTGCAAAGTGTCATCGTCAATTCCTATTCTGATTCGATGGAAGCCATTGGTTATCTTAAAAATAATGAGTCTGGGCGAGGCCAGTTTGTTCCCTTGAATCCGAAAGCCACACCGAGCCTTCCCTTGCATTTAAATGGTACAGAGGGTGTTGTCGGCAAGGCTTTGAATTTTATCGAATGCAGTGAAGATTATCGTCCCGTTATAGAGTTGTTGTTGCGCAATGTGGTTCTGGTTCGGGATATGGATGTGGCGATGCACCTTCATCAGAGCCCTGAATTTCAGGGAACCGTTGTAACCTTAAACGGTGAAATGATCGATGCGAATGGATTCGTCACCGGGGGGTCTGCCAAGAGTGAATCTTCTCGGTTATTGGCGAGGAATAGGGAAATCGAGAATCTTTCGGAAAGTGTGAAAAAGTTAAAGGCTGAGTTAGAAGAATCGCAATTGGCTATTGAGTCCGGAAAAAGGGCGCAAGTGGAACTAGAGGCCAGCCTCAAACAAATCGACGAAGAGGTTCATCAAAAAGAATTAGCAAATAACAATAGCCTTCGCGATCTCGAGCAATTGCGTCAGGAAATGCAAAGGCTGGAAAGTCGTGCTTCCACTTTAGATGCTGAGACGATGTCTTTGTCGCAGGACTTACAGGAACTGGAAAATGAGAAAACTTCCTTGAATGCATTGTTGCTTGAGATGGAACAAAAGAGTCAGGCAGAAGAAGAATCGTTAGAGCAACACCGAACAGAGCTGGAACAAAGTCGAAAGGTCCTGGAAGAAAAGTCAGGAGAAATTAGCGGATTGAAGGTTTTGATCACCTCCTTGATTGGCCGGAGGGAAAATACCCTGACAGAAATCAAGCGACTGGAGCTACAACAGCAAAACTTGCAGCAACAGATTGAAAAGCGGGAATCGGACAGGGTATCCAACCAGAACCGAATTGTTGAAATCGATAATGATGTTTCTGTCTTGGAAGAGAATTTGTTAAAACAGTCGAGAGAAAAGGATATTCTCAGCGAAAATGCGGTGCAAGAGGAAGAAAGTCTAAGAGGAAATGAGGATGCGCAGAAACAAATGGATCAGGATATCCGTGAATTATCTCGAAAGCTTCAGGAGATCACAGAAACTTTATCGCAGATAGAGATCAAGCGCTCCGAAACAAGGTTGCAAAATGCTCATATTGAAGAACGGGCTTACGAAGAATTCAACGCCACTCGTGAAGAGTTATCTGTAGCCTATGATGAGAATATTGACGAGCATGAGATCGAAGGAACTGTTAAAGATCTTAAAGAAAAATTGGCGCGGTTGGGCGAAGTGAATTTGGCGGCTTTGTCTGAATTCGAAAAAACCAACGAACGCTACACCTTTCTTAAAGAACAGCAAGACGATTTGGCCGAGTCCATTGAGTTATTGCATTCAACGATCGAAAAAATTAATTGCACAACCCAGCAACGGTTTTTGGATACGTTTAAGCAGGTTAATGAAAACTTCAAGGAAGTGTTCGCTCGCCTGTTCCAAGGTGGTAAGGCAGAGCTATCCTTATTAGATGAATCTAATCCTCTAGATTCAGGAATAGAAATCACCGCCAACCCGATAGGGAAAAGCCTGCAAACTCTGTCGCTTCTTTCCGGTGGTGAAAAATCGATGACGGCCATCGCCCTGATGTTTGCCGTATTTAAGGTCCGTCCTAGCCCTTTTTGCTTGCTTGACGAGGTGGATGCCCCGCTCGATGAGGCCAATGTGGTCCGATTCCAGGAAATGCTGAAAGAGATGGCTGTTAACACTCAGTTTATTATTATCACCCACAACCAAAAGACTATGACCTTCGCCAACGCCCTCTATGGAATTACCATGGAAGAAAAAGGCGTCTCCAAAGCTGTATCTGTTCACTTCAATTAAACCACACCCCTTTTATAATTCTAATAGACAGACCTGCTTGTTAATAATGCTATAATTTGGGTCCTTTCACAAAGGAAGAGTTATGGCAGAAGCGAAAGACATTGACGACAGTCTGAGTTATCTTCGGCATTTTGAAAAGAATACCGAGAACCCGGATTTAGGAACTTTAATCCAAGAAAAAATCAGCGCCGATAGAGAAAGTTTAAAACTCAACGGCTGTCAACTGAAGGTGGATGACTTTAAAGCCATCGCTGCTTTTAGCCCAATCAAGAGCCTGAAGTATCTTGATCTGGATCAGACAGGTCTCAACTCCGCAGGCCTGCAACCTCTTTGTGCTTCCGATTCATTTTCCGGTCTCGAAACGCTTACTCTTGCGAATAACAATCTGGATGATGAGGCAATATTTTTCCTGTCAAAATGTTTGTCTTTGACGCATCTTGAATACCTCGACATTTCCAGTAACGAATTAGGTTCGCTTGGAGCAAAAGTACTTTCCATGGCGGGTTCGCTTAAAAAATTAAGCCGGCTGAACCTGTCTTACAATCGCCTCGAGGGGCTGGGTCTCAAATCTCTTGCCGATTCATCTTTAGGTCGACAATGCGTAGAATTAAATCTTCGGGATACAGGTGTTGGCGATGAGGGATTGCGGTTTCTGACAAAAGTTCCACCTCTTGAGTCTTTGACCACGCTAAACTTGTCTGACAACGGGTTGACCGAAGAAGGCCTAGAAGCGCTTTGTCGCTCTATGGTATTCCCCAATCTAAAAACCTTGATCCTTAATAATAATCATGTGGGGGATGAGGGTGTTTATGCGATGGCGGAATCGCCTTTATTCTCCAATCTCGAAAAACTGGTGATGCATAATAATGGTTTGACAACAGACAGTGCAATTTCGCTTTCTCAGTCTAAAACCATAACTGGACTGCGCGCTCTAGACTTGAACAACAATGACATTCGTGCTGAGGGTACCCAAGCTTTAGCGGAATCCATCAATATGAAATCGATGGAGAGCCTTGATCTTGGAGAAAACAAGCTGAATCATGAGGGAGCGGCCGCGTTGGCAAATTCGGAAAATTGTTCTGCTTTGAAATTTCTAAGATTGAACAATAATAACATTTCAGATAGAGGTGCCGAAGCTCTGGCGCGTTCAACCACCTTGCTGCAACTGGAAACTCTTTCCGTCGAAAATGAAAACTGGATTCACGCGCCGGGTGCTAAGGCAATTTCAGAATCCAAGAACCTTTCCAGCTTAAAACGATTGGTGCTGGTTCTGAATGTTATTGGCGATGAGGGTGCAATTCATCTTGCCAATTCGCAGACACTTTCAGGTCTGAAGTTTTTGAATGTTGCGGGTAATAGGCTCACACCTAGGGGTGAAGACGCATTGCAAAAATCCACCGCCTTGGCCGGAATTGAAGTTCTAGAAATAGTTTGAAAAGTCAAAGCGGGATTTGATCGTCATTAAAGATTAACAACGATAGTAATCATTGATAGGAATTCAACCTTGCCGAATATATTGATTTTCCTATTATAAATGATAGGATCAGTCGTCTCACCATTAACACGCCGTTTTAACTAGTGGATTTGCTATGAGCGACTTACGACAAAAAATAATTGCTTCTCTGGGTTCTAATGAAGATGGGAGTTTGAACTCCATTGCTTCATTGGCGAAAAAAGAAGGGGAGCAAGTTTATAACACTCTCCTGAGCGTTTTGACGCAGTTAGAATTCAGTCCTGAAGATGCAAAGAAGAACTGGACTCGCATCGTTGAACATAAAGAAGAATTAGAAACGAAACTGGGTCATGCCATAAGCTTGATGACGGCGGTCTGCTACTATTTCAGCGATGTGGAAAAAAATATCAATACCCCCGCTATCATAGAATTGAAGATGCTCGAAGAAACAAAAAAGCAATCTTATTCGGATGGCTTAACAGGACTCTTTAACCGGCGGTACTTTGATGATGCTCTGCAGGGGGAAATGAACCGAGTACAAAGGTACGATGGTAGTTTTTCCGTTTTCTTTATCGATCTGGATAACTTCAAAAAACTTAACGATACATACGGTCACCAGGCAGGTGATTTAACTCTGAAGGTTGTATCCGATATTCTTCAAACGATGAAGCGTACAGAAGATACGGCGTGTCGTTATGGCGGCGAGGAATTGGTCCTGATCCTTCCCGAAACTGAGAAAATGAATGCTCTGGTGATTGCCGAAAGAATCCGAAAAAAGGTTGAAGAAACAGGACTTGAATTTGAGGGTAAAAGGTTTAACGTTACCCTGAGTGGGGGTATTGCCTCTTATCCTGCAGATGGGAAAGAAGCCCATGAGCTGGTACACGCTGCAGACGTTGCGCTCTATCAAGCAAAAGAGAGTGGTAGAAACCGAATCTTCATTCATGACTTAGAGAAGCGGCATTATCTGAGGATAGGTATTTCAGAGGAAGTCCAAGTCCAATCGGTTACTGAAAGCCTGAACCCGAAGGAATTGAATGCCCAAGGGAAAAATGTCAGTTCGTCCGGAATTCTTTTTGAAAGCCCCGTAGCAATTAAAATTGGTTCGCAGGTCCAAATTGCACTTTCTATTAAAGGTCAAGCGGATCCACTAACCGTCACTAAGCAGGTGGCAAGAGTAGAAAGCTTTGATTCATATTTCGATATTGGAGTGGCGTTTCTTGATATGAATGACGCAGGGGAAAGTGAATTTTCAAAAACACTTTTGCAACACTTGGGGATTTCGTAGGTTCAGCGAAGGAAAATTTATCGGCTTAGCCCCGGACTGCTAAAATATTAAACGTATTCTGAGTCTTCAAGATTCGATTCGCCAACCATGCATTGATTCCAAATCGACGTGCGCAATATTTTTCGATGTTCAAAATCGAAAAGTTTTCTTCCCTTAAAACTTTTTCAATATCCCTTGGATCAATGCCTCCAAATTGGCGTTGGTAGTCGGAATGATGATATTCATCTTCCAGTAAGGGTATATCCCGCATGCTCATTTCAAAACGATAAAACTTCTCATCTATCCACGAAAGACCACGATGAAAAGCATAAGAAAATGAAGAGGCTACCGACTGCTTCAAGGGTTCAAAAAATATCATAATTTTTGTTCCTGTTTTGAGTCTCCGACAGGCTTTTTTTAAAACCATTTCATAGTCAAAAAGATGATGTAGCACTGCAGAAAAAACCACAAGATCAAATTCCTCCTGATTCTTTTCGAAAAACTCTTCCACGTCACCGACGTTTAAATGGGCGCGATCTTTTTCGTTTTCTGAAACAGAATTCCTTAATACTTGGATCATTTCATTGGAAAGGTCCAGACCTGTCACGTCGAACCCTCTTCGTAAAAATCTTAAAAATAGATACCCGGTGCCACATCCGAGATCAAGGATTTTTGAATTTGAGCCCATATCGCGACAGATTTGGTCTAAAGTTTTTTCCACAATAGAATTCTGAAAAAAATTAGTTTGTTCTGGGTGGCGGGATAGATATAACTGGTTCTCAAGAGCGTGAACGCGCCGGTTTTCTTCTAAGACTTTTTCTTTGAGGAGGGTTGTCATATTAGATACAACTAGATCGCTTCCTGAATTTCGTCAAAAAAGAAACGCTTTTCAGTTGTTGAAGTTTCACATTCATTGCAATTAACACATACTTTTGGGTAGTCTCCTTTTTCGTGCTGATTGCGTAAAGCTTTAATTTCGGAGTTATTCCATAAGTCGCTGACCCGGTCGCTATTGGCGTTCCCAAGTTTAAGAGTCGCGTTATAGTCAACGCAACAGGGGATAACAGTGCCGTCCCAAAGGACAACCAGTTTACCGTAATCTTTGCCGAAAGGTTCGGGGCAGGGCTCGCTACGCGGACTTTGAATGAGCTTCGGTTGTGTGCGAACATGATCGACAATAGTTTCCCAGAGATCGATATAATCTTCAACATCCTCTTGAGTATCTTCTTCAACTGTAAAGACAACTCCCATGCTAAGTTCAGGCCGTTTTGCCTCCTTAGCTTTTTTTAGTCGAAGAATATTCTCTTTTATTTTTTGAAGTTCGACACCACGAATTCTTTTAAAAGTATCTGCAGAACCATCGATGGAAAACCGAATGATGTTTAGCGGACTTTCAACGATCTTGTTGACCATCTTATCTGTCAACAAAGTTCCGTTGGTGTTCATGACAATATGTTTGACACCCGCCTGATGTGCGTAATCGAACATTTCAAAAATTTCTTTATGCAGTAAGGGCTCTCCCCAGTTATGCATGCATAGATGCTCAAGGTCTGGAGTGTCATCGATGACTTTTTTGAACAGCTTTAAATCCATGAACCCCTCGTCTCGCGTCATACCATCTGTCACAAAACAAAAAGTGCAACGTAGGTTGCAGGTATTGGTCGGTTCGATGATTAGTGATGTGAGGGGTTTGACACGCATTATTCGATAACTTTCTCAACAATATAGTCAGGACGTTCCTGAATCTGATGGTGCACCCGGCCCAGATATTCTCCCAAAAACCCAATGGACAATAATTGTACACCGGCAAAAAATGCAAACACCGCGAGTAAAACCACAAAACCCTCAATCAAGATTCCGTTTACAATTCTTTGGAACAGCAAGAAAGCCATCATTAAAAACCCTAGGAAAGCACCAAATAATCCCATATAGGTTACCATACGTAGTGGAAAGCTGGAGTAACCTGTTATTAGATCCCATGACAGTTTCAATAGGTTAAGAATATTGTATTTGGTATTTCCTTTTTTTCTTTCGTGATGTTCCACTTCAATTTCGATGCTGGGTAATCCCATCCAACTCATCAAAACTGCCATATAGCGGGACCTGTCCTTACAAGCTTCAATCTTTTCCACAACGCTACGACGAATAGCACGGAACGAACTTAAATTCAATTTTACCGAATCGCCAAAAAGAGCTTGCCCGATTCTAAGCAAGCATTGCGATCCGAGGACTCGCATCATGCCATCTCGCCGTTTGCGATGAACCGTGGTAACCATGTCAATGTCATCGGACATGGCATTTAGAAGTTTTGGTATTTCTTCAGGGGGATTTTGCAGGTCTGAATCCAATTGAACAATGATATCGCCTTTGCTGATCCTGAATCCGGCAAGCACCGCAGCCTGTTGTCCAAAATTTCGAGTAAGTTTAACAATGCGTAATGCGTTTTCATTCGCCTGAATCTGTTTTAACTTATCGTAAGAGCCATCAGTACTGCCATCGTCTACAATCACAATTTCGTAAGACTGATTCAGTTTGTCGCAGACTACCTTAAGCCTTGAAAATAATTCTTCAATAAGAGAGACCTCATTGAAAACAGGAACGACAATTGAAATTTCTATTTGTTTATCCATATCATTCGTGGTGATTGATTAATTCTAATTTTAGAACTCGTCTCTTTTGAGAGGAAGAAGTCATTGCTGACGAACACACGCCATCTCGGTTTCGCGAATTCTTACCGCTTCCCCTTCAGGGGCAGCCCCACCAATGTATTCCGATTGACAGCAGCCCAGGCAACCTGGAAATATTCCTTCCGATTTTAATTTCTCACGGAACCCCTTGATGCGATCTGAGTTCCAGGAAGTGAGATCGCTACCGTCATTTAGATTCCCAACTCTATAATGAGGACAACTGAATACATCGCCGTAGGCAGAAAAAGCCACTTTTGCCCACGGAATAAAACACCGGTAGTCTTTATAAGAACTTTTATTGGAGTAGTAACGAACAATTTCTTCGACCGTGATATAGTTCGGCGAAAACCTTAGTTTCGTTTTAAAATTCTGACTCAGTGTTTCGAGTCGAGATAGTTCGCGACTCAGTTTTTTCGGTTCAATTTCTTCGACCGGTGCCGTCGGGCGATCCAGATGGTGATCCTGATCATAATCTTTTCCATGCCAGTAAGTCGCTGGACTGCTCACAACAAAATTGCAAACATTCACTCCAAGCCTATTTGCATATTCATATAGAGGAACAAGGTCCATCACATTTCCAGGATTGATCACGCAAGTGAGATGGATGAGTGGAAACTTAGATTTTAATTCCTGTTTGCGTGCAATCAGTCTTTCAAGTCCCTGTGTCGTTTTCTTAAAAGAGCCGGGAATCGTGGTGATGGTATCGTGAAGCTCTTCTCCGCCTTCAATCGAAACCCCCATGTAAAATAATCCGCAGCCCCAAACCGATTTGAGTCG
>JAJDAW010000126.1 GCA_029261635.1 Nitrospinaceae bacterium
GGTCCGAGTCTGGCAGAGAATCCACCATCTTGCGGGGCTCGCGTTTCGGCGATATCCATTTTAGCCAGAACCTTGATGCGCGATATTAAAGCCGACTCCACCGACTTCGGTGGTTTCGTTGCTTCAAACAAAACCCCGTCAATACGATAACGAATACTCAGCGAGTCTTCTGTGGGTTCAATATGAATATCACTGGCACCATCGTCCAATGCCTGCTTGAGAATCATTTCTACAAGTTTGGCTACAGGCGCTTCGGTAGCATCGATTGTAGCCGGGCCTGCATCACCCGAGATAAAAGCCGCCGCCTCCTCTTTCTTCTCTTCCTGAACTCCGAGGCTTTTTACCGCCGCTTTAATAGAAGCCGCAACCCCATACTGTTCCTGGATTGCCCGTTCAATATCTGATTCCGCAGCTAAAACCGTGATCACATCCATCCCCGATTGAATCGTAACTTCATCGACTGCAAAAATATTTAGCGGATCCGTCATGGCTAACTTCAACGAACCGTTTTCAATATCTATGGGAATCACTTTATGTTTTCGCGCTACGCTCTCTTGAACCTTGCGAATAGCTTCCTGCGAAATTTTGACTCCCTGCATATCCAGATATGGAATTTTTAACTGGCTCGCCAGACTGGTCAGAAATTTTTCTTCAGTGATAAAACCCAGCTCAACGAGAGCTTGTCCGAGCGGAATTTTTTTAGCCTGCTGCTTGGCTAAAGCCTGATTCAATTGATCAGAGGTAATCGCCCCCGCTTGAACCAGAACATCTCCCAGTTTTAACTTTTGACGGATCGCCATAAACGACTCCTGCTAGAGACTTGATTAACAAAGATAATATGTTACACCGAAAAAGCACAAATTTAAACCAATGGCATGCTCAAACCACAAATGTTTACAAAACTGTTACTATTAAAAAACCAACTTAAACAATAGCTTTGATCTTTATGAGGTTCTGCGGTTATTTCTCCCACATTTCCTGGATAAACGAATTGGTCCGATGTACCAGATGGCAATGTTTGCATCCTGTTTTGCCGAGTAGACCGATGTTTTTCCAAAATTTTCCCGGATTGGGTTTTTCAGAATTGAGCTCCTGGCTTAGCCCGGCAAATGCGGTGTCTGCATCTTTTCCCACATAAAAACGTTTTACATCCTGCGTCGCATGGCATTTGGAGCAGGTTGACTTGAGTTCCATGTACCGCGATTTGAAAACCTTCAAAGCTTTTGCAGCACGATCATACTGGCCTTCACCAAAATTAACGGTAACCCCTTTAAAGGAAGAAGAAATACTGCCCATATAATCGTCAAACTCAATCTCTTTCTCACTGATGGGGTCGGTGACTTTTATTTTATGAAAACTGGGCCAATGAAATTTTGCCCAAACCGCTACTTCCTGCTCCGCATGACATTTGCCGCAAGTTTTACCAAGTCCACCCGATGCTTTACCGGCTTTTGCAATGTCATGAGTTTTTGCGGCAGCGGCAAATGCCTCCGCGGCTTTGATGTCAAAATACTCTTCCCACTCTGGCACCATCTCAGATGTCTTTTTGTATTCTTCCACTAACTTGTCAGCATGCATATCAACGTTTTCAAAATCCTTTTCTTTAAGATTCACAAAAACACCACCAAAATGAGTGCTCATTTTATGCATTTGCTGGATCCATTTAGGCTGCTTACTTTCTGGCGGATAATATTTGCTCAAAGATTTGGGCGGCTCTTTAACAACCATGTCCTTAGCATGAACCGGAAGTATCCCGATAAAAATAAATGCTGCGGCTATCAAAATAAATCGTAAAAAATTCATTCCGGCTCTCCTTACTATTAAAATAATAATTTATTTTTTATCGGCGCACTGTCTCAGCGCGCACAGTTGTTTTTTCTTTCGACCATGCGGGTTGATATTTCAATTCAACTTCCGCCTTGAATATTTTATCAAACAGTCGATATCGATATTGAATTTTTTTATTGTAGGGTAATGCCGTCTCCTGTTGAGGAGCAATGATTTCTTTGGCATTATCAACCTCTTCTCCGGCCTCATTAAAAAACTTTATGTAGAGATATAGCCTGGGGTCGCCATTATCAGCCGTCGGGACAGAATGCGGTATGGTTTGATTCTTAAGACTGATTATAAAAAAGTTTTCTTCCCATCCCGATTCCATAATCACATCTTTTTCCTTAATCTCACCATGTAGGAAACGGTGATCGCCCACCCATCTTTTTTTATGCAATAAATTAAAACCTGCCTTCTGCGTCAAGCGACCTTTCTTGCGCGGCATATGGCAATCCTGACAGGTATCTTCCACGTTGGTCGCCTTCCACTCTTTAAAAGTTTTCTGGTGACAGGAACCGCAAAAATTAGATCGCACATAATCTGGATTGCGAAAAGTAGGGTGGGGTGGAGAAAGCAGGTCATAAGGGCCCTGCATTTTATTATCTATGAAATGACAGGAAACGAAGTAGATGCCTTCATCACGAAGGTCTAACCTTGGACTGGGCTTTTCACCTCGTACCGATTTTGGAATGTGACAAGGAAGACATTTTTCTTTAGTGCGATTTTCCGAGGCTTCTATAAAATTTTCGCTGGTCCACGATATGGAATGCCGGCTGTCTTTCCAGGCCTCGTAAATGGCCTTGTGGCACTCAGAGCATTTTTTTGCAGGCGGACTTTTTAAAATTTCCGGATCACGCGCCAACTCCAGCACTTGTTCAGGAATCCATTCGAAACGTTCATTGACGAGGAAATAGAGCATTGCAAAACCAGCAACACCTATCAATCCTACACCTATTATGAGATCAAATATTCGAGAAGATCGTTTCATAAGGTCGGCAGATCCAGAGGGTAATAGAGACTTGTTGAGCCGAGAAAGGGTTTGCCAGCGTTAATCGTTATTGCAAGTTACCACCCACGCTAGTCTAGTGGGGGAATTGTTTGAGGAAGCGGAGATCGTTTTCGAAGAACAGGCGGATGTCATTGATGCCAAACTTCAACATGGCAATGCGCTCGATGCCGAGACCAAAAGCAAACCCAGTCCACTTTTCAGAATCGTAACCAACGGACTTAAACACGGCAGGGTCGACCATCCCCGCACCCAAAATTTCTATCCAACCTGTTTGCGAACAAACACGGCACCCTTTACCGCTACACATCACACATTGGATATCGACTTCAGCGCTGGGGCAAGTGAATGGAAAAAAGCTGGGCCGAAACCGGACCTTCGTGTCCTTACCAAACACCCCTTGCAGGAAAATATTCATGATGCCTTTCAAGTGACTGAAAGACACGCCTTCATCAACCATCAATCCTTCAATCTGATGGAACATGGGCGTGTGCGAGACATCGGAGTCGCAGCGATAAACTTTTCCCGGAGCAATGATACGTAACGGCGGCTCGCGGTTTTCCATAGTGTGAATTTGAACCGGGGATGTGTGGGTGCGCAAAACAGTTTCGTCTTCTATATAGAATGTGTCTTGCATGTCCCTGGCCGGGTGGTCTTTCGGAATGTTCAGAGCTTCAAAATTATAGTAATCGGTTTCAATTTCCGGCCCTTCTTCTACCTGGAATCCTAACCCGAAAAAAATAGAAGTGATTTCCTCCATAACCTGAGTGATGGGGTGCAACGTTCCCGTCAGCTCTTTTCTTCCCGGTAAGGTTGTATCGAAAGTTTCTTCAGGTTTTTTGGAGGATTTCGTACCGAGACAAGCACCCTTGCTGTTTATTTTATTTTCAACATGTTGCTTCAGCAGATTGATATCTTTGCCAAGCTTAGGCTTTTCTTCGGGAGAAGCGTTGCGCAAGTCTTTCATCAGACCCTGCAACGAACCCTTCTTACCAAGAAAATCTATTCGTATTTGTTCGAGTTGTTTGGGGTCGGCGGCGGAGTTCAGGCGAGAATCGAAATCCTGACGGAGTTTATTAATGATTTCAATCATTCGGATTTCCGACCAACGCCCCTGTATAAAGGGGCGGATTCGGTTTTACTACCCAGTGCATTTTTCAGCTCGCAAAAATTAAGCGAGTTGCGCGCGGGCAGTTTCGGTAAGGGATTTAAAGGTTTCCTGATTATTAATGGCGAGGTCAGATAACATTTTTCGATCCACTTGGATGTCGGCTTTTTTCAAGCCATACATGAACTGACTGTAATTCATTCCCTCTGCTCTTACCGCAGCGTTGATACGAGCGATCCAAAGTCGTCGAAATTCGCGCTTGCGATTTTTACGATCGCGGTAGGCATAACAAAGACCATGTTCAACAGCTTCACGAGCTTTACGGAATGCGGTACTACGTACGCTCCGATAGCCTTTGGCCATCTTTAATATTTTTTTTCGTCTTTTTCGGGAAACTGTCCCGTTTACTGCACGTGGCATCTTAAAGTTCTCCTGTTTTCATCGTAACCACCCAGCTCTCTGTAAGAAAGCTGCGCCCCTCACTCACTAGAGGGTTAGTAAGGTATTAATACTTTAATGCGTTTCGTATCGGATGGTGCCATGATACTGGACTTACGCAAATTTCTTTTTCGCTTTGTTGTTTTAGTCGTAAGAATATGGCTGGTGAAAGCACTATTTTTACGAATTTTACCGCTGCCTGTTCTTTTGAACCTCTTGGCAGCCCCACTGTTTGATTTCATTTTTGGCATTGTTAACTCTCGTTATTTGGCACCACAACTTCGGTGCTGGATTCTTCTGATGCTTCCTGAGCTTCAGGGGCATCCGTTTTTTCTTCGGTTTTAACTTCGGCTTTGTCTTCTGCCGCTATTGCTGGCTTAGGGTTTTTTGTCGAACTCCCCTTTTTAGACTTAAAAGATTTAGGGGCCAGTATCATAACCAGTGTACGGCCTTCCTGTTTTGCTGTTTGCTCAATAACAGCTATATCTTCTGTTTGCTCGGCGACCCGCTCTAAAACTTTCTGCCCGAACTCACGGTGAACAATTTCTCGACCCTTAAAGAATATGACAACCTTCGCTTTGTCGCCATTTTCAAGAAACCGCTGTACATGCTTTAACTTGAAATCGAAGTCATGTTGATCGGTGTTAGGCCGAAACTTAACTTCTTTAACATGAACAATTTTCTGATTCTTTTTAGCCTCGTGTGCCTTTTTGCTGGCCTTGTACTTATGCTT
>JAJDAW010000127.1 GCA_029261635.1 Nitrospinaceae bacterium
CTAAAAAACCAAAAACGCCTGCGAGAAAAAGAAGAAACTCTCGTTGAAAGGGAAACAAATGAACTGGGCCTTATCAATCAAGAATTCGAAGAGTTTAAAAACTCTCTCGAGGTAGGGCAGATTGAAAAAGAAATGGTTCTAGACAAGAGGGAAGAAAAAATAGAAGCCGATGAACAAAAAGTTCTTGAGCTTCAGCAAAAGCAAATGGCTGAAGAAAAAGCCAATCAGAAGAAAAATGAAGAAATCGAAGCAGAAGTCATGGCTGAATTACAAGAAATCCAATTGATAAAATCAGATGTCGTGCAACATCAGGTTGAAGTGAAAAAATTTCTTGATGAATTTCAAACAACTTACGACAAAATTCTCCAGGCGCAAGGCTCTGAATATGAAGATTTTAAAAAGCGCATAGTGACCATGGAAGATGAGGCCACGCGACTCACATCCAGCTTAAAGGAAAAAGAAAAATTAGTTCTGGAAGAATCTGCGGCTTCAGAAAAAGTCCTTCACGAAAGATTAAAACAACGCGAATCAATGGTGGACGTGATGGAAAAAGATTTACGTGGCCGAGTTGAGGAATATCAAACCTTCGTTCAAGAACTCGCAGATGTTAAAAACTCAATGAATGAAGAAGATCAATCACGAAAAGCTGAACTATTGGAAAGCCTGTCACATTATGAAGATAAACTTTCTCATCTAGGCAAAGCATTTGAGGATCTTTCCGAAGCTTTTCAAGTGGAAAAAGAAAAAGGGCAGATTGAAATTGTTCCCGACGAAGATGAAAAGAAACCTATGGAGTACGATGATGCTCTCGCTAAAGCTGAGTGGCCTTTAGCTATTCGCCAACGCCTGGGCTCTGCTACTGCAAGTGAACAAAATTCCAACATCACCGAATATCTTTACAAATTCAGCGAAAAATGGGGCGAGTGGATCAAGGTTCCCGATGGAAAGTTTTTGATGGGGCATCCACGACAAAAGGATTCTGCGCCACACCGGGAAATAGCAATTGAAAAGCCTTTTTCAATTAATAAATATCCAGTGACCAATGTAGAATTTTATAAATTCATTAGTGAAACTCAATACAAAACAGAGGCAGAGACCCTTATCGATGCAATCGTCTATCACAATGGTAATCTGGCGTTGCACGGTAGTACCGGACCTGCATCTTTTTCCAATCCCAGCCTAACGCCAGATAAAAATGCTTTCTGGCTTTGTCCTGATGGGCAATCTGACTCACTTTATGGGAAACACAGTCACCCTGTGACGCAGGTGACATGGAATGATGCTAAAGCTTTTTGCAAATGGAAAAGTGAAGCAACTGGACAAGCCATTCGCCTTCCCTCTGAAAAGGAATGGGAATATGTCGCCAGCAATTTTGGTAAAATAAGCGCCAATCAGTTCTATTGGGATGAGGATAGAGCCGTCGAATTTTGTAATATTGAAGAAACTGGCATTTGCGGCACCTTACCCGTAGATCATTTTCCTGAAAATGAGCACTGCGGTGGAGTGGCAGGCTTATATGGCAATGTTTTCGAATGGGTGGAAGATACAAAAAACCTTCCTGAAAATGGACGTAATAGCAAGTCGAATGGACTGACTTATAAAATTGCCAGAGGTGGAAGCTTTATCACCCACTTTAAACATATTGCGCCCTGGCGTCGTATTTCTTTCATTAAAAGTTATTGCACTTCTTTTCTTGGGTTTCGTACCGTTTGCGAGGATGTATAGGGCCTCTATACCTTGATCCTATCTGAAAAAATTGATATAAAAGCACCTCACAGCTACTCAGTTAAATTTGTTTTCAGGAGGACGAAATTTTGAATAAGCCCTTAGTCGGAATCGTAATGGGAAGTGACTCAGATTTTTCTATAATGGAAGGAGCCAGCAAGATACTTGAGGAGTTTAACATTGCTCATGAAGTATTAGTAACTTCTGCTCACCGGACCCCGGAACGCACCCGCAAATATGTTCAAGGTGCGAAGCGAAGAGGTCTACGTATCTTTATTGCTGGAGCCGGTGGTGCTGCGCATCTTGCTGGAGTGATTGCCGCCGAAAGCACATTACCTGTTATTGGGGTTCCCATTAATTCCACACCTTTAAACGGACTAGATTCACTCCTATCAACCGCACAGATGCCGGGAGGAATTCCTGTTGCAACAGTAAGCATTGGAAAGTGGGGAGCAAAAAACGCAGGTCTTCTTGCAGTTCAGATACTCGCATTAGCAGACGACAAACTTGCCAGCCAACTTGTAAAGTATAGAAAACAACAGGCCAAAGCAGTCGAACTAAAAAGTAAGAAGTTGGAAACGCCTCATGCCGCAAATTTTAAAGGTTGACCCTGGTTCATGGGAGAGCGCTCTCTCTGAAACAAAAAAGGTCCTGAAGGCAGGAGGGATTGTAGCTTTTCCCACGGACACATTTTATGGTCTGGGAGTAAATCCTTATAATAGAATTGCTGTAGATAAAATTTATGAAATAAAAGGTCGTGATCCAGAGAAACCACTCCTTCTCCTCATTGACTCCGTTTCAAAATTAGAAAATCTTGTTGAAGAACCCTCGGCTGCATGTATTAAACTTATGCAGACCTTCTGGCCAGGTCCATTAACACTTCTTTTTAAACCTAAACCCTCTTCTATTCACGAAAATATTACTGCGGACTTAATTGGGATAAGGCAACCTGGGAACCCGATCACCCGAAAGATTTTATCCGCATTGGATCACCCCTTGACTGCACCCAGTGCAAATATAAGCGGAGGTGCTCCGGCAACAACGGCACAACAAGTTCAAGATACTTTTGGCGAAAAGATTGATCTCATACTGGATATAGGTGATTGCAAAGGAGGGAATCCTTCAACTCTTATAAATGCCACTGACACCCCTGTTCAACTCATTCGAGCAGGGGAAATAGACTTTAAAAATATCCAGGAATGCTTAAAAGGATGTCTGCAAACTCAGGAGTCATTATGATATTCGGAACAGGGCTGGACATTATTGAAATCGACAGGATAAAAAACTCTATAAAGAAATACTCGCCAAAATTTGAACAAAAGATATTCACATCCACCGAAATTGATTATTGCCAATCTCAAGGAGACCCCGCCAAACATTTTGCAGCCAGGTTTGCCGTAAAAGAAGCGGTATCGAAATGTCTTGGAACAGGAATTACTGGGGCCTTAGGGTTTAAAGATATGGAAGTAATCAATGAAAAAACGGGGAAGCCAATATTAATAATGATAGGAAAAGGCAAAGAACTTTTCGAAAAGCTTGAACTTAAATCCATCCACATTTCTATTTCTCACGACAACACCCATGCAATTGCACACGCCATTGCGGAGCAATAGGCAGAATTTTGAAACCCATTCGGCATTTTCTTGAATACATTCTCGTCCGCATACTCATACTAGGGGTAACCCCTCTTTCGCAAAAACAGGTGATCACTTTTGGTCGATGTTTGGGAGCTCTGGTCTTTCGGTTTTCAGGGAAACGGAAAAAATCAGCTTTCACAAACTTGGATATTATGTTTTCTGACAGCTACTCGTCAGACCAGAAAAAACGCATCGTAAAAAGTTCATTTGAAGCTCTAGCTGTTTCCGCAGTTCAAAGTGTTTGGGTCACCACCAACACCAAAGAAAGAGTTCACGAGTTAATAGAAGAAGAACCAAAAGGACTAGATATCCTTAAAAAATGTCTTGAGAAAAAGAAGGGGATATTTTTCCTAACCGCACATTACGGCAACTGGGAAATAATGGGTCTACACCACGGCTTGCTTGGAATCTGCCCCTTATCTTCTATTGTACGTAAACTGGACAACCCCTATCTGGATACATTCGTAACCAAATTACGAACCACAACTGGCAACCAGGTATTTTATCGTGATGATTCACTTTTAAAAATGGTTCGAGAGTTGAAAAACAACAGTGGTGTTGCCGTCATGATGGATCAAAACACAGCAAGGGGTGGGCTATTCGTAGATTTTTTTGGAATGAAAGCTTCTACTCCCAGAGCGGTAGCACAACTCAGTTATCGGATCGGGACTCCGGTTTTACCTTTATTTTGTTCCCCCACAGAAAAGGGCACTTATAAGATTGAATACGGACCTGAACTCATCCTTGTGAAATCGGAAAACAAAGATCAAGACATTCTAAACTGGACTCAACAAATGCAAACGTTCATAGAGTCTGTTATTCAAGATAACCCCACACCTTGGATGTGTGGTCATCGACGCTGGAAAACTCGTCCTCCAGAAGAAAATAAAATTTATTAAGGCCTGAGCAACCTATGAAATGCCCCGCCTGCGAAAACGAATTAACGGAGCACAAGGTTTCAGGAGTTCAAGTCAATATTTGTAGCGGCTCATGTGGGGGGCTTTGGTTTAATCTTACACAGACAAGAAAGATTGAGTATCTCAAGTCAGGAGCCGGGTCTGCACTTCTTCATTTTGAATTAGCTGATGGGGTAAAGACCTATCGCGGAGCGGAACACCCTTGCCCTCAATGCAAAACGACACTTTTGTATCGTCACTTTTTCAGCAAAAAACATGACACAGAGGTCAACCAATGCGCAAAATGTAGCGGATTTTGGGTTGATGTGGGTGGGCTTGTCAAAATAATGGAATCATCCCGCGAAGATAAAAAAGAACTAATTGAAAAATATTTCACTGCCATTATGGATGAAAAGATTTCAGGAATGAACCTGGGGAATCAAGATGTAGCCCAAGCAGCAAAATTGATAACCAATATTTTCAATTTCTTGAGAACCCGCTAGAAATCAATAATCGCACCGCCTGACCTCGGCCACCTCTCAGAAGTTTAAAGGAATTAGATGCCGGAGCTTATCAATATCCGCAGGAGCGCCAACAAAATCCGTTAAAACCCAATATTTCCCATCCACCAATTCCTTTGAAAACTTTAACGACATTTTATCAAGAAAGGCTTTATAAGTTTTTAAATGATGTTCATTAAAAATTGCAATAACTATAGAAAAGGATTTCTTCGAAGGCAAAACCTGATCTTTTCTCCTTACCCTTTTATCTTGGTCATACACTCCTGCAATAATATTTCCCTTACTAAAAAAATTAATATGTGCAGCTAGCCCCATATCAGAGTAAACATGGATTATTTTTTTAGAATCACAATACGCCATTAACCCAGCATAAGAGTTATCAAGCTTTACAATGGAAAAATCGCGAACAACCACTTTGCTGGAATTGAATGCCCCACTTCTTGCACCTGTATACTAGGAACATGTATTCATCAGAAAAAAACCACACCAAACTAACAAAAGGGCGGCAAATCTTATTTTTGACACATAACGAATTTTATTTAGATAAATAGCCACCCAAATAGAAATTACACTTTCAACAAAAAGTCAAAAAGATTTTACTTAAAAGAGGTGAGGAAGAAAATGACAACAAAACAATACACTCAATTTTGAAAGGAGTTAGAAAAGGGCAAAAGAGGATTGTACAATAAAAATTTTCGCACTAAAGATCTAATAGCAATTAGCAATATTTTTAAACATTAAAAACTGCCGAAATATGCGTTTGCAAGGATGGTTCGAAACAAAATTACATTTCTTCGGCGATGATAGCTTTCAATTTTGAGCGCAGTCTGAAAACTGCTTTGGAGTGGATTTGTGAAACTCGAGATTCTGTAATACCAAGAACTTCCCCGATCTCTTTCATGGTCAGTTCTTCATAATAATAAAGAGATATCATCAAACGCTCTTTTTCGGGTAGCGTATCGATAGCTTTGGCGATGATCTCTTTTAGCTCGTTCAGGCGGAGCGAGGTTTGCGGATCGTTATCTCCCTTACCAGCCAGGCAATCCAGAAGGCTTTGTTGCTCGCCCGACTCCTTGGCAATTCCTAAATCTTCCAGGCTAAGAATGGGCATGCTTTTCGTTTCGTTCATGGTATTGAAAAGTTCATCCATGCTGACGCCCATTTCACCTGCTACCTCATCATCTTCAGGCGGACGACCCAACTTATTCTGCAATTTTTGAACGACTCCATCCAAAGCAGAAGCTTTCTGCCGTACCGATCGCGGAACCCAATCCATTGATCTCAGTTCATCAAGAATAGCCCCACGCACTCTGAATTCAGCATAGGTTTTAAACTTGGCACCACGTGATGCATCGTATTTGTCAATCGCATCAATCAAGCCCAGCACGCCGACACTGATTAAGTCATCCACTTCGATATGTGGAGGGAGCCGCATAGCGATCCGATTCGCGACATATTTGATCATCGGCGCGTATTCCTTAATAACCTCTTCGCGGTTCTCTACCGATATTTCAACCTGATTGATTGCATGTCCTTTAGTAGCCATTTATATATTCTCTCATTACGCCGTTTGATCTAATTGAGTGCCCTTGTCTTCTTCCTGATCCTCGTCATCGCCTGCATCTTCTTCATCTTCTTGCATTAACATCGAACCTACTCCCCAGGCTAATAACCCAAAAAGTATCGAACCGCCAATCCCGCGAGTGACTCCCGTGAACACCGTCGCTCCCATTAAAACACTGCCTATGGATAGGATTCCGAAGGACAGCAGGCCAAAAGAAGCGGCCATCTTTTGTATATTCTCAGGACTCATTGGGCTTGAAAAGCACTCCTCCAAAAGTAAGGTTGATTTCCTTCACCCGAAATAGATTTCGGTTTTTCTTTTGAAATCTTTTCCGCAAGCTCATTGATACAACCACTGAATTTTGAAAAAGGGTAAAGCTCTAGAAAAGCTTTTTGCTGACGGATCGCTTTCGGAACATTAGGATCGTGTAGTATATATCCCATATATTCAACAGAAACACCGCTAAGAAAACGATCGGTAACTGCTGTCAAGTTTCTGTAAACACCTTGCGCTTCTCTTTCAGAAGCAACGGAATTAACAATCAACCTGAAGTTTTTTTGCGAATGGTTGTTATGTAGAATCTTCATCAACGCATACACATCGGTCAACGAAGTAGGCTCTGTTGTGGCAATCAGAAGTGTTTCATGGGCAGCACTGCAAAAGAAAGTTACATTAGCGGAAATACCCGCACCCGTATCAAAAATCAGAAAATCATATCCACGGCTGACACGATCTAATTCATCCATGAGCATCATTTTCTTTTCGGTCTCCAGTTGTGTTAACTCTTGAAGTCCGTCACCCGCTGGCAAAACATGAATGCCTTCCGGGCCATGCAATATAATGTCTTCGACATTGGATTCCCCCGACAAAACATGGCCAATATGCTTTTTGGAAGCTAAGCCTAAAAGAATATCGATATTGTTCAGGCCAAGATCTGCATCAACCACCAGAACTTTTTTACCCCGTTTAGACAAGGCATAAGCAAGGTTAGCCACGATATTGGTTTTACCAACACCGCCCTTACCACTACTGACTGCTAGAACCCTCAAACCTGATTCGTTCATGTCACTGTATGTCATTCTTTTTAAAGTAGTTGCTTGCCCGTCCAATATCATATCTTAATCCCTTAATTTATCTTGAAATCAGTTAAAAATCAAACTTATTACCTTGTCAGGAGCCGCAACCTCCAAGTCTTCAGGCACATTCTGACCTGCAGTAAAATAAGACAGAGGAACCCGGTTTCTCACTGAAAAGTTGAACAAAGAACCAAAGTTCAAACCCTCATCAAGCTTGGTAAAAAGCACACGGTCCACACCAAGCGGTGAAAACTGTTGATAAGTCGTTGAAAACAGCTTTTCTTGAGCAGTAACACTAAGAACCAGATGCGTCTCTACTCCACCAACCGCAGCAAAAATCTCTTTAAGCTGCCGTGAGTAGTCTTTATCCCGATGCGACCGTCCTGTGGTATCGATTAGAATAAGATCTTTATCGGAATGTCTGTTTACTATTTCGCGTAGGTCGCTTTTGCCTCCTGCCACCTCAACTGGCAACTGCATAATATCCCCGTAAATTTGTAGTTGATCAACGGCACCCAACCTATAAGTATCCAGAGAAACCAGAGCCACTTTTTTATTTTTACGAATCGCGTAGTCTGCGGCAACCTTGGCAATCGTTGTGGTTTTACCAACGCCTGTCGGCCCCACGAATGCAACTATTTTGGGTCCCTCTGTTTGCAGGTTAATTTCACCTTCAAAAGGAATGACCTTTTTCATAAGATTCATCGCACGCATTTTTTCTTTAGCTGGTTTTCCATCGTTCTCAGCTATGGACTTTTTCAATATCTTCGATGCCAGTTGTTCATCCAACCCGTTTTCCACCAGATGAGAATAAGTTTCAAACTGGCTGGGCTTTAATCCCAAAGTCTGGGCTTGCCCCTTCTCACTTAAAAGATTGAAGATTAGAGATTTCATATCCAATCCATCGCCTTCATTCAAATCCAGTTCATTTTCAATATTTGCATCGACCGGATCTTCAAATTCAATGGCCGCTGTTATTTCCACCTTATTCGCAACACTTCGACCAGACAAAGGTGAGTTTGATTTGATGGAACGAGTGCTCATTACGAGCGCATCTTCACCCAACTCTTTTTTTACCTGCTCTAGAGCATCGGCATAATTTTTAGCAGTAAATTTTTTAATTCGCATTCAAGTCCACCACACCTATTGTTTTTATTTGCACTGAAGGAGCAACCTCACTGTGCGAAATGATTGCAAGATCGGGTAAAAAGCGTTCCGTAAATTTTCGTATGTGCATTCTCAATCCCGGAGAAGCCAGTAGTACCGGGGATGTCTCGAGAGTCGGCGTAATTTTTTCAATCATAGACCTTAACTTTGAAAGAAATTTTTCTGCAGTATTCGGCTCCAATGCCAGATATGCACTGGTTTCAGTTTTTTGTATAGAACCTTCGATAATATCTTCAATTCCTCGATCCAAAGTTAAAACAGACAGCGTTCCATCCGTAGACTGGTATTGCTTGGTGATAGGACGAGCTAAGGATTGGCGTACATACTCTGTTAGCACATCCGCATCCTGAGTTAATGAAGCATAATCAGAGAGCTGTTCAAGAATTGTTCTGAGATCTCTAATAGAAATCTGTTCTTTAAGTAGATTTTGAAGAACTTTCTGAACTTTTCCAAGAGGCAACAGGTTCGGAATTAACTCTTCAACCACTTTCGGGTTCGTCTCTTTAAATTTATCCAACAACGCTTGCGTTTCTTGACGTCCCAGTAGTTCAGGTGCATGCCGCTTGATCGTTTCTTTAATATGCGTGGTGATTACGGTAGCAGGGTCAACGACAGTGAAACCTGCCATTTGTGCTTCTTGTTTTTTATTACTCGGAATCCATACAGCAGGCAGTCCAAAAGTCGGCTCTGTAGTTTTAATACCATCCAATTCTCGTTCCGTTGTTCCAGGGTTCATAGCAAGTATCCTTCCCATCATTATAGAATCACGCGCCACATCCACTCCTTTGATAACCACCGAATATTCATTGGACTTGAGTTGCAAGTTATCTCGAATATGCAATGGGGGAACAATAAAACCCATCTCTAAAGCAAATTGTCTTCGAATGGATTTAATTCTTTCCAGAAGTTCACCGTTGCGGTCCGCATCCACCAGCGGGATCAATTCATACCCTACTTCCAGTTCCATAACATCGAGAGGAAGAATAGATTCTACTTTTTCAGGCAGCGGTGCTTTCGCCTCATCATCTTTCTTCATCAAGGCTAACTGCTCGGTTTTTGTGTCCGATTTAATTTTGTTGTAGGCAATTGTTCCAGCTACCAACGACATTAAGAAGAATGGGAAGTGTGGCAGTCCCGGAATCATTCCAAAGAAGAAAAGAATGGCAGAGGCAATGATAAATGCATAAGGTTGATTGAGAAGTTGACTCATCAATTCGCCCGGCAGGTTTTTATCAGACTGTGCTCGGGTCACCACCAGACCTGCTGCTGTGGAAACCACCAACGCAGGAAGCTGAGAAACCAATCCATCACCAATCGTAAGCAAAGTATAAATTTGAGCCGCTTCAGAAGCAGCCATACCCTGTTGAAAAACACCAATAGCAAATCCACCTAAAATATTTACTAGAGTGATTAGGATACCCGCGATAGCATCACCACGAACGAAGCGTATGGAACCGTCCATCGAACCATAAAAATCAGCTTCGCGCTCTAGGTTTCTTCTTCGAGTGCGAGCATCCTGTTCTGTAATGAGTCCGGCGTTCAAATCGGCATCAATACTCATCTGCTTTCCGGGGATGGCATCCAACGTAAAACGTGCGGCAACTTCCGAAGTTCTTACCGAACCTTTGGTAATAACAATAAAATTGATCATTACCAGGATAATGAAAACAACCGTACCAACAACAAAGTTGCCACCCACCACAAAGTTTCCAAAAGATTCGATGACCTCGCCTGCGGCACTGGCTCCCTGATCTCCATTTAATAAAATGATTCGGGTGGAAGCAATATTCAGCGAAAGCCGAAGAAGCGTTATCACCAACAGAAGTGAAGGGAAAACAGAGAACTCTAAAGGCGACAACATAAAAACCGCCACCATCAAAATGATCAGCGCAAAAGTAATACTGAAAGAAATTAGAATATCCAATAAGAAAGTGGGAATAGGCATCACCATGACACCCAGAATCACAATGATTCCCGATGCAACCAGTATTTCCTGAGGTCTTTGCTTAATTAAACTTAAAACGTCATTTTGCGCCATAGCTTATACCTTAGATCCACCAAAAATTTGACAGTTTGAAACTCGATCTATTTCCCAAGAAATCTCTTTAAACATAAGGTCTTTGTCCAGTTTCGCAATAATTGAGCGGGGTCAGGAACCAGTCCAAAACCCTTGATATAGCTAATTATGCAAGCACCATGCCGCCCTCTAAAGAGGGAGGTAATAAGGCAATAGTTTTTCAACTGGACGAAAGGATTTCTCAGCTCAAGGAATCATTGCCCCTCCGTTCATAGGGACTCAACCCCGATCATTTGAGGGATTTCTTTTGATCCTTGTTTAATCCCCTCCCCTCATAGGGAGGGGCTAGGGGAGGGTTGGATTTATCACCACATAAGCCAAAAAGCAATCCACACCCCACCTAGCCTCCCCTCATGAGAGGGGAGGAATTTTATTAAACCGGAATTAGAAATATGGAGGGCGGGAGTGCAGGAAATTTTATAGAGCTTACCAGTTTTCAATAAATTTCCTGTGTAGTATATGTAGGCAAGTTGATTAAAGCAGATGAGGGGATAAAACAATCAGAAAAACTATTATTCATACTTGTCCATTCATATCCTTTTCACTTTCATAAATTTCGAGAATCTCATCTTTTTTGCCCCACAAGTCATCAATCCCATAAATTTTATCGCCGATTTTAACTTCAAAATTTGAATTAGTTTTTTCAATTTCATTTACACTAGAAAAAATCACAGAAAATAATAATCCAATTAAAATTCTTGACGGCAAGTAAAATTCCTGATCAAAATCACCAATCATTGTTTCTTCGATAAATTTAATACCTGGGTCAGGCTTGCACTCATGAATTATATTGCATCTTATGGCATGATAGATTACATCTTCTAAACCTATTAGGCCATTTTGATCTTTTTGCTTTATTAAGTCTTTATTTTCTTTTCCAAGGGGTGGGTTATATCCAATTCTTAGACCACTACATGCAATTCCAGGCAACCCAAAAACACTTATAATTCTTGTATTTTCAGCCAAAAACTTTTTAATTCTTTTGCCATTATTGTCAATTCCAGGATATTCTTTTTTTGATGTTGCATCAATCGCTGAGCATACTAGAGACAAAGCAATATCATATTTACTTTCATGATAGTTTTTGATTGATTCTAAAACAAAATTAGCTATTGCATTTCCACCTACCATAGCGACCTCATCAAACTAACGATTTCAAAAACCTAACCTATCAACACGTACTAATCTATTCGTTAAATACTATACAATATTTAATCTCGGCAGAATGGAGTTATGGCTAGTTACATAAGGTTGTACGGCTAACCATCGATGAACTCAGGGTGACGGCTC